>JBCCXY010000008.1:0-55802 GCA_039190895.1 Pseudomonadota bacterium | reverse complement strand
CCGGAAAGCCGCCGGGTACGGATTCCTTGTTCGTGGCATCTGAACACCTT
Source organism: Pseudomonadota bacterium (assembly GCA_039190895.1). GTDB lineage: Bacteria > Pseudomonadota > Alphaproteobacteria > Rhodobacterales > Rhodobacteraceae > Ovoidimarina. The sequence goes on along the minus strand of JBCCXY010000008.1, from coordinate 55,752 downwards.
TCCACTTCAGTCAAAGGGTGTCCACGAAACCGGGGGAACTCCAACTCCAACTCCACCAGTTCCGGCTATTTTGAGGAGTACATGGTTGCTCCAGCACCATGCGAGAGCAGGATGGTTGCCCGTGCAGACGTGGGCCTAAGTTCAAAGAATTCAGTCGCCATTGCCGCCCCTGCTACCAGCGCAAACCAAGCTGATGGTCCTGCTCCTCGAATAAATGCGAACAACAGCAGAAGCCCTTCAATGAGACACTCAGAGATCACCCCATGCGTTCTAGAACGCGCCAATTGGACCTACCGAACCATCGGATTCGTCCAGAACCAAGTTGAGTTCTCCACGAGTATCCTAGGGCGTCGCACTGCCTACTATTTCTGCATGGTCTTAAGTGGGCGCACCCCAAGCCTAACAGTAATGAGACATCTTCGCGAAACGACTAAAACAATTATAGCGTCGTTCCTCGGCAACGGCATCGAGGGCCGCCCCGGGGAGCTGGTCGTCTACGCCTGCAGCGGCTACCCCTGCGAAGGCCAGTTTGACGCGACCGAGTTCCGCATTCGCGACAGCGTCTACCTCGATGTGGTGTCGTACCTGCGCTACCTTCAGCCCCACTATCCGGGGGAACTCGCGGGGGCCTTCGTCTCGGAAGAGAACGGTTGCAAGGTGCGTTACTACGGGATGCGGGTGAAGCTTTTGGGCCTCTACCCGCAAATCACGCAGGCCGTCTGCCAACCGATCAACGGCAACAACGCCGAGGCGGTGCTCGCCGACCTTGCCGGGATTGAACTACGCTAAGATGGAAGCCGCGCAGTCCCTGATGTCCTCAGCAACCAACTTATAACCGACGCCCGCTCGACGGGTCGAACACATGAATGTTGTTCTGCGAGATCGAGAAGCGCATTTGCGTCTGCCTGTCTCCAACCGAATGCACACCGGGCAAACTGACTGTTAGGGCGTCGCCCCTGCCTGAAAGATGACCATGAAAAAGCGTGTTTGCGCCTAGCGGTTCGGACATTTGGATGGTCGCCTCGATCGGGCCACTGCCATTGCTGTCCAGATGTTCGGGTCTGAGCCCCACCTTGATCGGGCCATCGGGTCCGTCCCGCTGGCCGATGTGTGCATCGCCGAGTTTGATCGTCCCACTCTCCAGCCGCGCATCGAAGACGTTCATCGCCGGGCTGCCGATGAATTGCGCCGCAAATAGCGTGCTTGGAGCCTCATATACTTCGAGAGGCGTGCCGATCTGCTCAGCGACACCGCCGTTCATCACGATCATGCGGTCAGCCATCGTCATGGCTTCGACCTGATCGTGCGTAACGTAAAGTGAAGTGATGCCAAGCTTGTCCTGAAGTTCGCGGATCTCCAACCGCATTTGCACCCGGAGCTTGGCGTCTAGGTTGGAAAGGGGTTCGTCAAACAGGAAAACGGCAGGTTCGCGGACGATGGCGCGACCCATGGCAACGCGCTGGCGCTGGCCGCCGGACAGTTGCCGGGGTTTGCGGTCAAGAAGCGGCTGAAGCTGCAAAAGCTTTGCGGCCTCTTCAACCTTCCGATTGATCTCGGCCTTTGGAAGGCCGGAAATCTTCAACCCATAGCCCATGTTTTGGCGCACCGACATGTGGGGATAGAGCGCGTAGTTCTGGAAGACCATGGCGATGTCGCGGTCCATCGGTTCTTTATCGTTCGCGTGTTCCCCACCAATGGCAATGTCGCCTGAGGTCACCGTTTCCAGCCCGGCGACCATCCGAAGGAGCGTGGATTTTCCACAGCCAGACGGCCCTACGATCACGATAAACTCGCCATCCGCGATGTCGACGTTGATCCCGTGTATGACGTCTGTGCCGCCAAAGCTCTTTTTGACATCGGTTAGCGTGACAGTTGCCATCTTCTATTTCTCACTATCGACAAGGCCGCGGACAAAGAGCTTTTGCATTGAGATGACGACGATCACCGGGGGGATCATGGCGAGGATTGAGGTGGCCATGATTGTTGGCCAATGCGCGAAGTCGTCACCGCTTGGGAACATCTGCTTGATGCCCATGACGATGGTGTTCATCTCTGGATCGGTCGTGATCAGAAGTGGCCAGAGGTATTGGTTCCAGCCGTAGATGAACAGGATCACGAAGAGGGCAGCGATGTTTGTACGGCTCATCGGAACGACGATGTCGATGAAGAACCGCATCGGGCGTGCGCCGTCAACGCGGGCGGCCTCGGCCAATTCATCCGGGATGGTGAGAAAGAACTGCCGGAAAAGGAAAGTTGCCGTTGCGGAGGCGATGAGTGGCAGGATCAGTCCGGAGTAGCTGTTGAGCATCCCAAAGCCTGCCACCACTTCAAATGTCGGCACGATCCGTACCTCGACCGGCAGCATCAGGGTCAGGAAGATCATCCAGAAGAAGGTCGTGCGAAACGGGAACCGGAAATAGACAATCGCAAAGGCGCTGAGCAGCGAAATAACGATCTTACCAACCGCGATGCCGATGGCCATCACAAGGCTGTTGATCAGCATTGTGCCGACCGGCACATTCACGCCGGAAAAGAGCGCATTCTTATAATTGATTAGGAACTGGTCCCCTGGCACCACCGGCATGGGGGGAGAGATGATGTCCTGCTGCGTTACGGTGGAGGCGACAAAGGCCAACCAGATCGGAAAGAAGATCACCAGGACGCCGAGGATCATGGCAACGTGCGAGAGCCATAGCCCCGCGCCGCGCTTCTCCACCATGCCGTCCCGTTGTGTTGTCACTCGTAGTGGACCCTTTTTTCAACGTACTTGAATTGGATCACCGTCAAGAGACCGACAACGATCAGGAGGATTACGGACTGGGCTGAGGATGAGCCGAGATCCTGCCCGACAAACCCGTCGGAGAAAACTTTGTAGACAAGGATCGTGGTCGACTGCTGCGGGCCGCCAGCGGTGATCGTGTGGATCACACCGAACGTCTCGAAGAAGGCATAAACCACATTCACGACCAGCAGGAAAAACGCGGTTGGTGACACGAGCGGCAATACGATCGTGAAGAACCGTCGCCAAAAATGTGCGCCGTCAATGGCCGCCGCTTCGATCACAGACCGTGGCACGGACTGCAGTGCAGCAAAGAAGAAGAGGAAGTTGTAGCTGATCCGTCCCCAGGCGGAGGCGACAACGACAAGGCCCATCGCCTCCCCGCCGTTGAGGACGTGGTTCCAGTCGTAGCCCATCTGCCCGAGATACCAAGAGATCACGCCAACGCGCGTGTTGAACATAAAGAGCCATAGAACCCCTGCGACAGCAGGTGCCACGGCGTAGGGCCAGATCAACATGGTGCGATACACGCCCGATCCTTTGATCAGCCGATCTGCGATGACGGCAAGAAACAGCGCCGGGATCATCGAACAGAGGGTGACGAGGATCGAGAATATCGCAGTCGTGACAAAGGAGGCGCGATAGAAACTGTCGCTTAGCAGGAACTCGAAGTTGCCAAATCCGACGAACTGCGCCGACAACCCGAACGGGTCCGGAATGAACAAGGACTGCCAGACAGCCTGCCCAGCGGGGTAGAAGAAAAAGACGGCCGAGACGAGCACCTGCGGCGCAATCAGCAGAAGCGGCAACATCCAGCCTTTGAAGGTGACGCGTTTTTCCATGGGCGCAGGAGTTTGGAAACCACTGCCCCGGGACCAGACCCGGGGCAGTGAGTATGGCCTAGCGGTTCGCTGACTCGAACCGGCGCAAGAGCGCGTCACCGCGCTCCTTAGCGCTGTCCATCGCTTCTTGCGCTGTCTTGTCGCCGGACCAAATCGCTTCCAGTTCTTCGTCGATAATCCCGCGGATCTGGTCGAAGGACCCAAGGCGCAGCCCTTTGGAATTCGCCGTAGGGTCCTTGGCAGTCATCTGGATGACGGCGATGTCCGTGCCTGGGTTTTCGTCATAGAAACCCGCTGCGCGCGTGGCATCCCCGGCTGCCGCTGTGATTGGTAGATAGCCTGTGTCCTGGTGCCACTGCGCCTGAACACCGGACGATGACAGGAAGCTCAAGAACTCACCAACGCCCTTGTATTCCTCATCCTCATGGCCCGCCATAACCCAAAGCGACGCGCCGCCAATGATCGTGTTCTGGGGTTCGCTGGTCACAGCCTCCCAGTAAGGCAGCGGACGCACTTCAAAGTCGAATTGCGCTTCTGCCTTGATGCCGGCATAGCCCGCCGAGCTTTCCGTAAAGAGCGCGCATTCACCAGACCGGAAGTTCGCCCCGCCTTCGTTGCGCCGGCCTGTGTAGACGAACTTGCCGTCCTGCGCCCACTCGCCCATCGCCGTGAGGTGTGCCACCTGCGCAGGCCCATTCAACATGAGCTCGGTGTCGAGACCCGCGAACCCGTTGTCCTTGGAGGCAAAAGGAACATCATGATAGGCCGAGAAGTTTTCCAGGTGAATCCAGCTTTGCCATGCCGTCACAAGCGGGCAATCCTCGCCCCCAGCCTTCAGTGCATCCAGAGTCTCACCGACCTTTTCCCAGGTGGAAAGGTCCGTGTCAGGGTCCACACCTGCGGCTTCAAACGCGTCGCGGTTCACCCAGAGAACCGGCGTCGATGAGTTGTAAGGCAGGGACAGCATGTCGCCTTCGGTGGTCGTATAGTACCCCTTTACGGACCCGATATAAGCGTCCGGATCGAAGGTGGCACCGCTTTCCGCCATTACTTCATAGACGGGGCGGATTGCACCTTCGGCGGACATCATCGTTGCCGTGCCCACTTCGAATACCATGAGTATGTGTGGTTGTTCCTGGGCCCTGAAAGCGGCGATGCCTGCGTTCAACGTTTCAGAATAGTTGCCTTTATGGCTTTGGACGACGACATAGTCGCTCTGGCTTGCGTTGAAGCCTTCAACCTGCGCAGCGACGAGTTCGCCAAGACGGCCTGTAAACGCGTGCCAGAACTGGATTTCGGTTTGCGCCATCACGGCAACTGGCGACAACGCGGTGGTCACGGCAGCGACGCCGAGTAGATGTTTGAACATATATCCTCCCATGCATCTTTGGAGATGCTTCAACCTAGCGCTCGGGCGATGCTTAAACTTTCACACTGCCTACGACCGCAGGGGGATGCTTGCACCAGTTGGCGCTCTTTTCAAGGATCGGGGTATGGTGTGCATTGATCCTTCTCTACTTGCAACGTCGCTAAAAGACGAGGTTCATCATCGCCATCGACACGATGAGGAACAGAACGGTCATCACGCCGCCACTCTTCATGAAGTCCGTCACCTTGTATCCCGCAGGCCCTATGATCAGCGCGTTGACCTGATGGGTCGGGATGAGGAACGAGTTCGAGGTGGCGATGGCAACCGTCAGTGCAAAGATCGCCGGGTCACCTCCGGCGGCGAGCGCAATCGAGACGGAGAGTGGGACGAGAAGCACTGTGGCGCCCACGTTCGACATGATCAGGGTGAAGGCCGTCGCTAGGATGGCGACGCCGATCTGGAGGCCGAAGATTGGCACGCCGTCGAGCAACCTCAGTGCCTCTTGCGCGATCCAGGTCGCGGTCCCAGTCGCCTGCACTGCCTGCCCGAGGGGGATCAGGCTGGCGAGAAGAAACACTGTACTCCAACTTACGGCCCCATAGGCTTCGTCGATTGAGAACACGCGGCTGACAACCATGCCGACGGCACCGGTCAGAAGGCAGAGCGACAGCCGAATGTCAGAGAAAAGCACAAGGGCCAATGCAATCGCAAAGAAGATCAGCGCGTGAGCCACCTTCTGCGGACGCATTTCCTCGCGCGGGAAGTTCTGGGTGACTACGACGAAATTGCGGTTCCGGGTCAGCTTGGCCAGCCTGTCCCACTTGGTGAACCCCACGATGGTGTCCCCGGCCAGAAAGGGCACCTCTGAGAATGCCGTTGTCACGCCATCGGCGCGTTCCAGCACCGTCATCGTGTCCCCGCCGCGATGAATGGCGAGCATGCTTAGACCGTAGGTCTTGCGCATCATCACTTCGCGAACGGTCTTGCCGATCAGGCCCGAGCCTGCGGGGATTACGACCTCGGCGATCCCGGCATTGGTCGCGGCCATCTCTTCGCTGAAGACCTCCAGCTCTTTCAGCACGCGAGCATTGTACCGGGCTGCGAGCTTGTCGACCACGCGCCGCTCGCCGATGACCGCCAACCGGCAGGGGGTCACCAGCTCGGTGGAGGCAATCGGACCGAAGAAGCGCGAGCCCTTGTGGTAGCTGCCGATGATCGAGACGTGGCTTTCATGGGTCAGATCGAGGATTGTCGTCCCGTCGATCCCGCAGCTTTCCGGGAACTCCACTTCAAAGATATCCGCATCAAAGCCGTAGGTCTCACGGACATATTCACGGATTGATTGCCCGCTGGCACGGTCGCCGCCTTCCCGCTGCGCGGGCAGGACGAAGCGGCCGAACAGAACGAAGTACAGGATGCCGGTCACGACAAGCGCCAGCCCGACCGGGGTGACCGCGAATAGGCCGAAGGTCTCCATCTGCTGATCGGCGGGTAGGGAGTCGTTCGCCGTCAGAATGAGGTCGTTGAGCAGGATCAGCGGTGAAGACCCGACCATCGTCATCGTCCCGCCCAGAATGGCGCAAAAGCCCATCGGCATCAAAAGCCGGCTCATCGGTAGCCCTGTGCGCACCGATATGCGGCTGACCACCGGCAGGAACAATGCCGCGGCGCCGACGTTCTGCATAAACGATGAAATGATACCCACGGTGCCAGAGATGATCGGGATGATCCGGGCTTCGGTCGAACCGCCATACTTCAGGATGGCGGACGCGACGCGGCTCATCAGACCGGTTTTGTCCAGCCCCGCGCCGATAATCATCACGGCGATAATGGAAATCACTGCGTTCGAGGCGAAGCCATCGAACAGGTGGGCCGGATCGGCGAGGTTCTCAAGGCCCGGCACCTGGGACAGCAGCCCAAGCGCCACCATGACCAGCACGGCGGACAGATCGATGCGCAGAATCTCGGTCACGAAAAGCGTGACAGTCGCGCCGAGCAGCACAAACACCACGATCATTTCGGTGGTCAGCGAGATCACCGCAGACACCTAGGTTTCAGGCGTTCCACCGCTCAATGCGCCATGAGAACGGGTACATCTGTCCGCGCAATGACATCCGTCGAGACCCCGCCGAAGAGGTCATGCGAGAATTTCGAATGCTCGAAGGCGCCCGTGACGATGAGCCGTGCGCCGTCGCTTGCGGCCCCACGCAGGATCGACGCCGCGATGCCGTTTCCGGCGTCGACGGTCCGCGCCTCTACAGTGACACCGTGCCGTCGCATGTTGTCGACCATGCGGTCGGTGCCGCGCGGTGTTTTTCCGACGCTCAGTAGCGTGACATGCGACTTTTCGGCGAGAATTGCCATGGCATCGCCGATGGCTCGCGTGGCGGATCGTTTGCCGTCCCAGGCGACAAGCGCACGGTCGGCCAGCGCATCTGAGTCGTATGCGTCCGGAACCACCAGAACGGGCCGTCCGGACTTGAGCGCGAGGATATCGGGATTTGCCGACAAATGCGCCTCATTGGCGGCGTCAGAGTGAACTCCGGTCACGATCAGGTCGAAGGCATGCGCAAATTCCGAAAGCGGGCCGTCTTTCGCGGGCTCGATTTCCAGAAACTCGGCCTGATCACCCAGACCTTCGGCCGCGACCATCGTCTGGAAGCGCTCGGCGATCTCGGCGATATGCGCTGCATCGGCGCTCCTGAGTTCGGTGAGAAGCGCAGACCGAATGCGAGGGGCGAAGCGCTGTTCAAGCGCAGGTACGCCGTGCCGTACGACCCCGGTCAGATGGGCGTCGTGGTGCCTGGCCAGACGAACGGCGTGCCGCAGCCCGCTGCCTTGTGCTGCGTCACCGCTAAAGGCGCAAAGGATTGATCTGACTTTCATCTCAAGGTTCCTTCCACTCGCTCGGGCATCACGCCCTGCCCGTTGGTTTTGGAGAGCGGTCGACATGGGCCAGTTCCGCGCGGATCAAATGCTCCATCATCCTGAGCTTGTTGGCCGCCTGATCCGGATCGTCCCAAAGGTTGTTGAACTCGCCCGGATCGGCTTCGATGTCATAGAGTTCGCCCCAGTCCATGTCCTGCAGGACCGACAGCCGATAACGGTCGTCACGAACGGTGTGGATGTTCGGCGTGACGCCGATCTCATCCATCTCTTTCTGATGGGCGTACTGGACAAAGGCCGTATCGCGCGGCGGGTCAGAGAACAGCGCCCGCCCGTGCATGCCCCAGGCCTTTTCAATTTTTGCGCGCTCCAGCACCGTTGTGCCGATGTCGTGCGTTTGCCCGATGCTGTCGTTTCGCACGCCGGTTTCACCCATGGGGTCGGCCCACAGGAATGGCACGCGGGTGATCTGCTCGTACTGCTCGGCACCTTTGAACAGAAGCCGATGATCGCCGAGGTGATCGCCGTGATCCGTGGTGAAAATCTCCACGGTATCGCTTGCCCGACCGCTGGCATGCAGGGCCGCCTGAACCTGACCGACCGCGTCGTCGATCATTGTGATCATGCCGCAGGTCAGCGCCTGCGCCTCCTGCGCCTCGCGCGGGCTGCAACCGACGGCGCTCATGCCTTGCAGGTTCGCCTGCCCGGACTCGCGGGTTGAGATGACACCGGCCACATGCGGCGGCGGTGTCCAGTCGTTGCGGACAAACGCCTCTGGCACCGCGAAATCCTCCGGGTCGTACATGTTCCAGTACTTCCCGGGCGGGTTGAAGGGGTGGTGGGGATCCGGCCAACTGACCATCAGAAAGAACGGTGCATCGTCGTCCTTGTGGTCCTCAATGAATGCCGCCGCGCGCTCTGCGATGTAGGTCGTCGAGTACAGCTCCGCCGGGATGGCGGTGCGAACGGCCTGCGGGCACGTGTAATCATGCGGAAGCTGGTTCTCGGCACCAATCAGGTCAGCCGCATTCGGCTCTCGCTCAAGCAGCCACCGGGCGTAGTTACCGCCGATGTGGTCGCCGTGGCCCGTCACCAGCTCGACATGATCGAACCCGTAGAACGGCGTGGGGACACTTGGCTGCGGCCCGGACCAGAAATCCGGCTCTTCAACCTTGTAGATCGGCGTGTCCAGATCGTGCCGCACCGCTTCAGTGAGATCACCGTTGGCCCGGTGATATCCCTGCCGCGCTGGCGGGACCTGGATGGTTGGCGGCGCCCCGGTGAACGTTTGCAGGTGGCTCTTCCCGATCAGCGCCGTGCGATAGCCCGCGTCCTTCAGAAGCTCGACGAATGTGACGTTTTTCTTCGACAGCGGCACGCCGTTCATTGTCACGCCGTGGCTGGAGGGCATCCGGCAGGTCATCAGACTCGCCCGGTTCGGCATGCAGACCGGGCTTGCGACATAGAACCTGTCAAACGCCACGCCCCGCTCGGCAATGCTGTCGATGTTCGGGCTTTTCAGGATCGGGTGGCCGTAGCAGCCCAGATAGTCGGCCCGGTGCTGGTCGGTGATGAATAGGATGAAGTTCGGACGTTTTGTCATGCGACTTCTCCCTGTCCCCGCGACCCGCCGATGTAGCGGAACGCGACGAGCGCGAGACCCACCGCCAGACCCCCAACTTCAGCGACCGTCATCGGCGTCAGAAGCGCGATCGTTACGCCGAGGCGAAGCAGCCGCTCGACGACCGACAGCTTGCCGCGATCGTGGCCGATCAGAGCGCTGGTGCAGAAGTAAAGCGCCGCCAGCAGGAAGAAGATCGCGGGCAGGACGACGCTTAGGTCTGTCTCTCCGATCCCCAAAAGCAGGGCGTCATCGAAGGCCCAGGCAAACGGGATCAGGAACATCATCGCACCGATCCGCGTCGACTCGATGGCTGTCGCGATGGGTCGCCCGCCCGAGACGCTGGCCGCTGCGAAGGCCGTCAGCGCGACCGGCGGCGTGATCCCGGCGGCGACGCCGAAGAAGAACACGAACATATGCGCTGCCAGAAGGTCCATCCCGAAGCCCTGAAGTGTCGGACCCATGACCGAGATGATCGCGATATAGGCGGGCAGCGTGGGCATCCCCATCCCGAGGATGATACAGCCCGCCGCCGCAATCATCAGCGCAATCAGGAGCGAGTTCGAAGATGCGCCCGACAGCAGAACCGCGAAGGACGTCGGCACGCCGGTCGCTGAAAGCGTCGACACGACGATCCCGACAATTGCGATCGCGACGGCGAGCTGACCGACGACCTTGCCGCCTTCGGCAAGCGCCTTGATCAGAAGTTGCGGTGCCCTGCGCACCTCGGGGTTGAGGAAGCTGAGCGGAAGCAGAAGCAGGATCGCCGCAATCGAGGCGCCCGCCGCCGAAAGACCGCTGACCAGCAGATAGACGATGATCGCAATCGGTCCGAACACCAAAACCATGTTCAACCAGTCTTGCCCAACGGGCGCGGGCACACCAACATCTTCGTCGGTGACGACGATATCCAGCTTCTGGGCTTCGAAGTACACGGCCAGAAACAAAGACAGATAATAGGCGATTGCCGGGATAATGACGGCCAGGATCACGGTCAGATAACTGACGCCGACGATATCGGCCATGACCAGCGCCGCCGCGCCCATGATCGGCGGCAGGATCTGCCCGCCGGTCGACGCCGTCGCTTCGACGGCACCCGCGAAATTCGAATTGAAGCCGCGTTTGCGGATCATTGGGATCGTGACAACCCCTGTGCCGACGACATTGGCCACGGCCGAGCCGGACACTGTCCCGAACAGCGCAGAGGCAAGAATTGCGGCGTAGGCCGGGCCGCCTTTGAACTTTTTCATCAGGTGGAAGGAGATGCGGATCATCGACCCGCCGGCCCCGCAGCCCTCCAGAATTGCGCCAAGGATGATGAATGGCAGAACCGTCGTAAGCACGACCCCCATGATCGAGCCGAGGATACCCTGATCGCTGTCGAACCAGATATTGGCCGAGATCGTGTCGTAGATGTCCGACGGTGCGGTCTGAAGCGGGCCCGGCCAGTGCTGCCCTGTGGCGAGGTAAAGAAGTGCGATGCCCCCGATAATCGCGATGGGCGCGCCCCAGAGGATCCAGCAGGCCCAGATTGAAATGCCCGCCGCAACGAGGGCGACGTACATCTCGCGCGGGCCGAAGAACATCACGGAATTCGCGATGATCTGGCCGATCCGGTAGTAATCCCAACAGACATACGTGATGGCGACGAAGGCAATCGCGTAGGCGATCAGATGGAACGGGCTCAGCTTTCCGGCGTTGGCCCGGCGCTCAGCGTCTCCCGCGAGGAAAACGAGGATCGACAGCCAGTAGAAGAGCGGGCGGAACCATTCGACCGGAAAGGGCCCGATCCGGGGAAGGACGTTGTATGTCGGAAGCACATTGGCCAGCCCGGCCAGAGCAATCGCCAACCCTATTGCAAAAGCTGAATACCCAGCGATGCGCGAAACACCCGTCGTCGCGTCAGTCATTGCCCTATCCTCCCGATGGGTCGCCGCTGTTTTCTTTGCCGTTGTTTTTGCGGCGCGCGTCTTCCGCGCGCCGCTGCGCAATCCAGCGGCTTACTTCGCCATCAAATCGGCCGGAATCTCGACCCCGATCTCGGCATAGTAGCGCGCCGCACCCGGGTGCACCGGAGCGTTCATGCCGCCAAAGACGTCGTTCTCGTCAATCGAGCGCATCAGCGCGTTGGCGTTCTTCATGGCTTCGAGGTTTTCCCAATACGCCTTGGTCAGCGCATAGGCGGTGTCGTCGTCCATGTCCTTGTGGACGGCCATCATCATCGAGGTGGCGACCGTCGTCAGATCTTTGTCACCATTGGACTGACCGGAATACGTGCCTGCCGGAATGAGCGCTTCTGTCAAGGAGCCGCGGGTGAGTGCCTCGTTCCAGGTGTCCGAGCCGACCATCTCTTCGGGCACGCCGAGGATGATGATTTCGCGCTGAAGGCTGAGTTCATTCAACGCCTGACTGCCGACAGCGGCGGAAGCGACATAGACGTCGTATTGCCCGTCCTGGAACGACTGCTGGGCTGCGCCCCAGGGCGCGCGGATGCCTTCGTAGTCATCCTCGTTCTTCAGTCCGCCAGATGCGGATTCGATCAAACCCTGAATCTGACCGCTGGCTGCACCCGCAGGTGGCCCGATGTAGACGCGCTTGCCTGCCAGATCGCCCCAGCTTGCAATGCCGCTGTCCGCCCAGGCAATCGCGTGGAACGTCCCGCCCGGAAAGCCGAAGAGCGCGCGAACGTCACCCGAAAGCGTCTTCGCCTGATCGGCATTTTCGGAATAGGGACCGACGCCGTTTGCCATTGCCCGAAACGCCGGGGGCGGAACGACCGCCATGTCGATACGGCCCGCCGCCAGTTTCAGCGCCGAACGGGTCAGCGTCTGGCCCAGAACGACTTGAAGATCGATCCCTTCCTCGGACGCGAATTGCGCATAGGTCTGCGGCACGATGCCCGTCAGCGAGGCGGCGCCGCCGCCCTCAAGGCTCAGCGATTGCCCATGAGCAAGCGTAGCTGAGACCGCAAGCGTTGCGGCGGCAATGGCAGTTTTGAAATGGATCACGTTAAGTCCTCCCTGTTACTTCCCGTTCACCGATACCATTCCAAATACAGCCTATCCAATGAGTACATTGACCAATAAAATTACATTTTTGATATATTACAGTCTTACCCGAATTTCAGAGATTAACCGGGTCGCGGCCTTGCCCTGTTGCTGTGCCGTCTGGTTCGATACCGTCTCCCAGACCGTAGTAGCCGTGAAAAGCTTCTTTTGCCCAAACACTTCAGCGGCAGTGCGCATAGCCTTGGGTTGGTATGCCCCAGAAGTCGCCCAACGATAGCGGGAGTCATCCCGTACGAAACGAGATCGAAAGAGCGACGCTGTTTGCCCGGGGCCAGGCAACAGCCCCTTAGGTCATTGAACCGATGGAAAGGGAGCGGTGAGGTTGTATTCGGCAGCGAGGGTGTTCAGGTCTTTCCGGAGGGCTGGGTTAAGGGTCAGTCCGTTGGAGCGACGGTCGTCAGCCGTGGCGGATTTTCCATCGCCCGGAAGGCGGACCGCGTTGTGGCCGGGCAGCGGGGGTGATGCCCGCATCTCGTCAAATACGCGGGTCGCTTGTCCGGCGAAGTCCGATCCGATGCCGAATGCGTCGGGATTCAGGGCCATGACGAACTGGCCCGTGTTGGTGGACGACGATGTGTCCTTTGTGAAGTCCACGACATCCGTACCAAAAGCCGCGCCGTTCAGGACCCCGGCGAACAAGCCGATCACAACAGAAAGGCCGAAGCCCTTGGCTCCGCCAATCGGCAGAAGGAAACCTTCGGATTTGCGCGCGGGGTCGGTCAGCGGTTGACCGTCTCGCCCGACCATCCAGCCCTCGGGCATGCGTTCGCCTTGTTGCAGCAAGGTCTTGATCTTGCCCATGGCGGCCACTGTCGTGGCCATGTCGAAGACGAAGGGATCGGGGCCCGTCGTTGGCGCGGAAAAGGCGATTGGGTTGGTGCCGAGGAGCAGATCGCTCCCCCCATAGGGCGGTACATGATTGGCGCTGCCGACTGCTGCCGCCATGCCCAACAGACCCGCCTCAGCCTTTGGGCGAACGTAAAGCGCCAGGGGCCCCGCATGATTGCCGCGCCGGACGCCGACCCAGCCGATCCCGGCGTCGCGAGCCTTTTCGATTGCGAGATCCCGTGCGGCGGCCATGGCGAGGTGCCCGAGGCCGTTGTCCCCGTCGATGAGTGCGGTCGCCACGGTTTCGTGGGCGACTGAGATCGACGGTTCGGGGTTGCATCCGCCCCCCGCCAACCGCGCGAGGTACTGGCGCAAGCGGAAGACCCCGTGGGTGCCGTAGCCATAGATATCGGCCTCGACCATGAGACCGGCGACCTTGTCGGCATCGGCCTTTGGCACACCCCGCGACATCAGTGCGCTGGAGACGAAATCGCAGAGCGTGTCGACAGAAATCGTGCCGCTATCCGGCATCGTAGGAGCCCACGCTTTCCTTCTGCCAAAAGACGGCGGTTCTTTGCACCCATTGCACCAACAGGTAAAGCGCGAGGCCAACCAGGCTGAGATAGAGGATCAACGAGAACACGCGCGGTGTGTTGAGCTGGGAGGCTGCCACACGGATGAGTTCGCCAAACCCCTTGCCGCCGCCTAGGAATTCCCCTGTGATCGCGCCCGCCATCACACCGACGGCCCCGATCTTTAGGCCGGTGAAGATTTGCGGCAGGCCGGAGGGGAGCTTCATCTTGATCAGGGTCTGCATGCGGCTTGCACCCATGGTCTTGAACAGCATGCGGGCGTTTTCGTCGGCGGCATGCAGCCCGGCGGCGGTGCCCACGACGATCGGGAATGTGGCGATGAAGGCGGCGAGTGCGACCTTGGATTCGATGCCGAAGCCCAACCACGCAACGAACAGGGGCGCGAAGGCCACCTTGGGCATCGTGTCGATGGCCACAAGATACGGCATCACGGCCTTTTCACCGAACGCGGTTTCGCCCACCAGAACGCCTAGCGAAAAGCCAATGGCGATGGCCAGGGCGAAGCCGTAGATGACTTCTTTTATGGTGATCCAGAGCGCGGCGAGCATGTAGCCACCGCTGAGAAGGTTCTGACCGACGAAGATCATATCGCTCAGCGTTTCCCACGGGGTTGGCAGGATGATCGGAGATACGAGGCCAAGGCTTGTCACAAGCTGCCAGGTGCCGACGAACACGACGAACACAAAGATCATCGCGATCCAGCGGGGGACGGAGTCGATGAACGCAACTTCCTGAACCCAGACGGTGTCTTCGTCGGTGTCGTTATCGGTGTGAGCGGTGCTGTTGGTCTGGTATTCGGTCACATGTCCTCTCCCTTATCCAACATGCTGCGAATATGGTCGACAATACTTCCGAATTTCGGGGTCGTCATCATGTCGAGGCTGCGGGGTCGAGGCAGGTCGACTTCTACGATCTCGGCGATGCGTCCGGGGCGCGGCTTCATGACGACAATCTCGTCCGAGAGGATGACGGCCTCTTGAATCGAATGGGTGACGAGGAAGGCGGTGGCGTCTTGCTCGCGGCAGATGCGCTGAAGTTCCATGTTCATCATGTCGCGAGACAGCTCATCCAGTGCGCTGAAGGGTTCGTCGAGCAGAAGAACGGCTGGCTCGGTAATTAGCATTCGACAGATCGAGGCGCGTTGCGCCATGCCGCCCGACAATTCGTTGGGGTAGACGTTTTCGAAGCCCTCAAGTCCGACGACTTTCAAAAGCTCGGTTGCCTTGTCCATGGCCTTTTTGGCCGCCGCCTTACCGTCGCGGATTTCGATGGGGAGGACGATGTTCTCGACAGCGGTTTTCCAGGGGAACAGGGTGGCCTGCTGGAACATCATGCCGATGTCGCGGCGCGGTCCGGTGACCGGGCGGCCTTGAAGGACCACGCGGCCCCTGGACGGCGGGATCAGGCCCGCCATGATCTTGAGCAAGGTGGATTTTCCGCAGCCGCTGGAGCCGATCACGGATGTGAAGCTGCCTTTGTTCAGCGTAAGGCTGACGTCTTCCAGCGCCACAACCTGGTTGCTTGCGTAGGTCTTACCGACGCGGGCCAACTGATAAACCGGCGCGCCCGAAGGCGCGCCGACATAGGTTTCTTCCGCCATTGCGGTCATCCGCCTGCAGCCTGACTTCCCAAGGCTGCGAATTCGTTGGTCCAGGCGGCGGACAGGTCGTCCAGGGGGGCAGAGATCTCGCCGCCCGCAACCAGCGCGTCCTGCCATTCGGCCCAGACCTCTGCCGGATACCATCCCATATGCTCGCTTCCTTCGGTCGGTACCGTTTTGGAGCGGACGGCGTCGAACAGGGCGGACTGGAACTCTTTATCTTCGCCCTCCTGCGGGTTGCCTTCGGCGAGGTGGCCGAGCACCGCCTCGCGATTGGCATCGTCCAGCGCAAAGGCATGGCCGCGGGCGAAGGCGCGGCTCCAGCTTTCCACCAGCTCGCGGTCGTTGGCGATGGTGTCGGCCATGGTCGCGATGCCGTTTCCGAAGAAGCGCCCGAACTCCGCGGGGGTGATGTCGCGCACGGCCATGCCACGCTGGTTCAGGATCGCGGTGTCGGCGGTGGAGGCGGAGTAGGCGTCGATCTCTCCATTGAGGAAGGCCGCCGTCGCGGGCCCACCGTCGCCGACTGTGAGGAATTCGTAGTCTTCGCCTTCGGTCATGCCCGCGCCGGTCATGACGTTGCGCGCAAAGCCAACTTCGGCCCCGTCCGCTGTTCCTGTGCCGATGACCTTGCCGCGCAGTTCTTCGATGCTCTGGTAGTCTGAGTCCGCCTTCACTGCGATCCCGAAGTTGCTGCGAGCGGCGACGTTATAGATGTGCACCGCGTTCACACCTCGCGACCGGGCGGCAATCAGCGGTCCCGGGCCGGGGCGGCCAAAGTGCGCCTGACCGGCCGACAGCGCCTGCAACACGGCGCCCGATCCGTTGATCGCCTCAACGGTGACATTCAGCCCTTCCTCTTCGAAGAACCCTTCGCCGATGGCGACGAAGACCGGAAACGAGTTGATGGCCGAGGGGCTGGGCTGCACGAATGTGATGTCGCGCAGGGCTTGCGCCATTGCCCTTGGTCCCAGCAGACCTGCCGCCGGGACTGCTGACAGCAGCGAGGCGGTAAACACTCTTCTATTCATCATGATGGACTTCCTCCCTTAGTAGTCTGCCCCGTCGCCACGGGGCCCTTTCAAACAGCGCGCACGGTGTTGCTGAGCGTGCCGATGCCGGAGATTTCGCAGACGACGACGTCCCCGTTCTTGAGAAACTGCGGCGGCTCCATTGCGTAGCCGACTCCTGACGGAGTGCCGGTGGCGATGATGTCCCCCGGTTCCAGCGTCATGCCTTCGGACAGCGACGCGATGAGCGTGGGGATGTCGAAGATCATGTCGGACGTCGAACCGTCCTGGCGCTGTTCGCCGTTCACCGTCAGACCGATCTTCAGGGCATGCGGGTCACCGATTTCGTCAGCGGTCACGATCCACGGACCGATGGGGCAGGACCCGTCCAGGCCCTTCCCTTTGAAGTACTGCCCGCCGTGGCGACGCTGGACGTCGCGGGCGGTGATATCGTTCAGGATCGTGTAGCCGAAAATGTGACGGTAGGCGTCCTCGGGCTTGATGTTGCGCCCGGGCGTGCCGATGACCACAGCCAGCTCGACCTCGTAGTCGGTGGCCTGTGAGACGGCTTCGAAGACCAGAACATCGCCATCCGGTGCGACGATTGACGTGGGCGGCTTGGTGAAGAACACCGGGTAGTCCGTGACGCCGATGGTCGTGTTTTGCGCGCGTTCGCCTTCGGCAATGTGTTCGGCATAGTTTCTGCCTACGCAGAAGACGTTCTTGTGCGGGCGCGGGATCGGCGAGTTCAGGCGAGCCGAGGGTGGCGCCATGGCTCCTTCGTGCTCACCGTTTTCGGCGGCGGTGACTACGGCGCGCAGCGCGTCAAGCAAGTCGGGGCCACCGAGGATCAGATCTTCCAGCGTCGCGGGGCGCAGTCTGCTGTCGCCATTTGCAGCGCGGGCGATGTCCAGCATGCGGCCATCGGACAGAACGGCTGCGCACACAGCCTCGTCTTTCTCGGTTATCGTTGCCAATCGCACGCGGTCCTCCCTCCTCGTGCGGATGGGGCGCGTTGGGCCGATCGGCCTGCGACTCGCTGCCACACATCCTTGTTGCGTTAATATCCTGCCGACTCTACGGTTCGATCAATCAACCAATCTTTGAATTGGGCGAAGGAGCAGACCATTTGGCGGAACTGGCGGACCGACTTAAGGACCTGATCGACAAGGCTGGGTATCGCCACAACGACCGGATTCCACCGGAGCGGGAACTGTGTCGAGAGCTTGGGACCAAGCGCAACCAATTGCGAAAGGCGCTGGCAGAGCTTGAGGCCCAGGGGCGGATTTGGCGGCATGTCGGGCGCGGCACGTTCGTCGGATCGCGCCCCGTTCTGAACCTTCAGGACGTCACCTATCTTGGAGACCAGATCAAGCCAGAGCAGGTCGTGTCCGTCCGCTTTGCAATCGAGCCGGAGCTGTGTCGCCTTGCGGCCCGTCACGCGACGCGGTCGGATCGCGAGCAACTGAAGCTATGCGCGCAGTACTGCAAGGAGGCGGACGATTGGCGCGCGTATGAGGCGTGGGACAACAACCTGCACTATGCCATCGCGCGGTCGACCCGGAACCAGTTGTTTCTGTACTTCTTCGAGACGCTGAACGCGGTGCGGCGTGCGATCGTTTGGGGGCAACCGAGAGAGACGACGAAGCCACCGGAAAACCACACCAGCTTTTTCGAGCACGACGTCATCAACTCGGCCATTGCCAATGGCGACGGGCCCCTCGCGGCCCGGGCGATGTTCACGCATCTGTCGTCTGTTTACTCTCGAATTTTGCCCGAGAAGGCGATGCAAGAAATCCTTGCCGGGACCTCAACCAATTTAAAAAATGGTTGAGGCGGGTTCGCGCCGGAGTGCTTGCAAACGCGTCTGACTTCTCGTGATTACTCGCGGGCACTTCGGGAGGAACGCGATGTCTGAAACCGTTATACCCGCGCCACTTGCGCATTCCATTCCAACACAGGACGGACGATCCTTCCCGGTCAGGCGGGTCTATTGCATCGGTCGGAACTTTGCGGCGCATGCTGTGGAAATGGGGCACGACCCGGACCGCGAGCCGCCGTTTTTCTTTCAGAAGAACCCCAACAACCTCGATCCGTCGGGCGAATTTCCCTATCCGCCGCATACTTCGGACGTGCACCATGAGGTGGAGCTTCTGGTTGGGCTCAAGTCGGGCGGCGTGAATATCCCGTTGGGTGAGGCGCTGGATCATGTCTGGGGGTATGGCGTGTCGCTCGACATGACGCGCCGTGATCTGCAGGGCGAGATGAAGAAGATGGGCCGGCCCTGGGAAATCGGGAAGGCCTTTGAGCGGTCCGGCCCGGTGGGCCCGCTGCGTCCGGTGTCAGAAGTTGGCCACCCGTCAGACGGGCGCGTCAGTCTGAGCGTGAACGGCGAGGTGCGTCAGGAGGGCGATCTGAATCAGATGATCTGGAAGGTGCCCGAGATGATCTCGTACCTCTCGGAATATTTTGAGCTTGCGGCGGGCGATGTGATCATGGCGGGGACGCCGTCGGGCGTGAATGCCGTTGTCAAAGGCGACGTCATGGAGGCGTCCATTGAGGGCGTTGGCTCGCTGACCGTCACGGTGGTCTAGTTGTAGAAATAATCCACGAGGAACAACGGGATAGACGGGATGTAGGTGCACATGAGCAAGACCGTCAGCAGAACCGCGATGAAGTAGATGTTGACCTTGGTCACCTCCCAGATGTTGGCCCGCGCGACCGCACAGGCAGTAATAAGGACGCTTGCCACGGGGGGTGTCTGCTGACCAATCGCGAGGTTCAGTGTCACCACGAGGCCGAAGTGGATCGGGTTGATCCCAGCCGCATTGATCAGCGGAATGACGATTGGCACCACGAGGATGATCGCGGCGGCTGAGTGCAGGAAGAAGCCGATCACCAGGAAGAAGAAGTTCAGGATCAGCAGGATTATCCATTTGTTTTCGGTGATGCTGAGAATACCTGCTGCAAGCTCTTGCGGGTATTGCGCGCGCGTGAGGAAGCCGCCCATGACGACGGATGCCGCCACGAGCAGCATCACGACGGCCGTCTGCATCCCGCCGTCGAGCATGGAGCGTTGCAGGTGCCGCAGATCGACCTGGCGATACCAAAGGCTGATCACGATGGCGGCGAGGACGGCGAGGCCCGCCGCCTCGGTCGCCGTCACGTAGCCACCGAAGATGCCGCCAAGGATGATGATGGGCAAAGCTAACGTCGGGAGCGCATCGACGAAGGCCGTCCACAGGCGCCGGCCGGAGAACGCCTCTTCCCGCGGCAGGTCATACCGGACGGCGAAGAAGTATGCGACGCCCATCAGGCCTGCGGCGCCGAGCAGACCGGGGATGACCCCGGCGACAAACAGCTGTTCGACCGAGACGTTTGCGGATGTCGCGTAAAGGATCATCGGGATTGACGGCGGGATGATGATCGCCAGCGATGCCGAGGACGATGTCACGGCGGCAGAGAAGGCGGCCGAGTACCCGCGCTTTTTCATCTGCGGGATCATTACAGAGCCCATGGCGGCGACATCGGCCACAGCGGAGCCCGAGATTTCGGCGAAGAACAGGGATACGCCGATGTTCACGTGGGCAAGGCCGCCCCGGATGAACCCGATCAGGGCGGCGACGAAGTTGATGAGCCTGTCGGTGATCCCGCCGGCGTTCATAATAGCGCCCGCCAGGACGAACATCGGGATCGCGATCAGCGAGAACTTGGTGGACCCGCCGTACATATCGAGCGCGACGTTCACGAGGGAACCTGGCCCTTCGAGCACCAGTAGGCCAAGGATCGCGGACACCGCGAGAGCCACGCCGATCGGCACGTTCAGGCAGATCATCGCGACCATGGCGACGAAGATTGCGAGCATCAGCATCAGGCATTCCCCGCTTTCTTCATCTCGGTTTCGACCTCTTCCTCGATCTCGGCGTGTTCGAGAGAGATGCCCTGCGCGGTCTTCTTCCAGTATTCGGGAAGGCTCAGCGCCTGACATATGAGGAACAGGACCGCGCCGATGGGGATCACGGATTGGGTGAAGCTGATCGGCACCCAGGTCAGCGACGTGAGGGACATGCCGCCGAGGATCGTCATTACGGTGTAGCCTGCCCAGGCGAGGAGGATGAAGAAGCCCGCAGTGATCGCCTCGGCAAACGCCACGGCCCACATCCGTGTGGGCATCGGGATGGAAAGGAGCACGCTATCGAACCCGATGTGTCGGCGGCGCAGCGCGGCAAGGGCGGAGCCGTAGTAGGTAATCCACGCCAACAGGATTGCGGCGACTTCGTCGTACCAGGCCAAGCTTGACCCAAGAAGCCGGTAGATCACCGCGACCACGACGACGGACGTCAGGACCACCATCAGGAAGATCACGAAGTTTTCGAGGACAACCTCAAAGAATGTCCGGAGTGCCTTGAGCATGGTCGCGCCTTACCCGTGAGCCCGGGCGTGTCTGAAGCTGTGCTGTCTTGGGGTGGTTCAGGAGGCCGAACGCGGCCTCCTGTTGATCTTCGATGTCAGGACCCTGAAGCGAGGTTCTGGATACGCTCGATCAGTTCAGCGCCGCCGTCTACGGTCGATCCGAACTCTTCGTAGATCGCGGCAGACGCGTCGATGAAGGCCTGGTTGTCGGCCTCGTTGACCTCGACCCCGGCGTCACGGATGACCTGCAGCAGGTCCGTTTCGAGTTGAGCGGCGTGTTCGTAGACGAAGTTCTGCGTCTCGGATCCGCAGGCCTCCAACGCGGTGCGGATTTCTTCGGGCCACGATTGCCAGGTACGCTCGGCAACCAACACGTAGCCGGGCGTGTAGACGTGGCCCGTGATGGACAGGTACTTCTGGACTTCTTGAAACTTGGCCGAGGCGATCTGGGCGTAGGGATTTTCCTGTCCGTCGATGACGTTGGTCTGCAGCGCCGTAAAGACCTCGGAGAAGGCCATCGGCGTTGGGTTCGCCCCATAGGTCTGGAACATCTTCACCCGCCACTCGCCGTTTGGCGTGCGCAGCTTGATGCCCTGCAGGTCTTCAGGCGTGTTGATCGGGCGGGTGTTGTTCGTGATGTGGCGGAAGCCGTTTTCGAAGTACCCGATAATCCGATAGCCTTCGCCCAGCGCGGCCTCCTGGAAGACTTCGCCCAGCTCTTCCTGGATGCGGCGCATGTGATCGCGGTCTTGTACGATGTAGGGCATCTCGAACACGCCGAACTCGGGCGCGACGGACGACATCACGGAAGAGGGCAGGGAGAAATCCACCTGACCCAGCTTCAACTTCTGCAGCAACTCGCGGTCGTTGCCCAACTGGCTTGCGCCGAAAGTCTGCACCTCAGCCGCATCGCCCAGCTTTTCGTTCGCGCAGGCGGCGAAGGCGTTTGCCGATGCCTCGAACAGTGAGCCCGGATTGCCCACGTGACCGAAGCGCAGCGTAATGTCCGCTGCGGTTGCCGACAGCGGCATGGCGAGCGCGGCGACGCTCGCGAAGATGGTTCCTTTGACGTTCATGGCTTTTCCTCCCGTAAAGCTGTTCAAAAGCTATTCAGCGGCGAACCGCGTTTCTGTTGTGTTTTTCAGGTGCTCCATCGCGGCTTGTGCCCCGCCTGTTTCATGCGGGATGCCCGCCTTGGCGAGGCCCATTTCGACGCCGGACAGCGTGGCCATCAGCATAAGATCGTTGAAATCGCCCAGATGCCCGATGCGGAACACCTTATCGGCCACCTTGGACAGCCCGTTGCCGAGCGAGATGTCATAGTGCTTGAGCGTCACTTCGCGGAACGCATCGGCAGAGTGACCCTGCGGGACCAGTACGGCGGTCAGAACGCCGGATTCCTCGCCCTGGCGGGCGCACAGTACCTCCAACCCCCAGGCCCGCACCGCTGCACGGGTGGCCGCGCCGTGGCGGGCGTGACGGGCGAAGACGTTGTCGAGCCCTTCTTCATGGAGCATGTCGATGGCTTCGTTCAGCCCGTACAGCAGGTTTGTCCCAGGCGTGTATGGGAAATAGCCGGTGGCATTCGGCCCGACCATGTCCTGCCAATCCCAGT
This sequence comes from Pseudomonadota bacterium, assembly GCA_039190895.1. GTDB lineage: Bacteria > Pseudomonadota > Alphaproteobacteria > Rhodobacterales > Rhodobacteraceae > Ovoidimarina. Next base: position 33,128 of record JBCCXY010000008.1, on the reverse strand, counting down.
AGCTGCGCGGCATGGTGACGGATTTTGAGTGCTCCAGCGCCCTGTCGCTGACCGCGTTAAAGCTGAGGCCCGGAGGCAGCATCAGGCCCTTCTGCGAGCCGGAGATGCAGACATCGACGCCCCACTCGTCGAACCGGAAGTCGAGTGACGCGAGGCCCGAGATCGAATCGACCATGAAGAGGGCAGGGTGCCCGGCGGCATCGATGGCCTTGCGGACTTCGGCGATGGGCGAGATAGAGCCGGTCGACGTCTCATTATGCACAACGCAGACGGCCTTGATCTGGTGGTTTGTGTCCTCGCGGAGGCGTGCTTCGATCCGGTCGGGTTCTGCCCCGCCGCGCCAGTCGCTTTCCAGGACTTCGGGGTCGAGGCCGATTTTTCGGGCCATCTTGCTCCACATCGCGGCGAAATGGCCGGTTTCGAACATCAGGACCTTGTCACCCGGTGACAGCGAGTTGACCAACGCGGCCTCCCACGCACCGGTGCCGGAAGAGGGGAAGATGAAGACGTTTTGGTCGGTCTTGAAGATAGTCTTCATGCCGTCCAGCGCGCGCTTTCCCACGGCGGCGAAGTCGGGGCCGCGATGGTCGATGGTCTGCTGTCCGATGGCTTGAAGAATACGGTCGGGGACCGCGCTTGGCCCAGGTATCTGCAAGAAATGGCGGCCAGCCTGGCGCATTGATCGCGTCCCCTCCCGTGCGCCGGAAGGCGGCGCTGTTTCGCGGTTGTCAAAACGTAATTATGAATTCATAATTCAGTCAACCGCAAAATTAAGCGATGGTCGTTTGCGTCCGATCCTGGGAGGAAAGTCGGGACAAATGCGTGAGAATACGCGCCTTTCCAGTGCCTTATCATCTGCCGTCGAAGGTGAGGTTATGGCGGACAGCGCGTCTCGCGCACGGTACGCGACTGATGCATCCATCTATCAGATGGTTCCCGAGGCGGTCGTTGTCCCGAAGTCCAAGGACGACGTAAAGGCCGCGATGGAGGTGGCAAGGGAGCATGAGACGCCGATCCTTCCACGAGGCGGGGGGACGTCGCAATGCGGACAGACGGTCAATCAGGCGGTGGTCCTTGACAACTCGCGGCATCTGAACAGCGTCCTCGACATCGACGTGGATAATCTGACGGCCCGTGTGCAGCCGGGCCTTGTGTTGGATGAGTTAAACCGCGCGCTGAAGCCGCATGGTCTGTGGTTTCCGGTCGATCCGTCCACGGCGTCTCGCTGCACGCTGGGGGGGATGGCGGCGAATAACTCGTCGGGCGGCAAGTCTTTGCGGTACGGAATCATGCGGGACAACGTTCACGCGATCTCGGCCATTCTGCCCGATGGTTCGGAGGCGCGCTTCAACGGGGAGGCGCCGGGGCTAGGGGCCTATGCTGATCTGGTGAATGACATGCGCGCCCTCGGGCAGCGTGAGGCGGATGAGATCGAGGCCCGCTTTCCGAAGGTGCAGCGGCGGGTGGGTGGCTACAACATCGACGCGCTGACCGGAAACGATGTGAACATGGCGCATATGCTGGTCGGGTCTGAGGGGACGCTGGCGTATTTCACCGAGTTGGAGCTGTCGTTGGCCCACCTGCCGGGGGAGAAGGTCACCGGCGTTTGTCATTTCCCGACCTTCTATGCGGCGATGGATGCGGCGCAGCATCTGGTGACGCTGACGCCGCAGGGCGTTGAACTGATCGACGACACGATGATCGCCCTGGGCCGCGAGATCCCGCTGTTTCGCAAGACGATTGATGCGTTTGTCGAGGGCGACCCCGCGGCCCTGCTGCTGGTCGAGTTCGCCGAAGGCAGCACCGAGGCGAATGCGGCAATGTTGGCGGAACTGTCTTCGCTGATGGGTGACCTTGGGTTCAGCTTTTCCGGCCAGGGAAAGGACTGGGGCGGTGTCGTTCCGGTTATCGACGACACGCTTCAGGGCGCGATTGCCGAGTACCGGAAAGCCGGGCTGAACGTGATGATGTCGATGAAAGAGGCGGGCAAGCCGATTTCGTTCATCGAAGACTGCGCTGTAGCTTTGCCTGATCTGGCAGAATACACGCAGGGCGTAACTGACATCTTCGCGAGACACGGGACTGCGGGGACGTGGTACGCCCACGCGTCGGTTGGGTGTCTTCACGTGCGTCCGGTTCTGAACATGCGGCAGGACAAAGACGTCAAGGTAATGCGCGCGATTGCGGAAGAGTGCTTTGATCTTGTGAAGCGGTACAAGGGCTCCCACTCCGGCGAGCATGGGGACGGGATTGTCCGGTCGGAGTTTCACGAAAAGATGTTCGGCCCGCGCATCGTGTCGGCGTTTGAAGAGGTCAAGGCACGGTTTGATCCGACCGGGCTGATGAACCCGGGCAAGATCGTGAACCCGCCGAAGATGGATGACCGGCGGTTGTTCCGCTATGGCCCCGACTACGGCGTACCGGAGTTTGAGACGGCGCTGGATTGGTCGGCCTGGCCGGGGGCGGCGGGCGGATTTCAGGGCGCCGTCGAGATGTGCAACAACAACGGCGCGTGCCGCAAGCTAAAGGGCGGTGTCATGTGCCCCTCGTTCCGGGCGACGCGGAACGAACGCGACGCTACGCGGGGCCGGGCCAATACGTTGCGCTTTGCGATCAGCGGGCAGATGCCGGGCGGCCTGACCTCGGACGAGATGGCGGACACGATGAAGTTCTGCGTGTCGTGTAAGGCCTGCCGGAGGGAGTGCCCGACAGGTGTCGACATGGCGCGGATGAAGATCGAAGTCCTTGCGGCGCGGCGGCGGGAGAATGGCCTGAGCCTTGCGGAGAAGCTGGTGGGCTACCTACCGCGCTATGCGCCAACGGCCGCGAGGGTCGCGTGGCTGATGAACCTGCGCAACAAGGTGGGGCCGATCCGGAGGCTTTCCGAGAAGCTGACGGGCGTCTCGCATCGGCGGGACCTGCCGGTCTGGTCGTCGAATCCGTTCCGCGATGCCGAGGCACAGGACGAGGCGCCGGATGCGCTGCTGTTCGCCGACGTCTTCAACCGCTATTTCGAGCCCGAGAACCTGCGCGCCGCGGTGCGTGTTTTGCGGTCTGCCGGGGTGCGCGTGGCCGTTGCCCGGGACGGCACCGGAACGCCGTTGGATTGCGGGCGTACCCTCCTGGCGGTGGGTTGCGTGGACGAGGCGCGGGCCGAGGCGCGGCGTGTGCTTGCGGCGACCAAAGACGCGGTCGCGAAAGGCGTGCCGGTGATTGGGCTGGAGCCGTCGTCCATCCTGACGTTTCGCGATGAGTTCCTCGGGCTATGCCCCGGGCCAGAGGCGGACGCCCTCGCCAAGGCCACGCAGACGTTTGAAGAATACCTGTCGACGCGCGACCTTCCGATGAAGGCGTTGGGCCGCCCGATTTACGTGCACGGCCATTGTCATCAGAAGGCCCACGACGCGGTGAGCCCGATGCTTGATCTGCTGCGGCGCATTCCGGACGCCGAGGTCAACCTGATCGAGAGCAGTTGTTGCGGGATGGCCGGGGCGTTTGGATATGCGCCCGAGACGATCGATGTGTCGCTTCAGATGGCGAACCTCGATCTGTTTCCAGCGCTTGAAGCCGCACCTGAGGATGCGATCATTGTGGCGGACGGCACGTCGTGCCGACATCAGATCGCCGACGGGACGCCACGCCGCGCACGGCATGTGGCTTGCGTTTTGGATCAGGCACTAGAGGCCTAGGGGGATGCCATGAACCAGATCGAAACGATCAAACGACCGACGCTTCATGAAGAGCTTGTGGACAGGCTGCGCAACCTGGTTGTCGAGGATCAGTTGAAGCCGGGCGAAAAGGTCCCCGAGAAGGAGTTGTGCGAGTCTTTTGGCGTGTCGCGGACGCCCCTGCGGGAGGCGCTGAAGGTGCTGGCGTCCGAGGGGTTCGTCGTGCTTCAGGCCAATCGCGGTGCGCGCGTGGCGGAGGTCACCCGGAAGGAGCTTGAAAACGCGTTTCCGGTGATCGCGAGGCTGGAGCAGCTTGCCGGTGAGATGGCGTGCGAGTTTCTGGACGACGCCGGGATCGCAGCCATCCAGACGCGCCATGATGAAATGGTCGCGGCCTACAAGGCCAGGGATCGGCAGGCGTATTTCCTTGCCAATCAGGACATTCACCAGGCCCTTATCCGGGGCGCAGACAACGAGATCCTTGAGGCGCATCACCGCCTTCTGGCGGCCCGTGTGCGTCGCGCCCGTTTCATGGCCAACTTGTCGGATGAAAGGTGGGCGCAGGCCATCGAGGAACACGAGGGCATGATGGAGCGTCTGCATGCCCGGGATGCGGAAGGTCTGGGGAACCTGATGAAGCAGCACATGATGGGCAAATACGCGGCTCATATCAAAGCAATGGACGCCGAAGCGGACTAGCTGCCCCGAAAACACTGAAGTGGAGCGTTTGGCCGCATGACTGACGACATTCTAACTGAACTCAAGAACCAGACCCTTTGGGTCACGTTCAATCGCCCAGAGGCGCGCAATGCGCTGACGTTCGAGATGTACGAAGACCTTGCGCGCATCTGCTCGGAGGTGCCGACCGATGGCTCGGTCCGGGCGGTCGTTGTCACTGGAGCGGGTGGGAAGGCCTTTGCTGCGGGAACGGATATGACCCAGTTCCGGGCATTCGAGACGAAACAGGACGCGCTGAGTTACGAAGACGACATTGCCCGAGTGCTTACAGCTGTCGATCAATGCCCGGTCCCGACCATTGCCGCGGTGCACGGGGCCTGCACGGGGGGCGGGGCATCGATTGCAACTGCGTGTGACATTCGGATTGCGAGCGCGGCGTTGAAGTTTGGCTTTCCCATCGCGCGGACGCTTGGCAATTGCCTGAGCGCCGGGAACCTCGCCCGCCTCAGCGAGTTGCTTGGCGCCGGGCGCGTGCGCGAAATGATCTTTACGGCCCGGCTGATTGGTTCGGAAGAGGCGTTGGCGACGGGGCTGGTATCCGAGGTTCTGCCCGATGAGCCGGCCCTTCTGGCGCGGGCGACAGAGTTGGCGGAGCGGATGGCGGGCATGGCGCCTCTCACCCTGCGGGCCACGAAGGAGGCGATGCGCCGCAATCGTGAGGCGCTGGCGGTCAAGGACGATGATCTGATCGCCCTGTGCTATATGAGCCGCGACTTCAAGCACGGGCTTGAGGCGTTCCTTGCCAAGCAGAAGCCCGAGTGGACCGGGACATGAGCAAGGGGCCACTCACCGGGATGAAGGTGATCGAACTGGCGCATATCATGGCCGGACCGGCCTGTGGCATGATGCTGGCGGACATGGGCGCGGATGTCATCAAGGTCGAAAAGCCCGATGGCGACGACAGCCGCCGTTTCCTGCCGCCCGACATCAACGGCGAAAGCGCGGCGTTCATGATGATGAATCGCAACAAGCGCGGAATTGCGTTGAACCTGAAGGATCCCGACGCCATCGCCGCGTTGCGTCGGCTGTTGGACAGCGCCGACGTCGTCATCGAAAACTACCGCCATGACACGATGGAGCGTTTGGGCCTGGGGTACGAAACGCTTCGAAAAAGCAATCCCAAGCTGGTGTACTGCGCGATCTCGGGCTTTGGCCGGACGGGCCCTTATGCCGAGCGGGGCGGGTTCGATCTGATCGCGCAGGGAATGTCGGGCCTCATGTCGATCACGGGTGAAGGGCCGGGACGCCCGCCCGTCAAACCCGGAGCACCGATTGCCGACATCACGGCGGGGTTTCTTGCTGCGATGGGCTGCGTCGCGGCGTACTCACACGCGCAGAAAACCGGGGAGGGCCAGATGGTCGACACCTCGCTGTTTGAGGCGGGGATCTCGTTGACCTACTGGCAGTCCGCGATTGCCTTCGCCACCGGGGTTGCGCCTGACGCGCTGGGGTCGGCCCATCCACTCAACGCGCCGTACCAGTCGTTTCGGACGAAAGACGGCTGGATCAACATTGGCGCCGCAAACCAGCGAAACTGGCTGCGCTTGCTCAACGTTATTGAAGCGCCGGAGTTGCAGGACGACCCGCGGTTCTCCACCAACCGGGACCGGATTGTCAACCTGGCCGAGCTGGTCCCGATCCTGGAAACTCATCTGCAGCAAAGGGTTACAGAGGATTGGCTGAAGCTGATGAACGCTGCCGGTTTGCCCGCAGGGCCAGTCCTGAACATTTCCGAGATGCACCGAGATCCTCAGGCTGTGGCGCGCGACATGATCGTCGAAACGGATCATTCCGTGGCCGGTCCGGTCAAGGCCATCGGTCTGCCGATCAAATTCGGTGGGACCCCAGGCGGCATCGTTGGCCCCGCCCCGACACTTGGCCAACACGGACCGGAAGTGTTGTCGGAGCATGGCTTTGAGCAGACGAAGATAGAAGCCCTGAAGGCGCAGGGCGCATTGGTCGTCGGGTCCTAAGCGGCGTTATTGTACCGCGCTTGCATCGGCGACGATCAACGGGATGCGAACGGTGTCGTCGGTTTCGTCGATTTCGATGAGCCATTCGTCCTCCTCTTCATCCGCGTCGTCGGTAGTGCCCATGCGGTTGTTGAGGAACACGTCGCCCGAGAGGATGCCCGTCTCGACCGCGACAGCGAGGCCGAAGCCCTGGCCGCCGTCGAGTGACACGCCGCCCTGTTTGCGGTTCACGACAAGGGCGTTGTCGATGCTGATGGCGAATTCGTCGAGCATGATGAAGCCGAACGTGCCCGCGTTGTTGACCGCGTAGATCTGGGCGTCTGCGTCGATGTCGAGGCCGAGGAACGTGTCGTTGGCGAGCATGTCGAACGTGCGCTGGCGGAACCAGACGTCGCCGGCGACCTGCACGGTTTCGCCGATTAGCAGTGGGCCAACGGTGGTGACTTCGCCCGATGCGGCGCGGGCTTCGGTCAGGGTGATCACGCCGGTGGCCCAGGTGCGGTCGACCAGCGACGGGCGCGGATCGGCCCAGGGGTCGGTCGCGGCGGTGACGTCGCCGTCTCCGATGAAGTCCACGTCGACCACCTCTGCGACGTCGCCGGAGCCATCGGTCAGCACAACGCTCAGCCCGTCATCCGGCGTCACGTCATAGAGTTTCGCGTCCACGTCGTCGGCGCGCAAAGTGGCCTGCGCGAGGACACCGCCGTAGCCGAGGTAGAGGGACGAGCCGTCGGGCAGAGCCTCTAGTGTCATGGTCTGCGGGCTTTGCGCAGTGCGGGTGCCGTATAGGCTGGGCGAGATCAGCGACAGGGCCACTTCGTCCGCGAGGTCCACCGTCGCTTCGCCGATGCGCTGGATGCTGATGTCGCCGTCGGCGATGATCGTCAGGTCGCCCGGTGTGCCGAGGACGCCGATTTGCACGTCGCCAGGCAGGTCGAGATCGAGCGATCCGGTCTCGCTCAGCGCGAAGTCGAGGATCACGTTGCCTGCGGTCTCGGCATAGAACAGGTCGCCGTTGGCGTAGAGGCGCAGCGGGGCGCCGCTTTTGGTGTCGGCGGTGAAGTGGGTGCCGGTTTCGCCGCCCATGCGGCCGCCGAAGGCGAAGATATTGATCGCGTCGCCGGTGATTGTGGCGCCATCGGCGAGGAGGTCGCCCCGGGACGACACGGTCGCGGTGGCGCCAGCGCCTTCGGCGCGGATCTCGGTCACGACGGTGGCGCCGCCGGTCAGGATGTCGACGGAGCCGTCTGCAGCGACGAGGCGTTCGAGGCTGAGGGCGTCGGCTTCGTTGATGTGGACGTCGCCGGTGGTGATCTCGGCATTCAAGCGAGCGACCTGAGTGCCGAAGCCGTTCGGGCCGGTGTCGGTCACGGCGTTTGCGGTCAGCGTCGTCAGGGCGCCCGCAGCGTTCGCGGTCAGCACGACGGCGGCGGAGTTGGCGGCGGTCAGGGTGCCGCCCACGGTCAGGCGCAGCGCGTCGTCCGTGGCGTTGTCGGTGGAGATGCCCGCAAGCTGGGCATTCCCTGTCACGCTGAGCGTGACGGTGCCCACGCCCGCGCTGATCGCGCTTGCGGCGTCCATGGTCATGTCGCCACCGACGGTCCCATCGAACGTGCCGCCGCCGGTGGTGATGGCCGTGCCGTTGAGGCTCGCGTTGCCTGTGGTGCCTAGGGTTACATCGCCGCCGGAAGAGGCCACCGAGCCGCCGGTCGCGTCAAGGGCGCCGAGTGTCAGGTCGATGGTCGCGCCGCCCGTCGAGAGGCTGCTGGCGTTTGTCGTCAGAGTGCCTGCGACGGTGACGGCCAGAGCTCCGGTCGTTGTCGCGAGTTGCGAGCCGCCGGTGAGAGCGCCGTTGGCGTCTCCCGTCAGGGTCAGGCCGCCGGTTTGGCTTTCGAACGTGGAGGCGTTGAAGGCGAAGGTGCCGGTGGAGGCGATGTCGAGCATCCCGCCGGAGGTGCGGACGGTGCTGCTGTCGATTTCGACGGTGGCGCCGAAGCTGAGGGTCACATTGCCGCCGGCGCTCACGATGTCGGTGCGAGCCATGCCGGCGGCGCCGGTGGTGTTGAGGCTGATGTCGGCGTTGTCCGTTGTGACGGTCAGCAGGTCGGTCGTCAGTGTGCCGGTGACGGTGACGGTCGCCGTGGCGTTGCCTGCGTTGAGGTCGGTGCCGGTCAGGTTGGTGTTACCCGAGGCGACCGTGACGGTGCCGTCTTCGGTGTCGACCGAGAAGCCGTTTGTCGTCAGCGACCCCGCGTTGAGGGCAAAGGCGCCGCCGGACGTCAGGGCGGTCGTGGCTGTGAGGCTCATCGCGCCGCCGGATGTCAGGGACAGGTCGCCGCCGGAGGTCGTCAGGGCGCTGGTCGCGGCGAAGGAGAGGGTGCCGGTTGTGCCGATCACCATGTCGCTGCCGTCGGTGGCGAGCGTGGCGTCGGCGAATTGACCCGAGCCGAGTGCGAGCGTCATGGCGCCCGAGGTGAGGCCAAGGCCGTCGGCGTCGAACAGGCCGCCCGTCGTGATGTCGAGGACGCCACCTGCCGTTGCGACCGTCAGGTCGGTGGCGCTGATGCCGCCGGTGGAGCGAATGTCCGCCGCGCCGCCCGAGGTGGTGATGCCGACAGCGGCGAAGAGGCCGCTGCTCATGGCCATCGCGACGTCGCCGCCTGCGGTTTCGAACGTCGTGTTCTCGGCGTCGAGCAAGCCGCCGACGTTCAGCGTCATCGCTGTGCCGTTGGTGTCTAGGGTCGTGCTGGCGAACTCTGCGCCGCCCGAGGTCGTCACGCCCAGCATGCCGGTTCCGGCGTTGAGGGAGCCTGCGCTCCACACGGCGTTGCCCGTGACGTTGAGGGCCACGTTGCCGCCCGCCGTGGCGAGGTCGACTGCTGTTGCGGACAGGCCGCTGCCTGCTGCGACGGTGGCGTCTCCGCCGGTTGTCGTTAGGTCGAGGGTGGCGAGGGTCATGGCGCCGCCCGATGCGAGCGACAGGTTGCCGCCGTCGGTTGCGCCTGCGGCCGAGGCCCAATCCAGGGTGGTGCCTGCGGCGAGGGCGATGTTGCCGCCGGACGTGGTCAGGTCGGACGTGATGTCGATGGCGCCGCTTGTCGTCAGGGCGATGTTGCCGCCGGTCGAGGTGACGGCGGCGGAACCGGTGAGGCTTGCCACGTTGAAGGTGATGTCGCCGGTTGCGTCCACCGCAGCGGCAATGTCCACGGCGCTTGCCGCGCCGGTGAGGGCGATGGCGCCTGCGCCTGCGGTGAGGCCGTCGATCACGGTGTTGCCGGTCAGGGCGACCGCGATGCCGCCGTTGCTGGCCGTCGCGTCGAGGCGGTTTGCGCCCAGCGAGACCGGGGTGGTCGTGCCGATGCCGTTGGTGCCGACGAGTGTCACCACGTCTCCGGTCAGCGTTGCCGCCGTGATTTCGGTGGCCGTGAGGGCGATGTTGGCGGTGCCGTTGACGGTTGCCTCCAGCGAGCCGACGACTGTGACGTCCACGACCGACCCGGCGTCGTCGCTGCGGTCGATGTCGAGGACGAGGTTGCCGGTGTTCGCCAGATAAACAGGCGTTGCGCCGGTGCCGGTGGTCGTGAAGGTCAGGCCCTGCAGCGCCGTCACGAAGTCCTGCGTGGCAGAGCCGAGGCCGCCCGAAGTTGTCAGGTCCAGCGTGCCGCCCTGCGCCATGGTGCCGGTGGCTGCCGTGGTGTCGAGGGTGCCGGTCACTGTGATCTCAAGCGTTTCGCCGGTGGCGAAGGACACGACGTTGTTGCCGCTCAGCGCCATGTCACCGGCCACGGTCAGGCTGCCGCCTGCTGCCGACGTCACATTGGTGAAGGTCGCATCGCCGGACGTTTCAACGTTCAGGTCGCCGGTCGTCGTGGTCAGCGACAGAGAGCCGTCGGCGGCGTTCTGTGTCACGACCAGCGGCACGGCGGCGGTGCCGATGGTGCTGCCGGATAGCTCGATATTGTCGGCCACCACGCGGGGCAGGCCGCTGGCGACGTTGTCGGTCATCGCGCCGACGCTTGTCAGACGCGCGGTGTCGCCTGCGAAGACCTGATCGATGGGCATCGCGCCGACCGCTTGCAGGTTCACGTCCACCCCAGCCCGCGCCGTGATCGCGCCACCGGCGAGGATGTCGACCCTCAGCGGCTGCGCCTCGGTCCCGATGGACGCGAAATCGCCCGCTTCCAGCACGATGGCGGAGCCCTGGATCGCCCAGTCGCCCGTCATCGCATCGCGCATTTCGCCGTCGATCCGCAGTTGCACGTCGCCCGTGCCCTGGATCGTGTCCAGCGTCGCGGCGGTTTCGGCGCCCGAGTAGATCTCGTTCGTCGTGGTGATCATCGTGAGACGGCCGTTGGCCACGCCGTCGGTGGTGTCGGTGAATGCGAAGTCGATGTCTTCGAGCTGGCGCACCTCGATCGAGCCGTCGGAGGTGACGGTGATGTCGTCTTTCTCGGCGGCGGCCAGACGCTCCAGATCAGTATCGCTCAGGTTGGTGCCTGCGGCGATGACGTAGGTATCGGTCAACTCACCGATGCCGGTGGCGGCGTTCAGGGTGATGTTGCCGAAGGCCGAGATGTTGGGATCCTCAACCCGGATCACCGTGTCGCCGGTCTGGCGGACGAGGCCTGCGCGGATGGAGCGGGTCAGCTCCGACGCCGTCCAGCCGATGCCGTCGAGGACGTCGGCCTGTTCCGCCGCTGTCGCGGTGTAGGTGTAGGTCGGATCGTAGGCCGCGTCGGCGTTCCACGTCGCATACAGCGCCTCACGTTCGGCCACGTAGGCGGCGAGCATGTCGTCCGTCCACCCCGCGGCGCGGAGGCTTGCCTCGTTCGTGGCGTCCATCGTGTAGGTCAGCGTGGCGCCGCCCGCCGCATCGCGTTCCTGCCAGTAGAGCAGGTAGGCGTGCGTCCGCTCTGCCTCCAACGCGGCGATCTGTTCGGCTTCGCGGTTGGTCGTGTTGTCCAGTTCAAGTTCGTTGAACCACAGGTCCTCAAGCTCGGATTGCTTGCGGACATCCGTCGTCTCTATGTCGTTGCGGTCAACGATGCGACCGGGCGAGGACAGGGTGACGGAGCCGAAGTCGGACGTCACGGTGTTGATGCCCAGATCGCCCGAGGCCTCGGCGATGAAGATGTCGCCGCGCGCCTGCGCGGTCAGCGTGCCGCCGTCGGTGTTGACGATGAAGTTCTGCGTGGACGAGCCGAGCCCGCCTTCTTCCGCTGTCACGTCGATGTTCATACCGCTGATGCCCGCGCCGCCCGCGACCTGGGTGATCGTGTCCTGCGCGTGGAGTGTCACGTTGCCTGTCGAGGCGCCCGTAGTGGAGCGGCCCGTTGCGGTGACGGAGACGACGTTCATGTTGCCATCCATCTCGCGGATGTTCACGGCGTCCTTCGCCGTTGCGGTTAGTGTCGAGCCGTTCACCTGATCCACGCGGAACGCGCCGTCGACGCCGGTGATCGAGCCGTTCACGGCGGAGAGGCCGAGGTTGGCCGTCGCCAGCTCCACCTGCTTGCCAGCGGTGTAGAGCGACCCACCGGTGCTTGTGATCGACGCATTGCCGAACGTGGCCTCGACCGTGTCCGCAAAATACACGTCCCCGGCGGCAAGGATGGATAGTGCGCCTTGGTCGCTGCCTGCGAAGCTGACGCTCACGTCGTAGTCGGCGCGCACGCGGTGCTCGTAGAGGTGAACCGTCGTCGTCTCGAAATCCGTGCGATAATGCTGCCAGCCGGAGCCGAGCTTGTACCACTTCACGCTGTCGTAGGTCTTGCGGCGCGCCTCGGTCGTGACGGTGGTTTCGCTCAACCGCCATCCGGTGAACTTATAGTCATCGAGGCCAAGTTCGCCGGTGTCGTCGACATATGGCCCAAGGCCCAGGTCGATGGCATTCTGGCTGATGTCGATGGTTGAGGTCGACGAGCGTTCGCGCGTCTTGAAGACGCCGATGATGATCTCGATTTCTTCCTTCTCGTACCAGTCGCGGACGACTTCTTCGGCCTGCAGCACCACGTAATCGCGGTTGTTGCGGACGTCGTAGGTGGCGGTACGGTCGCTGGACGACGAGACGAGGTAGCTGGGTCGTGTGATCGACAGCCCCGTGTCGAGGTCGGTTTCGGTTATCGTCGTGGTGCTGTTGTAAACCAGCGTCTGGCCGTTATCGCGCCGGAACTCGGTCACCAGTGGGTTGCCGCCGCTGTCGCGTTGTCCGGTGTCGGTGATACGCACGAGGCCTTGGACCCCCTCGCCGGAGCCGAGGCTCAAGCGGTTCACTGTCAGCGGAACGGTTGTGTCGGACGTGATCCGGATCTCGCCAAACCCGTCGAGCGCCTGGATGGAGCCGGGGCCGGTGGAGATGATGTCGCCAAAGATCTCGACCGTGCCGCCTTCGACGACGACGGGGTCAAGCTCCAGCCGCCCGGTGTCGAAGTTGTAGCTGACGCGCACGTCGCCGGAGATGTTGGACGATTGGTACGCGCCCGGCGTCCATCCTGCGGGGTCGTAGATCACCTGCGTGCCGGTGCCCGCGCCGAGCGCAGCGATGTCAGCGGTAACGGTGGCTTCGATCTTGCTTTCGTAATAGCTGCGGCCCGCTGTGATCGGCCCGTTGATGTTCACCGAATCGGCGCTGATGAAGATGTTGCGCCCTGCAGTCAGACCGGTGCTGGCGGTCTTGATCTTAAAGCCTTTCGTACCGTTCCTGGCGGACGTGCTTACGGTTTGGCCAAGACGGATCGCGTTACGCCACTGATCCTCGATCAGGCCGAAGTAGCTGGCATACTGATCCTCTGGCGTACCGCCCACTTCGCGGAAGCCGGGGATGTAGCCTAGGACGAGGCTGCCGTTTGTCGCCTTCAGATCCAGCGACTTGCCCGAGATGTCGCCGGTGATGTCCAGGTCGCCCATCACCGTTTCAATCTGCACCAGGCCGCGCGGGTTCGCCACGTCTCCGGCGATGGAGATGGAGCCTGCGCCGGGCTGCGACACGTTGTTGGTGTCGCGCCCGTAGGCCTTGATGGCGATCACCGGCTCGTTGGAGCTTTCGCCGTCTACAAAGCCGAATGTGACCGAGCCGCCGCCCTCGTTTTGGGCCGCGATATCCGCAGCGGAGCGAACGCGGACGTCGTTCAGGGTGATCTTGCCGCCTTCGTCTTCCGAAATGAACGCGCCGTCGATGCGCAGCAGGGCTTCGCCGTAGCTTTCGATGGTGATCTCGGCATCGCCGGGGGCGTTCAACTCGCCCGAAGCGCCGCCTTCCACATAGTCCGCGCGCAGGGTGATGTTGCCCTCGCTAACATAGACCGGATCCACCGTGATCACGTCGACCAGCGTCGAACCCGCCGCCGTCTGGCGAGAGATCAGCAGATCACGCTCTGCCTTCCACGCGTCCACTGCGGGCTTGTTCTGCGACAGCGTGCTGTTGTTGATGAAGCCGTTCAACTCGTCGATACGGTCCTGCAATTCGGAGGCCAGGCTCTGGTCGTATTCGACTGTCCAGCTCATGCCGTCGTAGTTCTCACCCGCCGCGTTCTCGATGGTGAAGTTGATGCCCAGTCGCAGGATCTGCTCATTCCGCGAGCCGGCGCGCACGGTGCCGTTTACGGTGATGCCATTGTCGGCGCGGTCGGTGGAGGAGCCGCTTTCGATGTCGAGGCTTACGTCATCAGCGCCAACAAGGCTGCCGAGCGCGTTGGCGATGGCCGCCGCGACTTCGCGGTAGAGGTCCTTGCCGCGACCATAGCCCGAGATCTCGCGCCCGCCGCCTTCGGCGTAGAGGTAGACGTCGGTCACTGCGAGGATCTGCGCGCCCGACTGGATGTTCACGCTGCTGGTCGTGTCGGCCAGGGCGTCCGCCGCCGGGTCGGTCGGGATCGGGATGGCAGTTTTGTTGAAGACGCGGCTCTCGGCGTCGACCACCACGTTCTGGATGCCCGTTGTCGTGTGTCCCGCCTTGATGGCGACGTCGCCGAGGGACTCCAAGATGGCGCCGGAGCCGATGGTGATCACGTGATCGCCGTAATACGTCGCCTCGGTATTGGCCGTCGCGGCGCCTGCGAGGCCGTAGGATTTTGCGTTGCTTTCGGCTTTCAGGTTGGTGTCGCCACCGGCCACTATTTCCAGATCGCCGACAGTGAAGATGTCGACGTTGCCGATGGTCAGATCGGCGGTGTTCGACGCGACCTTCACGGTGCTTTCGCCCGTCGGGACGGCGATAGCGCCCCCTGCGTCGAGCGAGACGCGGTCGGTCAGGTCGAAGTCGGTCGTGACGGCGAACACCACGTCGCCCGGCGCATCCGGGTCGCCGAACCCGGTCACCGATGCGCCGGAGTTCAGCGCGAGGTCGGTATCGGCGTTCACGGTGACGAAGGATTGCACCGCTGCCACGTCCAGCAGACCGCCCGAGCCGGAGGTGATGTTGAACCCATCTTCGGCACGCGTGACGTTGTTCGCCGCCGACAGGGCGACGTCATAGCCGAGGATGTCCACGTTGCCGCGGATGAGGGTGTCGACGTCGGTGTCGAAGTTCGTCTCGCTGCGCGCGCCCGAGAAGCCGACGGCGGCGGCGGACAGGTTGTCGAGTTCCGACGCCAGTGTGGCGTCGCCCGTGGCGCCGATGCGGATATCCATTGCCGAGATCAGGAGGGAGCCGCCGGAGCCGAGGTCGACCTGGGTCTCGGCGTCGCCGTCGACCTTGGCGAGGCTGTAGCTGCCCGAGATCACGCCGCCCGAGCCGGAATCAGTCACGGCCTCCAGCGACGGGGCGTTCGAGGCGGAGACCGTCAGTTGGTCGTCCGACATCAGTGAGCCGGAGCGAACCGTGGTTTCGACAGTTGACGAGTTCAGGTGCTCTGCCGTCGCCAGCACGGCGCCCGCTGCGGCGATGCCGCCGACTTTGCCGCTGCCTTCTGCGTAGGAGCTCGCGTCGTCGGCGGTCGCGGTGATGGCGATGGATTCGGTGGCGTCCACGTCGCCCGAAAGGTCGGTCGTGACGTCGTAGTCGAGCTGCGCCGTCGCGTCCGCGCCGTTGCCCGCAATTGCGCCGCCGGAGGACGAGGTGGCCCTGGCGTAGGCGTTGTCGCCATTCGCGTCGTCGAAGCGCGCGGCGATTGTGACCTCGTCTGCCGTTGCGTCGATGTCGGTGATTGTCGTGGCAACCGTCACATCAGTCGTCGCCGTGGCCACGGACGCGCCGACGCCTGCGAGACCCGCCGCGATTCCGGTTGCCCGGGCCGAAGAGCGGGACGAGGCCGCGGCGTTGATGTCGATGGTCAGCGCGCGCATTTCGGTCTGGCCGATGGTCGTCGCCACGCCTGCCGTGTTCGATGCTGACACGATTACGCCGTTCAGACCTGCCAGGATACCGCCGGAGGAGCCGGTGGCCGTCGCAACGGCCTCGCTGGTGTCTTCAGCATTGATGTCAATCTCTTGCGCCACGAGTTCAGAGTTCGCGCCGCCTGCGATGCTGACGCCTGCGTCGCCTTCGTTCGTCGCTGTGGCCACCGCAACACCTGCGCCCAGGGTCGCACCGATGCTGACGTTGAAGACGTCGGCCTTCACGATGTCGGTGCGCTGGGCTTCCATGGTCAGGTCGCCCGATGCCGCGTCGGCATAGAGGTTCGAGCCAATCACGATCTGCGACTGGCTGTCGCTGTTCGCCACCGCGACACCGACGCCAGCAGCATAGCTCAGCGAGCCCGCAACTGTCGCGGCCTGCGAGTAAATCGTGTCGCCCGTGCCGTTGCCGGTGGAGGTCGTCAGGGACAGGTTCCCGCCCGAGCGGAGCTGCACGTTGTTCCCGATGTTCAGGATCGCATCGTTAGAGATATCGGCGACTGCAGTCCCCGAAGACGCGCCCGCGAGCGTCACCGACAGCGCCCCGGCAAGCTGCGTGCCCGCCGTGTCGCCGGTCACGTCGATGGTCATCGTGCCGTCGGACGACAGGATCGCGCCATTGCCGATGTTGACCGATGCCGCGTCCGTAGACGCCGCTGTCACGTCGACATTCTGGCGCGCGCTGTTGGTGCCGTCCTGGATGTCGGAGCCGCCGGAATACACCAGCAGATCGTCCACCGACCCGGACCCGCCGCCGCCGTCGTTGTTGCCCGAGACTTCGGTCTGGACGTTGGCCAGTTGCTCGTCCCGGTCGCTGTCATCGGTGGTACCTCCGGCCTCGATGACGCTCACCGCCGCGGCAAAGCCTGCGCCTGCGACGGTGCCCACGACGACGGTGCTGTCGATGTCGCGCTGCGAGGTTGCGGCGATGTCGAGCGTTCCGGCGTTCGACGTCACGGTCGTACCGCCGCC
Organism: Pseudomonadota bacterium; assembly: GCA_039190895.1. Lineage (GTDB taxonomy): Bacteria > Pseudomonadota > Alphaproteobacteria > Rhodobacterales > Rhodobacteraceae > Ovoidimarina. The sequence continues at coordinate 16,444 of JBCCXY010000008.1, read as the reverse complement.
GATGATCACGTCGGTGAGGCCCGAGAAGCTGGCGTAGTCCAGCGAAGCGCCGACGCCAAGGGCCGCCGCCCCGAAGCTGCCTGCGATGCCGTCGATGTCGACCACTTCGCGCGCCGCGATGGACATGTTGCCATCCGAGATGAGCGTCTGATCGGCATCGATGTTTACCTGCGTGACGCTCTCCACCAGCGTCACGTTGCCCGACAGCGCGAGCACGAAGGCCCCGCCCGCACCGGACACGGCGGTTTGGTCTGTCGAGATGTCGGTGTCAGCCTCGACGGTCAACACGCCGCCCGCTTCGAGACGCGAGGTCGCCTCCAGGTTCTCGGCGACGTCGTAGGCGCCATCTGCCGTGTTGATCTCGACCTTCGCCGAGCCGCCCGCGACGGTCACGTCAACCGCACCTGCCGCACCGACGAAGCCGCCCGCGAGGCCACCGACGACGCTGGAGCTGTCCATTTTGTTGCTTGCAGTAACGGTCAAATCACCGGTGTCGGCGAGGATTGAGGCACCGGAGGCGCGGGTCAGGGCGTTGGCTTCGATGATCGTAACGCCCGCGCTTGCCGCCGTGCCAACATAGCCGCCGCCTGCGCCGACGACGATAGTTTCGACGTCGGTGTCGTTGTCGGCATCCATCACGACATCGTTCGCGCCGCCAATGGAGGCGGCCTCGGCCCGTGTTTCGGCGTCGGTGGTGATGTTCACCACGGAAGAGCCTGCGCCGAGGGCGGCTGTCCCACCAAGGCCAACGGAGGCGCTGATGGTCGAGATGTCGGTGTCCACACGCGACCGGAGAAAGGCGTCTTGAGCGGCGTTGACGTCTGTCGTGCCGATCCGCGCGGCTTCGTCCACGCCGATTCCGCCACCCACAATGCCTGCCGTGGTGGTCGTCCCTTCGCCGATCTGTACGCGCGCCGTGTCGTCCGCCGTCGTATAGCCGAACCCGGCGGCCACGCCGACGGAGCCGCCCGCGCCAGCTGTGACGCCGATCATGTTGACCGATGTCGATGCCATGGCGTCCACAATCGTCCCACGGCGCGTGTCGCCGTAGATGTCCGTGACCGTGTCGTCCCCGGCGCCCACGATCAGGCCGCCGTCGGTCACGGTCGTCTGGGCGGTGTTCTCGGACAGGTTGGCCGCAACCGAGGCCGCAAGGCCCAGCGATCCGCCGCCAGCGAAGCTGAGGTCGAGCGAATGCTCCTCGGAGCCGCCGCCGAGGCCGATGTCCGTGGTGGCCGTTGCCGTCATCATCGCGCTGTCGCGCGCCATCGCGGAAGAGCCGCCTTGAAGCGTTGCGTCGACCGTGTTGGACGACGTGTTGGCAACGGCGGAGCCTGCGACCGACACCGATCCGCTGAGCGATCCGCCAATGGCGATGCCCGACAGGTCTGTGTCCGCGTCGGCCTGGAGGATGAAGTCTCCCGCAGCGAAGGCGGCTGCTGTGTCGAGGGTCGCGTCGACGTCGAGCTCTGTGACGTTGGTAACAACGCCGAGGCCCGCCGCCGTGCTGCCCGACGCTGCGATGGCGCCTGCGGTGCCGTCGAGGTCCAGCGTTGCGTCGGCGATGACCGTGATGTCCGCGCCTGAGAGTTCAGCGTTGCGCACAAGCGCTTCGGTCGTGCCGTCGGCAACGGTGACCGAGACCGAGCCGCCGAAGGCGCCGGACCCACCAGCGCTTGCTGCGACGGTGTAGGTTTCGACTTCGAGGTCAGAGTTGGCCGCGACGTCGATGGTGCCGTTGCCGGAGCCGTCTTGCGCTTCGACCGACACGCCATTGATGGCGGCGTATGCGTCGTCGGACTGGACCGTTACTGCGACCGAGCCGCCGATGCCGTTGGACCCGCCGATGGCGGCGGCGCCTGCGAGGCTGCGGATGGTGCCGGTTTGCGTGGTGTCCACCGTAACGTTGCCGCCCGTGGTGGAGAGCTTGGCAGTGCCGCTGGCGGTGGCGACGCGGGCAAGGGCCTCGCGGTTCATGACGTTGACGACTATGCTGCCGGTGCCGCTGGTGGACGACCCGCCTGCGCCTGCGGCGGCCATCGTGGTGATGGTGCCATCCTGCGTGGCCGTGACCGCGACGTCGCCGTCGACGGTGAGGTCGGCGGTGTCGGGCAGGATCAGCTCGGCTTCGGTGTCGCCGAACACGAGGTTCACGGCGATTGACCCGCCGAAGGCCGACGACGACGAGCCGGACAGGACGCCTGCGAGGCTGTCGATGGACGACGTCTCATCAGCCGCGATGGTGATGTCGTCGAAGTCGGGGGCGTCGGAGGCAAGCTCCACCCGGGCGCGTGTCACGTCGCCCTGGTCGAGCGTTGCGCTGATCGATTGAGTCGACAGGTCGGAGACCTGGGTGAACGCGTTGTCTCGTGCGTCTTCAGATTCGGCCTGGCCCGAAGCGACGGTGTCTTCGTTGCCCGAGTTCTTGTTCATCGGCGCGACGGACGGCCCGCCGGATGGGGCGGTGCCGATCTGGCTGTAGACGATTGAGCCGCTGCCCGCAGGCGCGCTGCCGGAATAGCTACCGGACACCGCGATGCCGTCGATGTCCTGGTCGTTGGTGGCGGTTACGCTCAGGCTGCCGCCGGTCGTGGCACCGGGGGTCAGCAGGTCTGCGGTCGTCGCCCCGTGGATCAGTGCCACCGTGACGCCCGCGCCGAAGGCGGAGCCACCGGAGCCCACTGCGGCTGCGCCGGAGAGGATGTCGATCTCGGTCGTCTTCGTCGCCGCCAGCGTCAGGTCGCCGCCCGAGAAGCTGCCGCCCGCCATCTGCACACGCGCGGAGTTGCCGATGTCGCCCACGGCGATGGATCCGGAATAGGCTGCACCGCTGGAGCTTTGGCTGAGAGCCGCCGCCAAGGTGTTGATTTCGCCGGTATTCGTCGCTGTCGCGGTCAGGCCCTGCGATGTGCCGGTATCGGTGGTGATCTGCGAGTTCGCGATCTCAACCGCCGTGTCGTGCACGATGACGTTGGCCGAGATCGCCCCGCCGACGCCCGTGCCGCTGACGGACTTCGCCGCAGCGCCGGAGAGGGAGTTGATGACCGTCCCGTCATCCGCCGCGACCTCGACGCTTGCGGCGTCGACCGTTGCGCCGTCCATCTCGACGATGGTCTGGCCGGTGAGCACGTTGACCGTCACGCCGCCGCCCAGCGACGTGTCTTTCGACACCGAGATGCCCACGGCGAGGCTGCCGATGGTACCGTCGTTCTCGGCGCGTGCGGTGAGGTCTCCGGTCAAAGTCAGGTCCGAGCCGTCGAGATCGACCTTGGTGTCGTTCGCCACGATCAGGTTCGTCGTCAGCGCGAAGCCTGCACCACCGCGCCCGGCCTGCGTGACGCCTCCACCGAGCGACAGGATCCCCCGGTCGCTGTCGGCAGTCACGTCCACCGTCGTGCCGGATGCGATCAGGGCGTTCTTCAGCCCGGCGTTCGTGCCCGCCGTGATGGTGTTCACCGCGACGCCGATGCCCACGCCCGTCTCCGTCGTCGCCTGCGCGCCCGCGACGGCCAGCACGCCGATGTCGCTTGTGGCGTCGGCGTCTATGGTCACGGCGCCCACGGCATTCAAGCCGTTGGAAAGCGTCACGTAATCCGCGCTCGCCTTGGTGTCGCCCACCACCGTGTTTACTGCGAGGGCGCCCCCAACGGCGCTGTTCTGGCCGCGTGTCACGGCCCCGGCGAGGTTCCAGACGGCGACCGTCTCTTCCGCTTCAACGGCCAGGGACCCCACCTCAATTGTGATCCGATCCGACGATGTGCCGTCGATCAGCGCCTGAGCACCGCCCGTCCATGTATTGACCGCGACGGAGCCTGCAAAGCCGGTTTTGCCCGCGCCGTAGGCGAAGCCGATGCCGTAGATTTCAGCGGTCGTGCGTGCCAGAACCGACAGGTTTGCCGCCACGATATCGCTGACGCCCGTGATCCGTGCCGTAGTCGCCCGGTCCACCGTGTTTGCCGCAACGCCGACGCCCAGACCGTAGCCCTGCGTTTTTGACGCATTCACCGACAGTGCGCCCGCGCCTGCGGCTGTGATGCTGTCGTCGGTGGCCTCGACCACGACGTCTCCGGTGGCGTCGACGTCGATGTCTTCGCCCTCGGCCCGCGTCTCGCCGGTCAGCCAGTTTACAACTACCGAACCGGCCAACGTCTTGTCCGCATTGGAGGATTTCGCCCCGCCCGCCGACACGCCAACCGTCATCGCACTGTCCACAGCCGACAGGGTGACCCCCGCCGCATCCACATCCGCCGCCGTAATCCGAGCCGCTACGTCCCGCATACCAACGGTCACCGAGAAGGCGCCCGCCAGTGCGTTCGTCTTGGCATCCGGGTCGTCATCCTTCCCCGTCGCCGCGCTGCCCGCTACGGCAACCGCCGTCTCGGTCGACGTCGCCGTCACCGACAGATCGCCTGTCAAATCGACCGTGCCAAAAGTCTCAAGCTCGGCCTCTACTGAGTTGCCCAGAATCAGGTTCAGCGACGCCGACCCTGCGGTGGACCAGCCCGTCTCTTTGGTCTCGCCCGTTTCATCCGGATACGTCTCAACCCGGTTCTGTTGGCTGATCGCGAAGTATTCTTCAAAAGACAACAACGCGTTAGGCGTCATCGTCGCCTCGTCGTTGCTGGCCTCTTCATCGTCGGTCTTGCCGTGCACAAACGACCCGGCAATTGCTGCCGCAACCTCAAGGCCAGAGTTCTTGGCGTCGATTGTCAGCGTGTTCGCCGTGATCGTCGTCGTCCCATCGACGGACGACAGCGGCTCGCCCGACCGGCCGACGCCAGCTGAGATATCGCGCGTTACGAAGTTCACCGCCCCGGATGCGCCAACGCCCTTTTCCTGCCCTTTCGACAGCGACCCCGCCATGGACCAGAGGATGGAGCTGTCATCGGCGCTGATCGTCACATCATCGGCGCTGATGATTGCAGTGTCATCGACGCGGGCTGTCGTTTCGGCCTCGATGATCGTGGCCGATACGGCGGCGTTGATCGACGAGCCCTTGGCGGAGGCCGATGCGAAGGTCTGGTTGATCGCGATGATGTCGTTGACCGCCTCGACATCGACATCGCCGGTCGCATTGATCGACACATCGTCTTCAATCACGGCGATCACGTCCGACGCCGTCCGCGCCACGACCGCCGTGCCGCCAACGCTGTCTTCCGTCTTCGCCGAGCCCAGCGGGTTCTTCAGCGGCAGGTTCGATACGTGGATGAACAGCCCCTCGGCCAGCGCCTCGATCGCCAGGTCTCCGGACAGCGTGATGTCTGCACCCGAGCGTACCGCTGCCTCGGTTTTATTCTGCGTTGAGAAGAAGTTGAGCGACACGGCGATGGCCGATTCCTGCTCGCTCTTCACGTCTTTCGCGACGGGGGCGATGGCCTTGGCCTTCGTCTCGGTCGTCACATAGGTGTAGGGGTCGAGATAGGTCAGGATGTCCGGCGCTTCGAACTCGTCAGTCGTCGTCGAGCCATCCGATGCGATTGCGGGCAGTTCGAAATCGGCGACGTCCTGCGCGAAGGCGTCCCAACCGGTTTTGATTCCCTCAAAGGGCGTGATCGACGGCCAGGAGGTCAGCGCATTCACGTTGAGATCCACCGCCGAGAGGGTGACGTCGGTGCCAACCTCGGCAATTGTTTCGCCTTCCAGCCAGCCTACGCCGATGTTGACGAACTTCGCCTTGCCGTAGCTGCCCGTCAGGTCTTGTTGGCTGACCCCGAGCGCGGCCGCGTGCTTCTTGGTCATGAAGTCCAGCGACCCCATCGCCGAGATGATGGAACGGTAGATGCCCACGCCCCCCTCGGCCACTGAGGCAAACCGCATGTCCGCGTTCACGTTGACATTGCCACCTGCCAGCACGTCCGTCGTGGCCAGCGCCATCACCGTGCCGCTATTGCCAAAATCGCGATAGTCGCCACCGAGAGAGGCGTAGGTGTCGGTATCCTCGATCTGCACGTCGAGCGCGAAGCCGCCCGCCGAGCCGGGCTTTTTGTCTTCTTCCGAGGCATCGTCGCCCTGGGCCGAGCTTTGCGTCCGGTTTTTGAACTTCTCCAGCACCGGCCCGAGCGTGTGGTTCCACACTGCGGTGGTGTTGATGGGCGCGAGGCCCATGTTCGCGTTGGTGATCGAGGTGCGGTCGAAAATCAGCGTTTCGGCGTCGAGTTGCAAATCGCCGCCCGTGTCGATGTCACCGCCGATGGCGGCTTCGGTCGTGGCACTCGCGACGTTGATCGTGATGGCGGCGGCGTACCAGCCGTCCTGGTAGGCGTCCGCGACGTTCGAGAACGTCTGCGTGATGCCGGTCAGCGCGCGTGCATCCAGGTTGCCCGCCGCATCGATGGAACCGCCATCCACAAGAAGCTGGTTGTCCAGGTCGCGGACCGAGATGATCAGGCCGCCTGCCAGCCCGGCGACAGGCCAGGAGGCGATGTCGATGGCGTTGGTTTCGGACGAGGTGGAGCGCAGGGCGACGTCCCCCGCCGCCGAGGTGATGTCGGTGTCGGTGATCTTTACTTGGCTGTCGACATCAGTGATCGCAATGCCGACGGCGAGGATTATCGTGAAGGGCGCAATCTCGACCTCGGTTGCGGCGTGGGAGTGGATGTAGATGGAATCCACCGACGGGTCCCAATCCTGCGGCAGCAGGGTGCCCGTGATTTCAATGGGTTGGCCGGTGAACAGGTCGTATTCGTCCAGCGCGAGGCCGCTTTGCATGTTGATGCCGTTGTCGGCGATGTCGCCGGTGTATCCGGCGGTCGGGCTGATGCCGTCGTTCTTCCAGTTCCCGTCGCCGGTGATCGTGGAGTTCGCGATCGTGATTTCGGCATCCGCCGACACGTCATAGACCTGCAGCGGGATCAGCAGGTCGTTCACGAGGTCCGGGCCGCGCGCGATGACGTTTTCGACGGTGTCGGCGACGGTGTCGAGGAAATCCTCAAAGATCGTTTGATCCGACTCGAAGTCGTTGGCGAACTGGGTGAGGCTGTCGGCGTCGTCGCCGAAGACGTTGGTTGCCTCCGCATAGGCGTTGATCAGGACGGCACCGCCGTGGAGTTCGGCGTTGGTGATGTCGATCTGGGCGGCGCGGTCGTCGCCTTCGAACGTCCACAGGACACCGGTTGTGCGGTCGTAGGCGATCAGGCCGACGAGGCCTCCTTCTTGTCCGGAATCGCCATCCGCCCGCAGCGAGGCGCCGGATTGGACGTCGATTTTTGGCGCGAAAACAAGCAGGTCGCCGGAGGCGGACGTGGACGCATCGGCGAAGGCATCGCCGCCTGCAGTGACGTGGCGGGTGTTGATTGCGCCGCTGATCGTGACCGTGTCGTCGGCCACCACGGCGATGTCGCCGCCAGCGGTTGTCAGGTTGCCGTCAACGGTGACGTTCGCTCCTTTCAGCACCACGGCGCCGGTCGTATTGGTGTCCGATCCGGTCGCGATCTCGGCTGCGACGGTGACGTTTCCGCCGGATTGAATCGTGGCAAAACCGCCGGACCCAGCGGTTGCGCTTGCGTCAATGACGGTACCCGCCGTCAGTGCGGCAGAGTTCGCGCCGTAGAGGATGACGGACCCGCCGTCACCGCTGCCGCTGCCCGCAACGTTTAATTCGGCGCCTCCTGCGATGGTCATCGCGCCGCCAGAGGCGCCCTGGAACAGGCCGCCTGCGCCGCCGCCGCGTTTGGCCGCGACCCGCGCGGAGGAGCCGACAGAGACATTGCCCCCGGCGAACAGCCGGATCACGCCGTTTTCGACGGAGACCCCGGTTGCTTCCTGGATCCCTTCGGTCGACACGGCTGGTGCCACGGTTCCGCTGCCCGACGCATCTTCAACAGTGATCGTTCCGTCCAGCACCATCCGCGCGCCGGCGCGCAGTTCCAGCCGTTCGGCGTTGATAGTGCCGTAAATCTCGACATTTGCCGAGCTGTTCAGCTCTTCATTGCCCGCAAACAGATCGGCGGTGGACCCGTTGGAGCCGCCCTGCGCTTCCAGCAGAAGCTCGGCCACGTGGCTTGCCGCCGGGGTGGACATGGTCAGTTGCCCGGCGTTGATCACACCGCTTGCGCCGACGACGAAGCCGTCGGAGTTGACCATGAATACATTCGACCCGGCGGTCGTGTTGTTCTTGATGAACGTGACCTGGCCGTCGATCTGGCTTGGCCCGGCGCCGTCCACCACGTTGACCAGCGCCGACGTGCCATCGGGCTGGACCATGTGCACGTTCGTGCCGTTCGAGACGTTGAATTCCGAGAAAGCGTTGTAGCCGACGCCGTTTCGGATCGTGTTTGTTGTGACAAGCGTGCCCGTTTGCGTCACAGACCCGCCGGCGGTCGTAAAGGTCGAGGTCTGACCAGGCGCGATCGTGGTCGCCGTGATCTGGGCGCCAGACGTCGGATCGGTCGCCGCGACGATGTCCGCGTAGGCGGGCGCCATCGGCGTGATCGTAACGGCAACGATCGCCGGATACCCGACGACTTTATGAGCCCATGAACTGCGCAGCCCCCCGCGGCGCGATCTGAACACTGTCACTGCATCCTTCTGGCATGCCGCGCGCCGGCCAAAGGCTTCCGGCGCGCGTTAACGTACTGTTTTAGTTGGAGAGTTGCGGGCGGATCGCAGCGACACCATCGGCAAATGCGGCCGTCTCGACCCGCAGGATGATCGGGTCGGCGCCCGCATCCATGCGATAGCCGAAGAGGATCGCGCCGCCATCGGCCATGGTTGCGATCTCGTCGGCTTCGAGCTTGATCGCAGCTTCGCAAAGCTGACCCAGGCAGCGCTGCCAGATCATCGAGCGTTGCTCCAAGTCGTCGCGGTCTGCGATGCGATACACGGCGCCTCCGGGCAGGTAGGCGCCCATCGGCACCTGCGCGAGCAGGATTGCAGCGTCTTTCTCGGCGGGGAGGGCGATGAACCGCGCGACGAGCTGGTTGGTCTCGGTCAGCGATTGCTCTTGGACAAGGCGGCACGCGGTGTCGCGCGTGGTCACGGCCTGGCACGTCACGATCCAGTTGCCGAAAGAGGAGTTGTTCGCCACCGGCTGGGGCGTCGTGTCCAGCGTGGCCTCGGGCGTTGCGTCGGCCCCGATCTCGGTATCCGCGTCCTGCGCAAGTGCTGTGCCCGCGACAAGGAACGACGCGGCGACGAGCGTGGCGATACGGCCTGCAGTGTCTGTCATCTTCATAATTGCCTCTCTTTGCTTCTGCCCCAAAAGCGGGCGACGGCCTCAGTTAACGAAGCACGTACAATTTTACGTGATCCGTCATCGTCAGGCAGTGCGGTCGCATGAGGCCGGAAAGAAGGCAAAGTCCGGGCAAATGTGATGACGTGGGGTCAGAAATCCCAGTCGATCCCAGCGTAGAATACCGGGGACAAGTCGTTGAAACCAAGAGTTTCTTTCATAGGGTTCGCGATCACGAGCAGGCCGCGCGCGCGAGAGTTCCAGTCAATCCTGATACCGGCGCCAACGGACGCCAAAATGTCCTGATCGCTGTCCAGCCCGCTGCCATCCTCCCGGAAGGGGATCACCACGCCCAGATCGGTGAAAGCGAAGGGCGTGTAGGACCAGGAGTTTCTGTCGTTTCCGCCGCGAAATGGCTCGCCATAGTTAACCTGCAGCCTTGCCAGGATGCCGCTGTCGCCCGAGCGGACGTTCAGTGGGTACCCGCGCACCGTCGTCGGGCCGCCGAGTGAGAACAGCCGGGCGACGGGCAGGTTCTGGTCGGGCGCGATCTGCGCCGTGACGGAGGCGTCGAAGATGAAGCGCTCCCCCAACGGTCGGGCGTAGTTCGCCGACGCGAAGAGGAGCTGGTAGGAGCCCTCGGTCTCGGACACCTGCTGGCTGTCCGCCGTGCCGACCTTTACGCCGACGTTGAAGGCGAAGTTCTGCTTTTCGCCCTGGAACAGGCCGCCAGTGGCAAGGACGACTTCGGTTAGGGTTTGATCCGACAGGGGCAGGCCTTCGAGCTCACTATCGCTTTGTTCAAAAACGATATTCGCGCTGCCGAAGAGGTGGCTTTGCGGGCGGACCCGGAACGGCTGGCTGTAGCCGGCGGAGAAGGACAGGTTGTTCGACACGATGTCGACCGCCGCGAAGGGGCCCGCGATGACGGAGCTGTCAGAGTAGCTGAGCGATGTCTGGAGGTTCCCGCCGCGCGCGCCGATTGGCCGGGTATACGCGATGGAGCCGGAGTAGGCGCCTTCGCTGACCTGAAGCTGGGCGTTCAGCGTGTCGCGCCATCCGGTGAGGCTGGAGATCCGCGCGTAGACGGTGGCCCTGAGTTCGCCCGTCTCTTCCGAGCCGAAATTGTCGAGCGAGCCGGTGAAGGTGAACCGCTCCGGCTCGTCGGCGCGGATGATGGCGACGGTGGTGCCCGGGTCGTCGCCCGGACGGAAGCTGAGCGTCGGGCGGATGTCGTAGGCGATGTCGAAGATGCGGAAGTCGCGCTCCAGCTCTTCGAAGTCGGGCTTTTCGTCGACGCCGAGCGACAGGGTGCGGGTGAAGAACTCTGGCCGCGTGCGTTCGATGCCGTCGAGTTCGACGCCGCTGACCACGGCTTCCACGAGTTCGACCATCAGGATGCCGTCGTCGATTTCCTGCGGCGGGAGGATGGCGCGGGCGGTGACTACGCCAGAACGTCCGTAGAGGTTTTGGACCTCGCTCACCAGTTCCTGCAGGTCGGACAGGCCAATGGGGCGGTTGACGTAGCGGGCGGCGATTTCTTGCAGCTCGATCTCGGTGAGGTAGTCGCTGTCGCTGAAATCGACGCCGCTGATTTGAAACGTCTGCGCAGCGGCGGACAGGGGGAACATCAGCGCGAGGGCGCAGAGGGCACGGCGAATCATTGGCCGTCTCCTGCAGCGGCGAAGGCTCGGGTGAAGCCCATGAGGGAGGCTTCGAAGGCGACGACGGGCGCGTCTGAGGCCGGGCGATACCGGATCTGCGCCTTCCGTGCTGCGCGCCAGCCATCGACCATTTCCGGCGGCATCGACAGGATGGCGCGGCATCCCGTTTGATCGCAGCGTGTGAAGGTCCCCGGGTAAAGCGTTGTTCTGCCGTCGGAAATGAACACACCGGATGAGATGTGGATGCCCAGCGGCAAACGCATCACAAGGTCCGCGCCCCCTTCGGCGGGGACGACTTGCAGCGTCGCAAGCCAGGTGCTGTCGGGAGCTGAGAGGGTTGTTGCGGCGGTGCAGCCGTCGGTTTCGCAGGCCACGGACCAGTCCCGGAAGGTACGTTCGGCGAAGGCGGTTGGGGTGTGGCTCAACAAGGCCACGCACGCGAGGCAACTCACGCGGATAGATCTGGACGTCATCAACAGCATGCTCGACTGCTCGGGCCCCCACCCGAGGCTCTTACTGTAATGGAATTTTTATTGAATTGGTCGTCTGTCCAAAGGTGACGTGGCGAAATGTGCCCAAGTGGTGCGCCTTCGCCGCAGGCACAGTGCACTCATGGTGCAAGCATGCGGACGGCGATGTCGTCTAGAATGTCCTCAAGGTCGAACTCCCCGCCCATTGAAGTCAGCTTTGGGTCGGCAAGCAGGAAACTCAGGCCGTGGACGAAGCTCCACAACATAAAGCCGCGGCGGCGGACGTCGGGCGTGATCTCGGATTCGCCGATGCATGCGGCGACCTCGTGAAGGACGATGGTGAATGTGCCTTCACCCGCTTCCTGCAGCTTGGGGTCGTCCAGACGATCCGTGAAGCCGCCGAATTTCAAGCGGAACACGCCGGGCTCCTTCAGCGCGAACTCGACGTACTCGCGGCCCAGGGCCTTGATGCGTGCAGGCGTTGCAGGGGGCACATCGCCAAGCGCGGCAACCATGTTGTCCCGGTGCCGGGTCATGCCCTCCATCACCATCGCGGTAATCATTTCCGACTTGTCTTTGAAGTGCTTGTAGGGTGCCGCCGTCGACACGCCCGCCAGACGACAGGCGTCCGAGACCGAGAATCCGTCCGGTCCCTTCTCTTCCACCAACTGCCGAGTGGCCTCGATTAACCCGGCACGAAGATCTCCATGGTGATAATTCGACTTCTTCAGAGCAGAAGGTTTCGATTTTTCAGCGTGATCCATGATCCAGACCCTTTCATACGACGTAACACTTGTCAAAGTGAGAGCTTCTAACATATAAGTTAGATATCCTAACATTGCGAGGGTGCCGCTATGACCGATGACGCGAAGACACAGAAGCCGGGGCTGTTGAGACGGGTGGGACGTGCGACGGTTCGGACCGTTCTGACGCTGGGCGTCGCGGCACCCGCGATTGTGGCGGTGCAGATGGGCAGTCAGGAACTGGGGCGGCGCGCGGATGCGGCCCCGGCGCCGGATGCGGCGCCCGCGATGCCGGTCGAGGTGGCGCCGATAGTGCTGTCGCCCGGCTATGAGGTGACGCGGTCGTTCATCGGGCAGATCGAGGCGACGCGGACGGCGGCGGTGTCGTTTGAGCTGCCGGGGCGGCTGAGCGAAATTCTGGTGGATGAGGGTGACACGGTGGCCGAGGGCCAGCATGTCGCAACGCTCGACACCCGCCTGTTGAATGCGGAGCGAGAGCGGTTGGAGGCCAGCAAGGCCGCGCTTGAGGCGCAGCGCAAGTTTGCGGAACAGACGGTGGCGCGGCAGGAGAACCTCAGTGATCGGGGCTTTGCCAGCCAGGCGGCGCTGGATGCGGCGGTGGCGGCGACGGACGATCTGCGCTCGCGCATTGCCGAGGTCGATGCGGCGCTGCTGTCGAACGGAATTCAGGTAGAGAAGTCAAAGGTCTATGCGCCGTTCAGTGGTCGCGTGACAGAGCGGTTGGTGGACGGGGGTGAGAGCGTTTCGCCCAGTCAGGGCCTTGTCGAAATCGTTGAAGATGGCGCCCCGAGGCTGCGCGTGGGCGTGCCGCTGGACATAACCGAGGCAGATCTTGCGGCAGCGGTTATAGAGATCGACGGGGTGCCGTCGGGGGCGAGGCTGATCTCGCTGCGTCCCGATGTGGATGCGGTGACGCGGACGCGGACGGCGATTTTTGAAGTCAGCGGCGAGGCCGGGGTCACCTTCGGCCAGACGGCGCGGCTTTTGCTGAGCGATACGGTTGAGATGCCGGGCATTTGGGTGCCGGTGACGACGCTGAAGGAGGGGCAGCGCGGGCAGTGGACGCTGCTGGCGGTGGACGGCGAGAACACGGTGCGCTCGATGACGGTGCAGGTCGTCCACAGCGCGGGCGATCAGGTGTTCGTGCGCGGGGCCTTTCCCAAGGATGCGCAGCTGATCACCACGGGTCCGCAGCGGGTGACGGTCGGGCAAACCGTTGACCCTCGGACGCAGGGGTAAGGTCATGGAAACGCTCACCTTCCGCCATCCTCGCATCGTCGCGCTGATCATTCTGGTTCTCGTGTCAGCGGGCTTGTCGTCGTTCCTGTCGCTCGGGCGGCAGGAGGATCCGACGATCACGAACCTCTTTGCGACGGTGACGACTCAGTTTCCGGGGGCTGATCCGGAGCGGGTGGAGTCTCTGGTGACCGCAGAGATCGAGGAAGAACTGCGCAAGATCGCCGAGATCGACAAGATTTCGTCGGTGTCGCGGACTGGCGTGTCGGTGGTCTCGATCGACCTGCTGGAGACGCTGGACGACGCGACGATTGAGCAGGTGTGGGCGGAGGCGCGCGATGTCGTTGAGGACGCCCGACGCAACTTCCCGGCGGGCGTGTTGGCGCCGGACTTCAATGCCGAGGGTATCTCGGCCTACTCGGGTGTCATTGCGATCACGCTGACCGCGGCGGAGATGCCGCTGACCCTGATGGCACGCCATGCGGAGGCGTTGGGTGATCGATTGCGCGCCGTGCCCGGGACGCGGGCGGTGGATTACTTTGGGTTGCCCGAGGAAGAGGTGCTGATCCGCGTGGACCCGGAGCGTGCGGCAGCCCTTGGCCTGACGGCGCGAGAGATTTCGGCCCGGGTGGCCGAGGCGGATGGCAAGGTGCAGGCGGGTCGCTTGCAGGGCGACGTTGACCTTACCATCGGTGTGAGCGGCGAGATCGAGACGCTGGATCGCCTGCGCCAGATCGTGCTGCGGGAAAGCGAGACCGGGGCGACGGTGCGCCTTGGCGACATTGCGACGGTCACGCGCGGGCCGAAGACGCCGACGGATGAATTGGCGTTTGCCAACGGGCAGCCCGCGATCCTGATCGGTGTGCTTGCGCAAGAGGGCCAGCAGATCGACCGCTGGATGGGCTTTGTCCGTGCCGAGCTGGAGGCCAGGGCGAGCCGCGTTCCGCTGGGTCTGGAAGAGACGCTGCTGTTTGATCAAAGCACCTACACGGTGCAGCGCCTCGGCGAGGTGGCCGTGAACATGGCGATTGGTGTGTCGCTGGTTGTCGCGGTGCTGCTCGTGACGCTGGGCGTCCGGGCGGCGCTGATCGTGGCGGCGGTGCTGCCTGTGGTTTCCCTCGCGACGCTGGCGACGATGAACATGATCGGGCTGCCAATCCATCAGATGTCGGTGACGGGCCTGATCGTGGCGCTTGGCTTGCTGGTCGACGCGGCCATCGTGATGGCGGATGAGGTGCGCAAGCGGCTGAAATCCGGGGTGGCGCGCGAGGCGGCGGTGGGCGATGCAGTGAAGCGTTTGGCAGCGCCGCTGTTTGCCTCGACCGTCACGACGGCGCTGGCGTTCACTCCAATGATCCTGCTGCCGGGGCCTGCGGGCGATTTCGTGGGCTCCATCGCGATTGCAGTCGTGCTGATGCTGTTCTGGTCGCTGCTCGTTGCGCTGACGGTCACGCCCGCGATTGCGGGGTGGATTCTGCCGTCAGCCGAGGCGAAGGGCGCCTTCGCGAACGGCATCCAGATCGGCTGGCTGTCGCGGTTGTTCGAGGGGTCGATCCGGCTTGCCGTCAAGAACCCCTTTCGCGCCATCGCGGTGTCGCTGATCCTGCCCGTCCTGGGCTTTGCAGCGTTCCCCACGCTGACCGCTCAGTTCTTCCCCGGTGTTGAACGGAACCAATTCTATATCGAGGTGTCGATGCCCCCGGGCACCGCGATCACTGAGACGACGCGCGTGACGCGAGAGATGGACGCCATCATCCGCGCTGATGAGGGGTTGCGGAGTGTGTATTGGACGCTCGGCACCTCGGGCCCGGCGTTCTATTACAACATCGTCGGCGGGCGCAGTCAGGAACCCGGCTTTGCGCAGGCGATGATCACGACCGAGACGGACGCTGATGCGGCGCGGCTGGTGGATCGCCTGCAAGAGCAGTTCGACCGCGAGTTCCCGCAAGCGCAGGTAATCGTGCGAGGGCTGGTTCAGGGCCCCCCGGTGGATGCGCCGGTGGAGATCAACATCCAGGGTCAGGAAATCGCGACGCTGCGCGCGCTTGGCGATGAGGTGCGGGCGATCATGTCGGACCTTGATCTGGTGACCCAGGCGCGGTCGGGCGTGAACGGCGGGGCGCCGCAGGTGCGCTTTGACATCGACGAGGACAAGGCGCGGCTGCTCGGGCTGGATGTGGCGGACGTGGCGGGTCAGCTTGATGCGGCGCTTGTTGGCGTGACCGGCGGGTCTCTGGTGGAGGGGACGGAGCAGCTTGCCGTCCGGGTCCGTCTGGGCGACGGGTTGCGGGGCGATCTGCAGGCGATTGCCGATATGCCGATCCTTCTGCCGAATGCGGCTGCTGTGTCGGCCACCGGAGCCTTCCCGGCGGTGCCGCTGTCGGAGCTTGCGACGCCGGTGATTGAGCCTGCGGCGAGTGTGATCACGCGCGTCGATGGGCTTAGGGAGAACGTAGTGCAGGCGTTCCTTGTGCCCAACGTCCTGCCGGAAGAGGCGTTGCAGCAGGTGCTGGGCGCGCTGGACGCGCGGGGGTTCGAGGTGCCGGAGGGCTATACACTGAGCCTTGGCGGCGACAGCGATGCGCGGTCGAATACGGTGGGCAACCTGATGGCCTCGGTCGGGCTGATCGTGACGCTAACGGTGGCGACGATTGTGCTCACGTTCAACTCGTTCCGTTTGGCGGGCGTGACCCTGGTGGTCTGTGTGCTGGCGGCGGGGCTGTCGATGCTGTCGTTGGCGATCATGCAGTACCCGTTCGGCATTGTGGCGATCATCGGAGTCATCGGCTCTATCGGCGTGTCGATCAACGCGGCGATCATCATCCTGACGGCGCTTCAGGCCGACGAGGGCGCCGCCTCGGGGGATCGAGAGGCGATGGCGCGCGTGGTGACCGGGTCGAGTCGGCACATCATTTCGACCACCGTGACGACGTTCGGGGGCTTCCTGCCGCTGATCCTTGACGGTGGCGCGTTCTGGCCGCCGTTCGCGGTGTCGATCGCGGGCGGTGTGCTGTTGTCGACGGTCGTCAGCTTCTACTTCACGCCACCGATGTTCGCGCTGGTCCACACGCGGCGAGCGGCCAGGGCCGCTGCGCCTAAGGCGGAGGTGCTGCCCCTGCGCTACGCGGCGGAGTAGGTCGG
>JBCCXY010000007.1:0-65356 GCA_039190895.1 Pseudomonadota bacterium | reverse complement strand
GTGAGCTATCACGGGAACTATAAAGTCGTAAAGACGGATGCTCATTTTTATGATGATGGGAAAGAGCCTGAAGGAGAAATTCTCCAGGACAAACTCGTCTTGGTACAGAAAGGAACAATACCCCCTCGACGCCACTCTCGTGTTCGAGGCGCTTTCGATGTCCTGCGCCAGCGTCGCGGCGTTCCTGTCGATCCACAACATGTGCGCCTGGATGATCGACCGCTTCGGCTCGGACGAAATGAAGGCGGCCCGCCTGCCGGCCGCCCTTTCCATGGAACACTTCTATGCATACTGCCTGACCGAACCGGGCTCCGGCTCTGATGCCGCAGCCTTGAAGACCAAGGCAGAGCGAACCAACGCAGGCTACCGCCTGACCGGTACAAAGGCATTCATCTCGGGCGGCGGTTACTCGGACGCCTACATCGTCATGTGCCGCACAGGGGACGATGGGCCGAAGGGCATCTCGGCGATCATCGTCGACGAAGGGTCTAATGGCCTGAGTTTCGGCGGACTTGAGGACAAGATGGGCTGGCGCAGCCAACCCACGCGGCAGGTACAGCTCGATGACTGCGACGTCCCCGCCGACGCGCTTTTGGGCGAGGAAGGCAAGGGCTTCACCTATGCCATGTCTGGCCTCGATGGCGGACGCCTGAATATCGCCGCCTGCTCACTGGGCGCCGCGCAGGCCGCGCTCGACCAGACCCGCGCGTACATGAGCGAACGCCGCGCCTTCGGCAAAGCACTGCAGGAGTTCCAGGCCCTCCAGTTCCGCCTCGCCGACATGGAGATTGAGCTTCAGGCTGCCCGCACCTTCCTGCGCGAGGCCGCCTGGGCGCTCGACACGGGCCAGCCCGACGCCACGAAACGCTGCGCGATGGCGAAGAAATTCGTCACCGAGGCAGGCAGCCGCGTTGCCGACCAATGCCTCCAGCTCCACGGCGGCTACGGCTATCTCGGCGACTACGGGATCGAGAAGATCGTCCGCGATCTGCGGGTGCACCAGATCCTCGAAGGCACCAACGAAATCATGCGCTTGATCGTCGCGCGGAGCCTCACCGCATGAGCGACGTGCTGATCCGAAAGTCGGGCCGCGCGGGGCGGATCACGCTGAACCGACCTGACGCGCTGAACGCTTTAAGCTGGCAGATGTGCCTCGACATCGAGGAGGCGCTTGATGCGTGGCGTATGGACGATGACGTGCTTGTGGTCGTGGTCGATGCGACCGGAGACAAGGCGTTCTGCGCGGGTGGAGACCTTGTCGAGATGCACGTGCAAGGCACCGCAGGCAACCTCGATTACGGTCGCCGATTCTGGACAGACGAATACCGTCTGAACGTAAAAATCGCTGAGTATTCAAAGCCTTTCGTGACGTTCCTACAGGGATTCACCATGGGCGGCGGCGTAGGCGTTGGCTGCCATGGCTCTCACCGGATCGTGGGAGACAGCTCCCGCATCGCCATGCCTGAAGCCGCCATCGGCCTCATGCCTGACGTGGGCGGCACCTTGCTTCTGGCCAACGGCCCGGGGCGTCTGGGGGAATACCTGGGCACCACCGGTTTTCGCATGGGCCCGGCGGACGCCATTCTTGCAACATTCGCAGACACTTACATACCGGAAGTAAAGTGGCTCGGCCTAATCGCCGAACTTGAAAACACGGGCGATTCCGCCTGCCTTCAAGGGGAAACCCCACCCGACGGCAAACTTTCTGCAATGCAATCCTGGATCGACACCGCCTTCCAGGGCGCCACCCTCGGCGACGCGATGCGCGGCTTCGACGATAACGACACCAAAGCCCTCCTCGCCCGCCAAGCCCCCCTTGCCGCCTCCTGCGCGTATGAGGCGGTCAATCGCGCGCGCGGCCTCGACACCGTCCGCAACGCCGTCGCGATGGAGTACCGCTACTCCCACCGCGCCGTGGAACAGGGCGACTTTATCGAAGGAATCCGAGCGCTAATCATCGACAAGGACAAATCGCCCCGATGGCAACACGCCTGCATCGAGGACGTAACGGCGGGCGACGTCGCCCGCATGCTAATGCCCCTCGGCGCAGACGCGCTGAGCCTTGAGGAGACCGCAATATGAAGATCGGCTTTATCGGCCTTGGCAACATGGGCGGTCCGATGGCCGCAAACCTCGCCCGAGCGGGGCACGAGGTGACGGGCTACGACCCCATCGCGCCCTACCCTGACGGCATGACCGAGGTGAAAAGCGGCAAGGACGCCGCGCGCGGGCAGGACGTGGTTCTGACGATGCTCCCCGACGGCCCGATCCTGCGCGCTGTCGCCGCCGACATCCTGCCAGTGATGAAAGCGGGCAGCGTCTTCCTCGACTGCTCCACCGTCGATGTCGACAGCGCCCGCGCCGTCGCGGCGGAGGCCGAAGCGGCGGGCATCCTGCCCCTCGACGCCCCCGTCTCAGGCGGCACCGGCGGCGCCACGGCGGGCACGCTCACCTTCATGGTCGGCGGCCCGGACGCCGCCTTCCGACGCGCCGAGGCTCTGTTCGACGTCATGGGTCAAAAGGCCGTCCACTGCGGCCCCTCGGGTAACGGCCAGGCGGCCAAGATCTGCAACAACATGATCCTAGGCGTCACCATGATCGCCACCTGCGAAGCGTTTGCTTTGGCGGACAAACTCGGGCTTGACCGGCAAGCGATGTTCGACGTGGTGTCAACGTCGTCGGGCTATTCCTGGTCCATGAACGCCTACTGCCCCGCGCCCGGCATTGGCCCGACCTCTCCGGCCGACAACGACTACCAACCCGGTTTCGCGGCGGACCTGATGCTGAAAGACCTCCGCCTCAGCCAGCAAGCCGCCGTCGCCGCAGGTGCCGACACCCCAATGGGTCGCGCGGCCCGAGATCTGTACGAAGCGTTCGTCGATGCGGAAGACGGCGCGGGGAAGGATTTCTCTGCCATGCTCCCCCGCTTCGAAAAACGGGGCAGCTGAGTGCAGGCGGTCCGCCAGTCCCCCACCGATCCTTCGTTCGTCCAAGACCCCTACCCGTTCTACGACCGCGCTCGCGCTTTAGGAGATGTGGTGTTCTGGAACGACTACAACATGCCCATGGCGACCTCCCATCGCGCGGTCATGCAGGTGCTGAAACACCGCCAAATGGGTCGCACCCCGCTGGTGCCGCCCGAGGTGCCCGACCACCTCCGCCCGTTTTACGCCATCGAGGATCACTCGATGCTCGAACTCGAAGCCCCCCGCCACACCCGCCTGCGCCGCCTCGTCCTGCATGCCTTCACCTCACGCCGCGTAGCGGCGCTGGCGCCGGACATAGAACAGATCGCCCAAACCCTCTTAGACGCCGCGCCGCAGGATGCATTCGACCTCCTTCCCGTCTATGCCCAGCGCCTGCCGGTCATCGTCATTGCCCGCCTCCTCGGCGTGCCCGAAACGATGTCGGATCAGTTGCTTGGCTGGTCCAACGCGATGGTCGGGATGTACCAGGCTCGCCGCACCCGTCAGATGGAGGACGCCGCGGCGGCGGCGGCAACCGAGTTCTCCACCTTCCTCCGCAAACACATCGACGAACGCCGCACAACACCTGCTGACGACCTCATAACTCACTTGATCGCGGCAGAGGATGACGGCGACAAACTCACCCCGAACGAGATGATCGCGACTTGCATCCTGCTTCTGAATGCGGGGCACGAGGCGACCGTCCACACGCTCGGCAACGGCGTCAAAGCGATCCTCGACCATCAGGCACAAGCCGCCCTTAACTCCGACCCGGATCGTACGGTTGAAGAGATCCTGCGCTACGATCCCCCGCTCCACCTCTTCACGCGCCATGTCTACGAGGACACCGAGATCTGCGGTCACCCGCTCAAACGTGGCGACGAGGTCGGCGCGCTTCTGGCTTCGGCCAACCGCGACCCTTTGTTTGCCGAAGACCCCAACCGCTTCGCCCCCTTGCGCCCCGCGTCCAAACACAGCGCCTTCGGGGCCGGCATCCACTTCTGCGTCGGCGCCCCGCTGGCCCGCCTCGAACTGAGGGTTGCCCTGAAAGCCCTCTTCGACAGGCTCCCGAACCTAACGCTCGCTGAACGCCCCAGCTACGCGAACCTCTATCACTTTCACGGCCTGGCCTGCCTCAAGGTTTCGCCCTAATCCCTTCACCTGGCGGGAAAATACTCCCCCCGGAGGGCCACAGCGGGCGTCCGGAACAGGAGGCGATCACAGCCGATGTCAACAAACAGAAATCGCGCGGCAGCGCGTCCGCATGGCTAAAGGGGCAAGGCGGTGGTGGACTTGATCTCTTCCATCGACAGGAGCGCGGTAACGTTGAAGATCTTCACCTCCGAAATCAACGCCTGGTAAAACACGTCGTAGGCGCGCGCGTTCTCGACCCGCACCTTGAGGATATAGTCGATATCCCCCGCCAAACGGTGCGCCTCCTGCACCTCGGGCCGCTCGCGGAGGGCCTTCAGAAACTGCGCCTGCCAGTCGGCCTCATGCTCCGCCGTCCGAATCAGCACGAAGAAACACGCCTCGAACCCAAGCGCTTCGGCGTTCAGCACAACTGTCTCGGCGCCGACGATTCCGGCCTCGCGCAGCTTTCGGATGCGGTTCCAGACCGGGGTCTTCGACGACCCGACCGCCTTCGCGATCTCGTCCAGCGACCGCCCGGCGTTCTTCTGAAGCTCCGCCATGATCTTCCGGTCCATGTCATCGATCCGAACACTCATCCCGGCCTCCTGCAAAATCCGCCTGTTTCGTCCCAAGTCGCCCGCCATAAAGAACATATGTCCTTATTTGAAGCAAGAGATGGCGCCATATTGGGAATATGTCCTATATTCTGCACCATGAAACACTTTCCGATCTTCCTCGCCGTCGAGGGCAAGACAATCGCCGTCGCGGGCGGCGGTGAGGCTGCCGTTGCCAAGCTGCGCCTTCTGATGAAAACCGAGGCGACGATCATGGTCTACGCCAGCGATCCCGATCCGCTGATCGCAGGTTGGGTTGCCGAAGATCGCCTCACCCTCATCCAGCGCCCGTTCGCGGAGAATGACGCTGACGACAAAGCCCTCGTCTATGCCGCGACGGACGACGACGCGGAAGACGCGCGTGTCGCGACTGTGGCGAAGGCAGCGGGCGTTTTGACCAACATGGTCGACAACCTGCACGGGTCCGATTTCATCACCCCGGCCATCGTCGACCGCGACCCGGTGACGGTCGCCATCGGCACCGAAGGCGCGGCGCCCGTCCTAGCCCGGAAGATCAAACGGCACCTGGAAGAGACGTTGTCCCCCGCGCTCGGCCTCCTTGCCAAAGCGGGCAAGGCGTTCCGCGACACGGCCGAGATCCTCGACTTTGGCCGCCCCCGCCGCGCGTTCTGGGCCGACTGGTACGACCGCGCAGGCCCGCTAGCGCAGGCCGAGGGCCGCCCCCTCCAAGCCGCGCTGCACGACCTGCTGGCTACGCATATCGCGGCCAAGGTTGAACCCGGTCACGTTGCTTTCGTCGGTGCGGGCCCCGGAGACCCCGAACTGCTGACGCTGAAGGCGCGCAACGCCCTCGACACCGCCGATGTCGTCATCCACGACCGCCTCGTCGCGCCAGAGATCCTTGAACTCGCGAGACGTGAGGCCCTCCTGATCCCGGCAGGGAAAGAAGGCTTCGGGCCCGCCATGGCGCAGGACGACATCAACAGGCTCATCGTCGATCACGTCCAATCCGGCGCGCAGGTCGTGCGCCTGAAGGGCGGCGATCCCGCCGTTTTCGGTCGCCTCGACGAAGAGATTGAGGCTGTCACCGACGCAAACCTCGACTGGTCCATCGTGCCCGGCATCACGTCGGCCTCAGCCGCCGTTGCGGCCATCGGTCAAAGCCTGACAAAGCGCACGCGGAACTCTGGCGTGCGCCTGATCACCGGTCATGACATCCAGGGCTTTGCCGATCACGACTGGGCCGCGCTGGCCAAGCCCGGCGCGGTCGCGGCCATTTACATGGGCAAGCGCGCCGCGCGGTTTGTGCAAGGCCGCCTGCTGATGCACGGCACGCCGCGCACGACGCCTGTGACGGTTGTCGAAAACGCCTCCCGCCCCAATCAGCGGATCCTGGAGGCCACGCTCGACACCCTGGAACCGACGCTGACCGAGGCAAAGCTGTCGGGCCCAGCCCTGATCCTGTTCGGCCTTGCCCCTCGCGCGGCGGAACAGGTCGTTAAAGCGCCAACGGAACGCTCCATCGCCCAGCTATAAACCAGTCGCCATAAGCGGCTAAAGCCGCAGTGTTGGCGACATGGTACCTCATGTCAAAACCGTAGAGACCGTCACAAAATCGCCGTGAACGCGGTGCACTCGCATGGCGTGATCAAGGCATGGGAGTGTACGCACTATGTTCGGCAAGGCGCTGAAGGGACTATTCGGATCAGTCAAAGCAAAACCCACCTCCCTCTTCAGCTTCCTTGACCAAACAAGCTTCGGCGCCGCCCGGCGGGCGGAGGAATACCTGATCAATGGCGCGGCCAACGGCATCCTCGCCGAACTGGATGCGCTGCAGATCCCCCACCCTCGGCTTGATCGCGATGTGAACACCGCGCTGCAAAACCTGCCGAGAAACATGGGCGGCCAGCCCGAGCGGTTGGCCCGCTATGTGCAACTGCGCCATGCGATGAAATGGGGCCTGCCGCGCCGGTTTCGCGAAGACCAGCATCTGACGAATACGCCCGAAATCATCCGAAACCTGTTTGCGCTGACCGCCAGGACCTATGGGCACAAGCCTGACAACCCAACGACGCCGCACGACATTATCGCCGCCACGCGACTTCTTGGAGGAACGGACGTCGATGTCATCGTGCATCTGCTTCCGGGTCGATACGGAACGAGCTTCGTCCCGCCCGAAGGGTTCTGGGACAACGTGGATCCGGCGCATTACATTCAGGCAATCGAGCGGTGCGATGCGCAGGGAAAAGCGTCGTCGATCGAATCGCACAAGGCGCTTCCCGTCATGAAGACGCCGAAAATGGCGGAGTACCTGTTCCAGCAGTTCGAGGCGACATCCTCGAAGGTCCGCGAGGCCGCTCGCCTTGTGCTGGAGACGCAGGATCCGCAGATGGTTGAGGCCAAGGCCGTAGAACTGTTGCAGGCGGGCAAGGCGAACAGCCGGACCATGGCGGTCCAACTGCTGGGCGCCTATGGCACGCCGACAGCCCTTGAGGCGCTGAAAGCGCGCCGAGAGAAGGAAAAGTCGCAGGCGGTGCTGACGGCGTTGGACGCCGTTCTGAACACCTCGGCGATTACGGCTGAGTTGGACGAAGTCGAAAACGGCTACATCGACGTGACCGGCGCACATGTGACGCTGCCGTCCCACGAGTTGCTGGTCGATGACGGCGGCAGCCCGCTGGACGAGGCCTTCTTCAAGCAGTTGCAAGAGATCGAGAAAGTCATCGATGAAGAGCAACAGCTTGGGTACGAATCCCGGCTGGTCTACTGGAGGAAAAGCACGAACCCCAATCGGGGTGACAAACCGAAGCCGCCCGAGACGAAGTACATCGCAAAGACGTGGTTCGATGCGCTCAACACCCAAGTCACGCCGGACGCGCGCCCGCAACTTCCGAGCTTCACATACCGCCACCAGCAAAATGCCTATGCCGTGATTGAATCGGTGCTGGACCAGGTGCCCATGCGGCGGCTTATCGATCTGACAGTTTCCCACAGGAAGGGACTGCCCGTCCTGATTGGTCGGCAAACGAGGGGGATTGGCGCCCATATTCAAAGCGCGATCACGGACGGCAGGTTGAGCCTCAAACAGGTGTTCGACGCCGTTGAAGATCAAGACAAGTCGCGGCAAACGCCCGACGATCACGAGCCCGATCCGCGCCCGAACACCCTGATTTATCTCGAAGCGCTTTTGGGGACGTCCGCTGACCGGCGATACGCACGGTCCTTCCCCGGCGTGTGGGAGATTGCGACCCCGCATCTGCAAAGCGTGATCGAGGCTCTGCCACCGCGCAACACCGACATCCATGTCAACCTGCGCGCCCTGAGGGTAGCCGCCGACTTTCCAACACTGCCCGAAGCCCTGCGACCGGCGGTGCTGTTCTGCGCGATCGACGCGCGCCCCAAGCTCCACGGCCCGGCGCAAGAGCTTTTGCGAGATGTCGAGGGCATCGACGACGAGTTGGTCACACTCCTGAAGGACAAGCGCCAGGCGGTTCGTGCGAATGCGGCGCGATTCCTGGCGGATCGAGGCTCTGCCAAGGCCGCAACGGCGATTGCCAAGCGCCTGAAGACCGAGAAATCCGAGATGGCGAAAGCCGACATGATCTCGGGGCTTGCCGCGTTGGGTGGCGACACCAGCCCGTATCTCGGGAAGGAGCCTTTGCTCAAAGAAGCTCGCACGCTGGTCGACAAACTGCCTAACGAGAAGATCAAGTGGCTTGAGCTCAGCTCGGCCCCGGCGCTGCACTGGGCCGATGGCAGCACGGCGGACCCGGTGCTTGCCGATGCCTGGTTGCGGCTGGCGCTCAAGCTGAAATCGCCGCTCGGTACGCCGTTGTTCGGCCTCTACTTCAAACAGTTGACCCCGGACAGCGCACAGGCATTTGCCGATTGGGTGCTGGACGCGTGGATGTCGTATGACGTCGCCAAGCCGTCGAACGACGACGTGCGTCGGAGGGCGGTCGAGCAGGCGCGCAAGATCATGAGCATGCCGAACCATTGGATGGCGCGGAACCGCACCGAGGACGAGATTGTGCAGTCGCTGATGATGGGGATGTCGAAGGAGTACATCAACTCTGGCGCCGACAGCAAAGGCATCCTTGCCCTGACCCACGGCGCAACACCGACGCAGGCGGGGCCCCGCATCGCAGCGCACCTGAAGAAGCACGGCAAGCGCGTGGCGCAGGCGAAGTCGCTGGTGGAGGTGCTGTACGCCATGGGCACGCGCGATGCCATTCAGGTGCTGGTCGCCACAGCGACCCGCTTCCGCCAGCGCACCGTGCGAGAGCTGGCCTCGACCCTCGTGGGCGAGCTTGCCGAAGCGCGCGGGTGGACGGAAGAGGAGTTGGCCGACCGCTCAATCCCCTCCGGCGGGTTTGAGGAGGATGGCACGCTGCCCCTTCCCGTGGGCGAGGAGGAAAAGGCCTATGTCGCCCGGCTGGACAGCGACCTGACGGTGCGGCTGTTCAACCCGGCGGGGAAAGAGGTGAAGTCGATCCCGGCGGGCAAGGACGAGAACACTAAAGAGTCGAAGGCCCTGCTGAGCGCCGCCAAGAAAACCGTGAAGGCGGCGGCCGAACAGCAGCAGGCGCGGCTGTATGAGGCGATGCTGACCCCACGCGATTGGGAGGCGGAAGCCTGGCAGGATGACCTCGCCACGCACCCGATCATGCGTCGCCTTGTCGAGCGGCTGATCTGGCGGGGTCTCGATGCCGACAGCGCCCCGCTCAAGACCTTTCGGATGACAGCGGAAGGCGACGTGATGGACGCGGACGGCGATGACGTCGACCTGTCGGACGTTGCGAAGATCGACATGGCCCATACAGCCAATATCGCCGAGGAAACACGGGACGCGTGGCTGCAGCATCTCAAGGATTTCGAGGTCGACCCGCTGTTCCCGCAGGTGTCTCGCCCGGTGCGGACGCTCACTGAAGAGATGGCGAGCTCGACCAAGCTTGAGGATCGTCAGGGCTGGCTCACAACCAACTTCAAGCTGCGCGGGGCCGCGAAGAAATGCGGGTACGAGCGGGGGCCCATCGGCGATGGCGGCGGGTACGACGCCTACCGGAAAGAGTTCCGGGGCGCGGGCCTCAACGCCGACCTGCACTTCACCGGCAGCTACATGGGGGCCG
Organism: Pseudomonadota bacterium; assembly: GCA_039190895.1. GTDB lineage: Bacteria > Pseudomonadota > Alphaproteobacteria > Rhodobacterales > Rhodobacteraceae > Ovoidimarina. The sequence goes on along the minus strand of JBCCXY010000007.1, from coordinate 55,552 downwards.
AGGATTTCGCAGCCGCCATCGACTTTATGCAGTTCACCAAGACGGAGAGCAATGCGTGGTCGGCACAGCCGGTCGTACTCAAGCAGGTCCCGCCGCTTCTGCTGTCAGAAGTCTGGAACGACCTTCACGAAATCGCCAAGGTCGGAGAGTTTGATCCGGACTGGAAGAAGAAAGGGCTTTACTGACATGAGTTTCTTCAAAAGGCTCCTCTCAAGCTCAACGGGCAAGATCATCAATGCAGACCTTATCCGCCTGAACAACGTCCAGTCAGAACTCGGCAACAAGGCCGTCGATTACGTCCTGAGTGGAGAGCCCGCAACGGTGCTATCGACGTTGGGCGTCCACGCCTCTGGCGATCCGCTCTTGCTATGCACGCCGGGTCATTACTATGCGCAGACGGGTCAGGGTCAGCACAAGAAGCGCGCGCCGCTGTTCCTCGACCTTGATCCGTACGACATCCCGATGCTGGTCCGCTATGCCGAGGTCCTGGCCGCGACAGCCAATCCGCTGCCCGACCGCGTGGTGGGATCGGACAAGGCCCCAACAGCCCTGCGGGTCTTCTTTTCCGAGGCGTTCACCGCCTCGATGGCCTCACGGCACGTCTGGCCTCCGGAACCCCGGAAAGAGGCTCCAAAGGGGCTGACGCCCGACCGGTTCGCGGATGTGGCAAAGGCCTGCGGCGGAACGCTCGAAGACGTGTTCGAGGTGCTGTACTGGATCAGCCAAAGCTACTACGAGCCGATCAAAGGCGAATATCTGCGTCAGCTCTGCGATATCGCCCCTTTGATCGAAGCGCATCCAGACGCAGCCATAGCCGGGGTCCGGCGCTGTACCGCCGGTGGCCGTGAAGCCTTCATCAACGAACTCGCGCTTTACGAGCTTGCCGACAAGGGGCCGTTTCTGGAATTCCTGCTCGAATTGGCAGGCGACAGCTCAAAGGCCGTTCGGGAAGCCGCTGTGAAGGCGCTTGGCCTCGCAACGCCCGAAGTGATTGAGCCAAAGGCGGTGGACCTTCTGGCAACCGGCAAGGTCGGCGTCCGCGCCGGGATGGTGGACGTGCTGGTCAAGATCGGCTCGCCCACCGCGCGTGAGGCGTTGGAGGCCCATGCCAAAACCGAAAAAACCGCCCGCATCGTCAGCGCCATCGAGAATGCGCTGTCTGTTGCGACGGCGGCTGCCGGGGCATCAGGCGGGGCACCAGACGACGCGACCGGGTATACCGCCATCGACGGCACACGGGTCGAAATCCCGCCGCTGCGCCCGCTGAAAACGGGTGAGTTGGTCACCCTCGGCCCCGATGACATCGCAGAGCTTGAAGGCGTCCTGAAGAAGGAAAACAAGCGCATCGACGAACGGAACGCCGCCAACAAGGACCGAAAGTTCTTCTACAAGCAGCCGCACCTGTCGCCGAGCTTTGTGAAACTGGCCTGCAAGTTGATCGAAGGCAAAGCGCTGTCAGACGATAAGGGCCGGGGCGCGATCTATTTCCTCACGACGTTTGGGCATCAGGTGGCGCAACGGCACCTCAGCAAAATGTCCGAGAAGCAGGCGATCTCGCTGGCGTTCAACAGCCTGTATTCAATCGAACACTGGCTGAGCGGCTATAACCATGGCCCGTTTGCCGACTTGCTCCGATCCTATGTCGGGAAGCCCGAGTCTGACCTGCGCGCGATCGACGCCCTTTGGGAAGAGATGGGGGCGCACCTGACCATCGGTGGTTGGCGCAACCGTCAGACGCGCAAGGCAAAGCGGGGAGATGTGCTGCGCTGCCTGATCCCCGACGAGTCGTATCTGGGCAGCGAGGTCGACGATATCGCACCCGAGGCGCTGTGGCCGTATCTGGCTGAAAACCTTGATGTTTTGGGCTGCGGCTTCGGGCAAGGCGATGCCGAACAGGATGTTGTGCTGGACAAGCCGAGGGCGATCAAATGCCTCGGCAAAATGCCGAAAGTGCCGATGCGCTTCTTTGGCCCCCTCCTGGATGTCGCAACGGGGGAGCGGAAGTTCGGCAAGGCCGAGGCGCGCAAGCTGCTTGCCGATGTGCCCGAGGTGGATGGGCGCCTGATCGCGCTGCTCGATGACAGCCGTCAGGCAATCCGCGCGGGCGCGGCAGAGTGGATCGGCCAACGCGGCCAATCGGATGCCATTCCAGCGCTGAAGAAGCGCCTGAAAAAAGAGAAAAGCGAGCTCGCCAAGGCCGCCATCCTGACGGCGATGAAAGAGCTTGGCGTGCCGCTCGACGACTATGTCGGTCCGACAGCGCTGATCCGCGAGGCGGAGGCGGGGCTGAAGAAGGCGAACCTGTCGAAGCTTGACTGGATCAACCTGGACACGCTGCCGAAGCTGAAGTTCCGCGCCGGGAAGGCGGTACCCCCGGACGTGCCACGCTGGTGGATGTTCCTCGGCTTCAAGCTAAAGCAACCCGGCGGCAACGCACTGTTCGAGATCTTCCTCGACCAACTCGCCCCCGACAGCGCCGAAACGTTGTCGCAATGGGTGCTGGACAGTTGGGTCAACTACGACACCACCACGGCTTCGGACGAAGAGGCAAACGCGTATGCAGAGGCGAACGCCCAGCAACGCTACGCCATGTACAAGCGCTATTACCCCGAATACACGCTTGAGCAGTGCAAGGCCGACCTGCGGCGCGAGATCAAGTCGAACTACGTGAACTCCGGCGCGGCGGCGAAGGGCATTTTAGCCTTCGCGTCCCGCGCTCCCGCGACCATTGCTGCGGATCGCGTGCGGGGGTACCTCAGGAACCACGGCTCGCGCACGTCTCAAGCGTCATCGCTGCTGGATGTGCTGGCGAACAAGGGTGATCCGGTCTCGCTGCAAGTCGTCATCGCGGCGGCAACGCGGCTGAAGCAGAAGGGCGTTCAGGCCTACGCGGGAGAGCTGGTGCAGACCGTCGCCGACCGCATGGGCTGGTCGATGGACGAGCTGGGCGACCGGGTGATCCCGTCTGCCGGGCTCGACGATGAGGGCCATCTCGACCTGCCCTGTGGCCCGGACGAAAAGCCATATCGGGCGACGCTAAGCGAAGACCTGACCTTCGTTCTGCAGAACCCGGATGGCAAGGTTATCAAGGGGTTGCCCGCCGGGGACGACGACGCGACGAAAACCTCGAAAAAGCAGCTCACCGCGTCGAAGAAGGAACTCAAGCAGGTCGTGTCCATGCAGTCGGGGCGCCTGTACGAAGCGCTTTGCGCCGCGCGAAGCTGGTCGCTGGAAGCCTGGATGCGCGACTTCCACGGCCACCCCGTGATGCGTCGGATGATCGAGCGGATCGTGTGGCAAGGCGTCGACGCGGAGGGCCAGCCCCTTGGCACCTTCCGCCCGACGGCGGAGGGTGAGTTCACGGATGCCGAAGACACGGAGGTCGATCTGGAGCAGTTCGACGCGATCCGCGTGGCCCATGGCGCGATGCTGGACGAGGCCACAACCGAAGCCTGGGCGCAGCATCTGAAGGACTATGAGGTCAAGCCGCTGTTTATCCAGTTCGGGCGCTCTCTGATGCGGCTTGATGAGGAAGAGCGGGACGCAACCAAGATCGAAGATCGCAAGGGCTGGGTGATGGAGACCTTCCAGCTCCGCGGCCTCACCACCAAACTGGGGTGGGAGCGTGGGCCCGCCGAAGACGGCGGCTGGTTCCACGAGTACCGCAAGCCCTTCACAAGCGCCGGGGTAACCGCAGTGGTGGATTTCACGGGCAACATTCTGCCCGAAGAAAACCAGCCGTGTGCGCTGATTTCGCTTGGCTTTGTGAAGGCGGGCGTGCGGATGCACCAACCGATCAAGCTGGGGGATGTGCCCGAAGTGCTGCTGTCGGAATGCTGGAACGACTTTCATGCGATGGCCGAAAAGGGCGCGCATGACCCGGAATGGGAGAAGAAGTGCGCATGGTAGACGAAACCCAAAAAGCCCCTGCCGAAATCCGCTATGCGGGCGAGTTGGAGCGCTTGAAGGCGGCCGATACGGACCCAACGCCCAAGGGTTGGCGCCTGTCGCCCCGCGCGGTGCGGCGGTTCATTCTGGGCGATGCGTCGCTGGACGTGTCGCAGAAGTTCTTCGGTGACGACCCGCTGGTCGACCGCTGCATCGTCTCGCTGATGGGGCAGCAGGGGCTGATGCTCGTCGGCGAACCCGGCACTGCCAAGTCGCTTCTGTCGGAACTCCTTTCCGCCGCCATCGGAGGCACGTCCAAGCTGGTTGTCCAGGGCTCCGCCGGGATCGTGGAGGATCACCTGCGCTACGGCTGGAACTACGCCATGCTGCTCGCCGAAGGCCCAAGCGAGCGCGCCTTGATCCCCTCACCCATCCTCACCGCCATGCGCGGCGGCCAGATCGCCCGGATCGAAGAACTCACCCGCTGCGCGCCCGAGGTGCAGGACGCGATCATCTCTCTCATGTCCGAAAAGACGATCTCGATCCCCGAACTCGGGGCGGAGGTCGAAAGCCGCGCCGTGCCGGGCTTCAACCTGATCGGCACCGCCAACCTCCGCGACCGGGGCGTGCATGACATGTCGAGCGCCCTGAAGCGTCGGTTCAACTTCGAAACGGTCCACCCAATTGCCGATGCGGACTTCGAGAAGACCCTCGTCAGCAAGCAGGTCAGCGAACGCATGGCCGACGCACCCGTGTCGCCCGACGTGAAGCCCGACGTGCTCGACGTCGTCGTCTCGGTCTTCCGAGACCTGCGCACCGGCAAGACCGCCGACGGGGCAAGCGTCGCCGTCCCCAACTCGGTCATGTCCACTGCCGAGGCCGTGAACGTCACCCACGCCGCCGTGCTGGAGGCCGCGTATCTCGGCGACGGGAACCTGACCGCAGGGCACATCGCGCGGCAACTGGGCGGCGTGGTGTTCAAGGACGACCCTGAAGACGCCCGCAAGCTGCGCGCCTATATCGACCAGATCGCCAAACCCCGTTCGCGCACGTCGAAGGCGTGGTCGGCGTTCTACAGCTCGGCCAAAGACGCGCTGCGTGGCTGACGACGGCCCCAATTTCGAACGCCTCCGGGCGGACCTGTTCCAGCCCGACCGGGGCCTCTACGTGGTGCCCATCCGGCACCACTCCCCCGCCTGCGCGTGGCACCTCCAGCGCCTCATTGCCGAGGTCCAGCCCAAGCACATCCTCATCGAGGCCCCGCAGGACTTCGCCGCGCAGATCCCACTGCTGCTAGACAAGGCCACCAAACCGCCCGTCGCCCTCGTCGCCCTCGTCGACCCCAAGGGAGACCGCCCCCGGGTCGCCGGGTACTACCCCTTCTGCGCGCACTCGCCGGAATACGTCGCCCTGAAAGAGGGCCAGAAGGTTGGCGCCGCGTTGGAGTTCATCGACGCCCCCGCCGCCGACAAAGCGCTTGGCGCACCGCCCGAACAGACCGAGCCGGTCGTGCTCACCGACGAGCAGCATTTCGACAGCAACGACTACGTCCGCGCCCTGTCGAAGCAAGTGGGCTGCCGCGACGGGTTCGAACTCTGGGACCACCTCTTCGAAACCCAGCTCGCCACCGGCACCTGGCGCGAATTCTTCGGCGAGGTCGGCGTCTACTGCCTCGGCATCCGCGCCGCCACGCCCGAGGCCAGCATCGCCGAAAGCGGCGACCTCAACCGCGAAGCCCACATGGCGAACGCCGTCCTGAAGGCGCTCGACGACGGCGGCCCGGTCGTCGTCGTCGTGGGCGGCTTCCACGCCGCGCCGCTGGTCGACCCGCAAAAGCAGAAGCCCGAGACGACCAAGGAGAAGGCCGATTGCTACCTCGTCCGCTACGGCTTCCGCGCGCTCGACGCACTGAACGGCTATGCGGCGGGCTTGCCACAGCCGGGCTACTACCAGCACCTGTGGGAGAGGGCCGAAACCGACTCACCGGACTGGCGCGACATCGCGATTGGCCTGCTCTCCCGGTTCTCGGACAAAATGCGCGACGAGGGCAACGTGATCGCCCTGCCCTCTCAGGTGGAGGCGATCCGCGTCGCCGAAGCGCTGGCCCGCATGCGCGGCCGCCCCGGGGCGCTGCGGCATGACCTGATCGACGGCGTGAAGGCCGCGCTGATCAAGGGCGAGACGACCGTGAACGACGTCTGGACCCAGCGCCTGCAGGACTACCTCTGCGGCGACCTGCTGGGGGACGTGCCGCCCTCCGCCGGGTCGCCCCCGCTGGTCGAAGACGTCCGCCGCCGGGCGGGCAAGCTGCGGTTCGACATCACGGACGGCGCGCAGCGGCGCCGCAAGCTGGATATCCGGCGCAAGGACACGCATTTTGACGCCTCCCGCTTCGCCCACGCCATGGTGCTGATCGGATCGACCTTTGCCTCGCGTGAGATTGGCCCGGATTACCTTAACAACTCGCGCACCGATCTGCTGTTTGAGGAATGGGTCTATGCGTGGTCGCCGCAGGTCGAAGGCCATCTGATCGAATGCGCCGTCCTCGGCGACGATCTCCCGACGGCGGGCGTGAACCTCCTCCACCGCATGCGCATGGACATGGTCGCCGAAGGCAACGCCCGCGACCTGCCGGAGCTTGTGCGCCTCCTGTCGCGCGGCCTGCTTGCGGGCCTTGGGCCCGCCCTTGCGCCGTTCCTGTCGGACCTCGCGGGGGATATCCGGAACTTCGGCACTTTCGACACGGTCACCCACGCGCTGCAACGGCTGATGTTCACCCAGCGCTCCACCGGGCCGATGCGGGCACCGGAGGACCTCGACGTCGAAAGCGTGGTCGCGGCGGCGTACGAACGGCTGGTCTACCTTTGCGACGAACTCCCCCGCACCACGGAAGAGCAGGTCAGCGAACGCCTTGGCGCCCTGCGCGTGATGACAGAAATCCTCCGCGACGCAGAGGAAGCCGGGCTGGACCCAGAGCTTCTTCAGGACGCGCTCGACCGCGTCACCGACGAGACGACCGACCCGGTGATCCTCGGCGCCATGCTCGCCATCTGCGTCCAGGCCCGCCTGCGCGGGGCCGAGCAACTGACCGAGGCGCTGGAGGGGCGGCTGACTGGCGTCAGCCTCGACCTGCCCGAGCGGATCGGCCTTCTGCGCGGCATCCTCCATACGAGCCCCATGTTGCTGTGGCACGCGGGCGGGCTGCTGGACGTCGTCGACCGGTTCCTGTGCGACATCCCGGAGGACGAGTTCCTCGAACTGCTCCCCCACCTGCGCCTCGCGTTCACCGCCCTAAACCCGCGCGAAGTCGATAAGCTGGCGGCGGAACTCGCCGGCATCCACCAAGTCCAGACCGGAGAGCTGCTGTCCAGCACCACCGTCTACGGCGAAGCCGACCTCACCCGAGCCTTACAACTCGAACGCTCACTCCGCGCCGGGATCGAAAGCGATGGCCTCGGCGGCTGGCTTCTGGAAGGAGCGGCGCAGTGATCCCCTGCGCGGAATCAAGGCCGAAGGCCGCCGCGCATCGCCGGGCCCAACCCTGGCCCGGCGATTTGGGTGCCACAAGCGCGTCGATAAGAACGACGGCGGGACCCAACCATAAAGCGCCCAGAACACCTGTCGGATCGCCGGTCCTGGGCCCGTCAATGCGCGGCTCCGCACCCCGGGAGGCCACACCATGAGCGACGGCGCCCGCCGCTGGCGGCTCACCCTTGGCAAATACGCCACGCCCAAGCTGGGCAACTGCGGCGGCGCGGGCAGCCAGGACGGCCAGATGGATACCGCGCTCGAATTCCTCTACGGGCGCGAATACGAGGGCCGCGGCCTGCAAAGAGATCGCTCGCACGGATCGCTCGACCCGACGCAGATGGTGCCGCTGAAGTGGTTAGGTAAGGCCCGCAGCCTGTTCCCGGATAGCGTCTTCGAGACGCTGCAAACCCACGCCCTTGACCGATACGGCCTGACCGATCTGCTGAAGGACCCGAAGACCCTCGACAGCCTTGAACCAAACCAGGACCTGCTCAAAGTTCTCCTCAGCTTCCAGGGCCGCGCCGATCCGACGGTGAAGGCCAAGCTGCGCGAGATAGCTGATCGCGTCATCCGCGAGATCATGGAGCGCATCCGTCACGACGTCATCCGCGCCTTCTCGGGCCGCCGCAACCGCTTCCGCCGCTCCAACATCGCGTCCGCCGCTAATTTCGACTGGCGCGCGACCCTGCGCGACAACCTGAAAACCTACGACCCTGAGCGCCAGCGCATCATCGCGGAAAACCTGCGCTTCAACAGCCGTGAGAAGCGCAAGCTGCCGTGGACGGTAATCCTCTGCGTCGACCAGTCCGGCTCCATGACCGACAGCCTGATCTACGCCGCCGTCATGGCCGCCATCCTTTGCGGGCTGCCGGGGATCACGGTGAAGATGGTCCTCTTCGACACCTCGATCCTCGACGTCTCCGACAAGCTGGAAGATCCTCTGGAAACGCTCCTGTCCGTCCAACTCGGCGGGGGCACAAACATAGGCCGCGCAACGACTTACTGCGAAGACTTCATCCACGACCCCGAGCGAACCGTCTTCGCCCTCATCACCGATTTCGCCGAAGGCGCGTCGCCCCGCCCCCTGCTCGCGTCGCTGGCACGCATGGCCGAGGCCCGCGTCCGCATGATCGGCCTGCTGGCGCTGGATGACGGCGGCGCGCCCTACTATGACGAACGCATCGCCGCGCAAGCCGCCGATATCGGCATGCAGGTCGGCGCGATGACGCCCGACAAGTTCGCCGGATGGATGGCCGAGGTCATGTCATGAGCCTGAAGGTCATGCTCGACACCCACGACGAGGCCGCCTTATCTGCGCTCGCCTCCGTCGGCCTCGTCCGCCGTGCCGGGCGGGACATGGAGGCGGGCAAAGCCACCATTGAGGCGCGCGATGCCACGTCCGCCACAGTCAACGCCGAAGGCTTCACCGTAAACATCACCGACAGCGGACCGACCGACGCCAAATGCACATGCCCCGCAACGGGCATCTGCCGACACATTTTGCTAGCCACCCTCGCCTTGCGCGCCGATGGCGACGACGCGGCAGAAGCGACCGTTGAAGAAACGCCAACCAGTACAGCCGCCGAAAACCTCGCCGATCTCGACGAACCCGCCATCCGCAAATTCGCGGGCGCCGACTGGGACAAGGCCGTCACGCAGGCCCGGATCAGTACCGAGGCGACGGTGGCAGAGGATGGACCGAACCTGTCAGTCCAACTGCCTGACACCGACAAGCCTGTCGTCTTCCTCGCGGGTCTCGGTCTGAAAGGCGCGGTGTACAAAGGGCCAAAAAGCGCCAAGCGCCGCGCCGTCACCGCCGCCGCGCTGGTCACCCGGATGCAGGCGGGGACGCAGTCTCTCGACACGCTCATACAGAATGAACCGACAGCCGAAACGCTTGCTATTGAGTTCCTCGAAGCCACCCGCAAAGCGATCGCAGCCGCCGTGCGGGGCGTGTTCGGGGGCGGCTCGGTGATCGCTGAAGAGACGCTGTTCGACCTGTCGATCTCGGCACGAGCGCAAGCGGCCCCCCGTCTAACCGGCCTGTTGCGCGTGCTCGCCCGACAAGCGCGGCAGGCCCGAACGCATCACTTCTCGTATAACGACGACCGCTTCCTCAGCGACGCCGCGTTTGCCTTTGCGCTGACCCAGGCTCTGGAGGCGCACCCCTCGGACCCCGCGCTGACCGGAGTGCTTCGCCGCCACTATGCCGAGCAGGACCCGTTCCCTCTTTGGCTGATGGGGGCGGTGAACTGGAAGGCCGATGGCGGAGCACGGGGCGCGCGGATTTATGGCTTCTCGCAGGATGGGGCGTGGTACGCCACCGGGCAGGCCCGGGCGGCAGGGATGGACCCAAGCTTTTCGCCCCGCACGGCCTATTCAAACCCCCTGTGGGGCGCGGGCGTAGCAAACAAGCTTATGGGCAAACAGATGACGTTGACCGGGGCCCGGGTCTCATCCGACCGGCAGATCGCATGGGATCACGGGCGGGGCACGCTGTCTGAAGCCGGGCCGCATCCATTGCAAGCCGCCTCGGACGTGGGCGTGATGTTCGACCAGTGGGGCGACGCCCTGGAGGATCTGTCAAAGCGCATGCCGAAGGGGCTGCGGCGGACCGGGATCTCGCTGCCGCTTTTGCTGGAGGTTGCGGATTTCGGCGCGCCTGACTTTGACGACATCACGCAGCGCTACGGGCTACCCGCGCTGGATACCAACAGAATGGCGCTGACCCTTTCAGTCCCGGCAGACCGGGCGGAGGATATCCGTTGGATTGAGCGTAACAAGTCAACCATCGCCGCCGTCCTGTGCGAAGTGACCGTTGCGGATATGGATCTGCTGATCGTACCGGTGACGCTTTACCAGAACACACGGCGCACCGGGTTCTCGGTGCTGAACCTGACCTTCGACCGGTACGGGCGACAAGAGGGTGGCGCCGGGTCCATGGGCGAGCGGGCGCTGTCGTTTCTGAAGTCCGGGCTCCGCCCGAGTGGCGGCGCCGCCATCGGGCCGGATCCGATCCGGTGGTACTGCGAAGAGGTGTTGGGCGTCGTGGCTAATGCGCTACGATTCGGTGGGTCGGAGGAGCCGCTAAGGGACGTGCGGAAACGAGCGGAAACGCTGGGACTTCTGTCGGTCAGCACGGCGCTCGCACAGTTCGAAGCAGCGGGGTCGCCCGAGGCGGCCTTGCGGGTAAGCTATCTGGTGTCAGAGCTTTTACGCGATTGTCACATCACACTCTGAGGCGCCGCTCATCGAGCCCTCGCAGGCTCGCCTCGCTCTGACTTCGGCAAGTTTCGGAATTCTGAGGTGTTGTAAATGAGCAACATTATGGCTATCCGCCCAGGGTGGCGCAATAATATTACCCGTTAGCGCAATAATGTTACCTTCATGCAACACCCCTGACGCAGGGGAAACTGCCCTGTGGATCGACTCACAGCCCCGCCCTATCCACCGCCTCCCGTTCACAGCCGAACGGACCCTAGCGGATCGAGGTCGCGCCTCGTCCGGTGCGGGCGGCCCTGCCGACCCCCGTATGCCAGGGCCGCGAGGACGAACGGTGTGGACGAGTAGCTCAGTGGTAGAGCAGCGGACTCTTAATCCGCCGGCCGAGGGTTCGACCCCCTCCTCGTCCTCCATAGCGACGTAGCTCATTGGTAGAGCATTGGAATGTTAATCCAAGTGTAGCGGGTTCGATCCCCGTCGACGCAACCATTGTGCCCCCGCAAAGGGAGCACCGGCCTTGGGAGCCGGTCCACTTTACCCAAGTGGCTACAGAAAACGGGTCCGGGATCGTCCCAGCGGGGGCGGTCCAACGCCAACGCCCCGCGGGGTCGCGGTGGCGGGCCGCAACCGCTCTGGCCTTGTGCCGAGGGTTGGGATGATGACAGGGCCGCGCGCGCCCGGGCCGGAGGGGTTTCGACCGCTCCCACGCCCCGCCGCGATGCGCCCCTGCCCCCTCGCCCGCCTTCCGCACCTGACCATGGCGCGGGGCGGTTCCGGGCCTCACCAGTTTCCCGCGCCCGCGGGCGCAGCACACCTGTCGGCTCATGAAGGGCCGCAACCCAAACCAACCCAAAGGAGGATCGCGTGTAGCGAGACCGTACGAGAGAACCGAAGGAGAGTGACGATGACATTTCTTGATATGATCCTGGGGCGCCAACGGGTGACCCTGACCGAAGCCAAGCGCGCCCTCGTGCTGCGCAAGGGGCGGTTCGACACCATTCTGGGCGCGGGTGAGCACATCCTGCCTCGGAAGAATGTCGAGCTTCAGGTCTTCACGCTCGAAGCCACGCGGTTCAACTCGGTCTACGAAGACGCGCTTCTGCGCACCCGTCCGGATCTGGTCGAGGCGCACCTGACGGTGGTCGAGGCCGGAGCGGACGAGGTGAAGATCGTCAACCGCAACGGGCGGGCTTACGAGCTTGTCCAGCCGGAGCAACGGGTCGTCTACTGGACGGATGCCGGGGCCTGGACGGTCGACACCGTGTCGCTTGCCGAGACCCACGAGGTCGAGGCGGGGCTGGCCAAGCGGCTGATGCGGGCCGGGCTGACCCGGGCGCTGACCTCGGCAGAGGTCACGGACGGGAAGGTCGGGATCCTGTCGGTGGACGGGGTGGTCACGCGTGTGCTGGAGGCCGGGACTTACTGGTTCTGGGCTCTGGGCCGCAAGCATCTGGTGAAGCTGGTGGACACCCGCCGGCTGACCCGTGAGGTCGTGGGGCAGGAACTGCTCACGGCGGACCGGGTGACGCTGCGGGTGAACCTGACGGCGGACTACCGGGTGGTTGACCCGCTGGTGGCAACGCAATCGGTGAAGAACTTCGCCGAGGCGCTGCACCTGGCCCTGCAACTCGCGTTCCGGAAGACGTTGGGGGCACTGACCCTCGACGCGCTTCTGGCGGACAAGGTGGCAGTGTCTGAGGACGCGGCCGCGAAGGTCCGGACCGAGATGGCCAAGATCGGCCTCGAGGTCGGCGAGATCGCCCTGAAGGACGTGATCCTGCCGGGTGAGATGCGCGAGATCATGAACCGGGTGGTCACGGCCGAGAAGGAGGCCGAGGCCAACGTGATCCGACGCCGGGAAGAAACGAACGCGACGCGCTCGCTTCTGAACACGGCGAAGGTGATGGCGGAGAACCCGGTCATGCTGCGGCTGAAGGAGCTGGAGACTCTGGAAGCGATCGCGGGGAAGGTCGAACGGCTGACGGTTCACAACGGGACCGAGGGCCTGATGTCCGACCTCGTGAAGCTGCGCGACTAGGCGTCACGGCCGGCCCGAGGGGAGACCTCGGGCCGGTCAATTTGCGGCGGTCCCCATGGGGACCGATTTTAAGGTGTTGGATTCAAGATATATTTTCAGCGAATGCGCTTTCAGGCCCCAGTCGGTGCAACGGGTTGGCCCCTGTCGGGTCGTCACGCGGGGAATTGAGGTGTCGCTGTTTGTCGGGGACATGGGGGTCGGGAACGACGGACGGGACGCGTCAAAGATCGTTCCTTAACAGCGGTCCCGTTTCATGGGCAGCAGTGTAATACAGTAGGGGCTTTAGGACGCCGTCGACCAATTCAAACACTGCGGACGAAGCAGGCTTTCGGTGCGGCTGCGCCAATGTCAGCTTTGGAGTACAGAGTTCCAAAGTGCACAGCGCCCGGTGCGTTTTCACCGGGCGCTTCTTTCCAAACTAGCTCAAGCTACTTGATGGCGAGGATATCGAAGTTGTGGACATTTGCCACGACACCATCATCCCATCCGCCCGCAACAAGCTCCGATGCTTTTTCATTCAACAGACCTGCGACCTGACCAGCAAAGTGCGCCTCGCGGCCTGAGTTGTCGGCAAAGATGTCAAAGATGGCGAAGTTGTTCTCGTCGATCTGAAGCGCGGCCCAGAACAACGTCTTGGGTTCGGTCTCGGCAACGATGGGGCCAGCCGCGGTAAGTAATGCTGCAAGTTCTGGACCCTTGCCAGGTGCTGCTTCGAGCTTGATGTAAGTTGCGGTTGTTGCCGAGTAAAGATCGACCGGGGCTTTGACCGATAGAACATCAGAGTTGTTGATATTCGCGACAACGCCATCGTCCCAGCCACCTGCAACCAGCTTATCAGCGTTTTCGTTCAAAGCCGCTGCAACTGCACCCGAAAAGTGGGCATTGCGCGCTTCGTCGTCGGCGAAGATGTCAAAGATCGCGAGAGTATCGTCGGCTTGCAGAGCAAACCAAAGAAGGGTGCCCGGTTCAGTTTCTCCTACGATCGGTGCTGCCCCGGCCAGAAACTCAGCGAAGGCTTCGGCCTGGCCTACAGCGGCGGGCATGGCGATGTAACTGGCAGTGTGATTTTCCATTGGGTTGTCCTGTGCGGTTGCAGAAGTTGTGACTAGAGCCAAAGCGGCGAGTGTCTGAAGGATTTGCGTTTTCATTTTCGTCTCATGATTTGAGTGTCATCGTGATTGTTTCGATGCACTCTTCTCTCACGCCGGATGGTTCAGGCACCAATTCCGAACTTCTATTCTTCGATAGACACAGGCTATTGAAGTTGATTGGGTGACCCAGAAAGGGATGTGATGGAGGATGCGGCGTTGGAAATGAACCAGATCAGATATTTTCTCGCTGTTTGCGAGCATCGCAACTTTACCCACGCCGCCAGCGCGTCGAATGTCTCGCAGCCATCTTTAACGACCGCGATCAGGAAGCTTGAGGACGAGCTGGGCGGTGATCTGTTTGTAAGAGACCGCGCTGGGTGTCGATTGACGGCCCTTGGTAGACTCATGAAACCAAGGCTTCAGAAGGTTCATGATGAAACCCGACAGGCCAAGGCAGAGGCGGTTCGACATGTGCGCTTGGAGCGGGTTCCAATCTCGGTCGGGGTTGGCGAGACGATTGGCTTCAATCGGATTTCGGCAGCCATGGAACGTATCCGAGCGCGGTTGCCGCAAGCCGAAATCGAGTTGATTGTAGATACATCTTCCGCGCTCTTGCGCAGGCTGCGTGACGGGGAGTTTGATGTGGTCGTTTCAGCGGAACAGGTTAGCGAAGAGCTTTATAGAATAGATCATCTCTATGATGAGGAGTACAAAGTGGTGGTTTCAAACGCGCATCCGTTGTCGGAGTTCGATGCTGTTTCACTGGCCACCCTCGCCAAGACAACCATGCTCGATAGACCCAACTGCGAAATGCGGGATGCTTTGCATGGCACATGTGCGAACTATGGTCACGAACTCTACGCGTCTTATCGGTCTAATCGCGTGGATTGGTTGATTGAACTTGCGCGACAAGGATCAGGTGCGGTGATCTTGCCGACCACAGCAATTCCCACGGACGCAGGTCTCGTATCTATACCTATCGACGGTGTTGAAATCTCACGGTCAGTTTCTGCACTGCGTTATCGGCACCAAACGAAGAAATCAGAGGCAAATGAACTGATCCGCGAGATTGCACGCGTGCAAACACATTGAAATCAGAAAGCTGACATTCGTGCCCATGCAGCATTTTGCAGTTATGGGCTCTCTGGTGCACCTTCGCGGCGCACGCCGCCAGCGACCGCTCCACAGGGATTGTCGCGCCCGTCTCGACGGCCTTCCATTAATTCACTCGACTTAGTTTGCGGAGTAACCCAGCCAAATACGCCACTCCGAAGCCTTGGAAACACGCCCTGCAAATTACCAAAGCAATTACAGTGCCTTACAGAAGGTCCCACTGTGGGACCGCTCCAGACCGACGCATTTTCATCCGCGCGCTCGACGAACGGCGCGTGCCGGGGTGAACCCCGGCCTACCGTCGTGGCTCGGGCTGGGCGTTGATGGCCTTGTGGAGGCGCTGGAGCATTTCGTTGAGGATGGTTTGGGCTGTTTCGGGGGTGCTGGCTTCGACGTAGCATCGGAGTTCCGGCGCGTTTCCGGAGGGGCGGATGTGAACGATGTTTTGGTCGGCGAAGGTCAGGCGGGCACCGTCGGTCGTGTCGACTTGGGCGACGTCGGTGAGGTGCTTGGGGAAGAGGTCGTAGTTGCCGTTCAGGAGGCGGGTGACCAAGGCTTGGGACGCTTCGGCCGGCACGTTTTGCAGTCGGTCGGACGCCGTGAAGCGTGGCGGGAGGGTGGCGACGAGGTTGGAGAGTGACTGCCCTTGCGCGGCGGCCAGGGCGAGGACTGAGAGGAGTGGCAGTGCGAAGTCTCGGGTCATGAGGGGGGCGAGCGTGGCGGAGTCTATGTCTGCCGCGTAGCCGAGGAGGAAGCCGCCGTTGGCCTCGTAGCCGACGACGCGGGCCTGACCGGCGGCGCGGAGGCGGGCCATTTCGGCGATGACGTAAGGCGAACCGATACGGCAGCGGGCGACTTGGGTGACGGCTCCGCTAGCCTCCAGCACGGTGTTGGACGACACCGGCGTCACCGCCGCCTCGGCGCCAAGGTATTGTGCGGCCAGCGGGCCCATCACGTCCCCCGGAACCAGCCGCCCGGTCTCATCCGCCAAGAGCGGGCGGTCCGCATCGCCATCGGTTGAGATGATGGCGTCGACGGCATGATCGGACGCCCATCGTTTGAGGGCGGCCTGGGTCGCGGGATCGACTGCCTCGGTGTCCACTGGAATGAAGGTATTGCTTCGGCCCAGAGGAATCGGGGTTGCCCCGGCGTCTTGCAGCAGGTCGAGCATCAGGTCGCGGGCGACGGAGCTGTGCTGGTACACGCCGACCCGAAGACCGGTGAGGGTGTTCGCGAAGACCCGCGCATATCGCGCCCGAAACGCCGTCAGGGCTCCCGGATCGGCGGACCACTGGACGGTTGCCACCCCGGCGGGCGGGCTGAGTGCGGCGAGGATGCGGGCCTCGTCGTCTTTCGTGATCTCGCCATCGGCGCGGTAGAACTTGAGCCCGTTTCGGTCCGCCGGAATGTGGCTTCCGGTGACCATGACGGCGGGGCTCCCCGCCTGTTCGGCGGCGAGTGCGAGGGCGGGGGTCGGGAGCGCTCCGCAATCGACGGGGCGGATCCCTGCCTGAGCGGCGCCGAGCCCTACGGCCTGGACGAGGCGGGGGGACGAGTCTCGCAGGTCTCGCCCGATCAGTACTTGCTTTGCGGGGGGCACGACCGAGAGGAACGCGCGCACATGCTGGGCGACCAGTTCATCCGTTAGTTCGACGGCTAGCCCGCGTAATCCGCTTGTCCCGAACTTCGGCATCTAGCGGCCCAACACAGCGCCGGTGACATGCAGGAACGATCCAATCGTGAAAAGGGTCATCGCGACCATGGTTTCGGTGGACAGGTTCTGAAGCGTGGTTCGATCCAGGACATACGAAATGACAATCGCAAGGACCGGCCAGAATGTCGTTATCAGGACGGTGTGAGATAATCCGTGCAATGAAATTGATGCGAAAAAAAAGAAATAGGCGCCGCCGAAGCTCATAATGCCGTGTGCTGAAAATGCAATTAGAGTCGTTTTGTCGGGCCAAGAGACTGGTTCATTTCGGCGAATTATTCTTACAACTCCCCAAATTGCGATGGTTGGGAGAATTGCCGCCACGAGCGAGGCGTGCGCGATGTCGAAGCGGCCGAATTGTCCGGCGAACCGTACGGCAACTTCTCCAAGACCCCAGGCGCAGGCGAGCATGAAACCGAAGAACATGACGCCAAGCGAGGTGTGTTTTTGTATGACTCCATAGACGAGGGTGGCTATTCCGAGCGTGATGACTCCCGCGGCTAGAATGGACCAGACGTTCAGGACTTCGCTGAAAACGAGAAGGCCGAACGAGATGGTAATGATTGGCTTTACCTGAGCGAATTGTGCCGCGAGTGCGGCGCGGTTTCGAAACCAGACGGACGAGATGTAATAGAGGCCCGTTCCGATGGGAAACGTCAGTAGGCCTGCGGCGATGACGAATGGGTCGAGAAACAGGTCCAACGGAGGAATGCCGCGCAGGATGGTCAGGCTGCAAGCTCCTGTAATCACGGCGAGGTTTAAGCCGAGCACCACTGTCTCCGGTGGCCAGGACATGGTGCTGGCCGCTTGCAAGCCGCGGGAAATTACGGGTGATGATAGGGCCCAGAGAAGTGCTGCGAAAATGCCAAAGAGTAGGGGATTTTGCGCAAGATCAGACAAAACTCGTGAGCCCATCCCTGATATAATAGTGCCCCGCCGCGACGAAGATCGCGATCAAGGCAAGGTAAGCAAAGAAGTTCAACCACGCGGTTCCGCCATTCGGGCTTGGGAACCAAAGATGATATCCGCAGACGAGAAACAGGATGACTGCGAGGCATCCGATTGCAGGTGATATTCGACTGACGAATAGGATGACAGATAGCACCGCCAGCACGAAACCGTAGTATTTCCGATATCGGGAGACCTTGTAGAAATACTGGACGAAGTGTTGTCCTGTCGGGCCGAATTCGTTGAACGTGGTTTCGACGGCATCGGCTGACACGATAAGCAATACGACCGCACAGACGGCGGCCCCCAGCACCAAATAGAATGACAGGCTATTCCAGTCGGTAAATGGGTCGGGAGACGGGCCGCCCCCGCGATACAGGGCGGAAATGACAAACACGGATATTGCCGTGAAGATTGCCTGGGTGGTGAGGACGGATCGCCCCTTCTCGCGCACTGTGCTGACGTCGGGCTCACCCGAGCTACTGAACAGTAGGACCCGGAGTGACTGAATTCGAAGCGGCTGAAAGATGACCGAGAAGAAGTAGGCCATCCACTGTGCGAAGTAGAACAGGAGCAGCAGGACGAAGAGGCGTGTCGAGATTTGCTCATTCAACAACCAGGCGCGGACGCCCCCGTCTAAAGCCATGTCGACGGCAACAAGCCCGAGCATCACGGCAATGGCGAATGCGGCAAGGTGAAAGGTCGGGCGGGGCGCGGTATTGTAGTTCATCACTGGTCCAAAGCTGTACAACGTGGGCCGAAGATGGCCGAAGCGATGGACGAGCACAATCGGCAGGCCGGAATTACCCCAGAACGGAGAAGCTGGATTCGGAGTTGATCGCGCGTTTGCGGGAATAGAAGCCGACGTCGATGTCCTGGCCGATGTAGGGGAGCGTGTAGTTCAGGGGCGCGGTGTCGTGGTCATGGCCGTCCTCGCAGTAGTCGATGAGGGCGGCCATCATCTTGCCCGCGATGGGGGCGTTCTTGAACTGGTTTCCGGAGGAGCCGCAGGCCATGTAGTAGCCGCCAAGCGACGTCTTGTCATAGATCGGGATCCAGTCGGTGGAGGCGTCGTAGAGGTCGACGACGCCTTTTGTTCGGGACGGGATGCCGAGGCTGGGGACGCGTTGGGCGTAGCGCATGGCTTGCGTTGTCCACTGATCGGTGAACTCGCGGTTGTAGTCCTTGTCGTCGGGAGTCCAGACATGCGGGTCGCATTCGGGGTCCTCGGAGCCGATGAGGATGTGGTTGCCGTGTTCGGGGCGGCAGTAGCAGGCGATGTCGGTGTCGGACACGACCATGCCGTCGCCTTCGAAGGCGAAGCCATCGGGGGCCGGGACATGGACGACTTCCTGGCGGAGGGGTTTGGTTTCGATGGTCATCTCGTCTGTGACCCCTGCCATGCGGTTCACGATGGCGGAGCCGGGCCCGGCGACGTTGACGACGATGGGGGCGTGCAGCTCTTCGCCAGAAGCGAGGCGGACGCCTTTGGTGCGACCAGCGTCTTTGAGGATGTCTGTGACCTCGACGCCGAGGAGGAATTCTGCGCCGTGGAGTTTGGCCGCAGCGGCAAGGTTTTGTGACGACAGCGCGGGGTCGGTGACGTAGCCGCCGTTGGGCCAGAAGACCCCGCCCGTCAGGGTGCCGCCGGTGGGTTCGCCGAAACCATCGTCGGACATGCGTTTGGCGGGGGCGTGGCGCTTTAGATCGTATATTGGCAAGCGTTGGGTGATTTGGTCGGTGGTCCATTCTTCGTGAGGTATGCTCAGTAACGCGCTGTTTCGGATGTGTTTTTCGAGATGGCCGTTGCCTTCGGCTTTCATCACGAGGCAACCGCATTCGACGTATTTGATCAACTCTTCCGACGCGGGGAGGCCCAGGTAGTCGGCCCAGTCGCGCCAGTAGTGGTAGCCCTCCCACGCAAACGCGGTGCCGTCGAAGGTCGAGTAGTGCATCCGGATGATCGCGCAGGATCCGGCGGTGCTGCCCTGCCCGATTGCGGTGTTGCGGTCGACGGACAGGGTCTTAAACCCGCGTTTGGCCAGTTCGAATGCGGTGGCAGTGCCGATCACGCCGGTGCCGATGATGATGGCGTCTGCGGTCTGGGTCATGGGTCGTCTCCGGTCTGGATGCGGGCGGTGTAGGCGCGGAAGGCCTCGATTTCGTGCGGCTTTGCCTCGTGCCCCGTGAAGCCGAGGAGGTAGCCGGGGAGGAGCTTCATGCGCTCGTCCATGGGCTCGCGGAGGTCGGCGTCGTTGTAGCCGATCTGCATGTAATAGAGGATGCGGGCGCGGGTCAGGGCCTCTAGCGGCGGGTAATCGAAGCGGTCGAACATCGCGCGGAGGGCGGCGAGGCGGCGTTCGTCAGAGAGGTCGAGGACGCGGCGGACATGGCCCGAGCGGCGGGCCCAATCGCGGACGGCGAAGTCGAGCGCGGTGTTGAACAGGCGCGGGTTCACAACGCAGCGGAAGACGTTGCAGGTGGCCTCGGTGATGGTCTCGGCGGGCATCTCGGCGTGGGCGACGAGGGTGCCCGTGTTCGTGGCCTCCCAGTGTTCGAGCAGGGCGTCGAGCAGGTCCTGCCGACTTTTGAAATACCAGTAGAAGCTGGAGCGGGAGACGTCGAGGCGTTCGGCCAGTGACAGGACTTTCACCTGCTCCACCCCGTCCGAGATGAGCGCGTCCATGGCGACGTTCACCCAGTCTTCGCGGGTGACCTTGATGTTGCCGACCAGTGGCTCACGGTCCGGGTTGTCGCGGTGGAGGACTGTCATTCAGCTCTCCGGCAGGGCGCCGCCTTCGGCGGTGCGGCGCGCGATGAAGTCGTGCAGGGCGGCGGTGCGGTTTGGATCGACGGGGGGCGGCGGATCTTCGGCGAGGATGCGTTGCCAGATGCCGGTGGCGCGGGTGGTGGCGTCGATGGCGCCGCGCTCGGTCCAGGTGCCGAAGTTGGACCAGTCGGCGACGAGGGGTTCGTAGAATTCGGTCTGGTAGCGTTGCATGGTTTGTTGGGTGGCGAAGAAGTGGCCGCCCGGGGCGACTTCGGCGAGGGCGTCGAGGCCGATCTCGGCGTCGCCTGCGGCGGTCTCGGCGCACATCTCGGCGACCATTTGCAGGACTTCCATGTCGGTGATCAGCTTTTCGTAGGACACGGTGAGCCCGCCTTCGAGCCAGCCTGCCGCGTGGATCACCACGGTGGCGCCTGCGAGGAGGCAGCCCCAGAGGGCGAACTGGGTTTCGTGGGCGGCCTGCGCGTCAGAGATGTTCGCCGCGCTGCCACTGGCGCACCGCCATGGGAGGCCGATCAGGCGGGCGAGTTGTCCGGCGGCGAGGGACGCCTTGAAGTGCTCTGGCGTGCCGAAGGCGGGGGCGCCGGACTTCATGTCAACGTTTGAGGTGAAGGTGCCGTAGCAGACGGGCGCGCCGGGACGGGTGAGCTGGGTCAGGGTGATCGCGGCGAGGGCCTCGGCGTGGCTGAGGGTCAGCGCGCCAGCGACGGTTATGGGGGCCATGGCGCCCATTAGGGTGAACGGGGTGACGATGGAGACCTGGCCGTGGCGGGCGAAGTCGATAAGGCCCTGCGCCATGGGGATGTCGATCTGGCGGGGGGAATTGGTGTTGATGATGGTGTAGGCGTGGACGCCGCCCAACAGCTCTTCATCGCTTAGGCCACGGAAATCACGGAGCATTTCGAGGCTGTCCATGACCTGCGGCGTCCCGCGCGAGAAGATGAACGGCAGCTTGTCGGACAGCGTAAGCTGCGCCTCCATCGTGTCGTAGTGGCGCAAGTGAGTGGGGATGTCCTGCGGCTCTACCAAGGGCGGGACCATGTGCAAGACGTCAAAGTGCTGGGTCAGGCGGACGAGGTCGCGGAAGTCGGACGCGGTGCCGGGGCGGCGGCCTTTGACGAGGTCGGTCGCGTGCGGGGCCCCTGCCCCGGGTTGGAAGACGAGCGTGCCGAGTTCAAGCGTCACGTCGCGATCGGGCGTGCCGCCGTGGCAGCGGATGGAGCGGGGGGCTGTGGCGAGCGCCGCCTCCACCATGTCGC
This sequence comes from Pseudomonadota bacterium, assembly GCA_039190895.1. GTDB lineage: Bacteria > Pseudomonadota > Alphaproteobacteria > Rhodobacterales > Rhodobacteraceae > Ovoidimarina. The sequence continues at coordinate 33,963 of JBCCXY010000007.1, read as the reverse complement.
GCCCGATGAACATCATGTCGTCGTCGCCGAGGATGGCGCCGCCTGATTTCAGGAGGGTGCGGGCTTCGGGGAGGAGGACCTTGACGCCGAGGGTTTCCAGCGTGGCGAGCGCGGCTTCGTGGATGGCTTCGATGCGGTCGTCGGAGAAAACGGGCATCAGCGGGAACGGGTTGCGGAGCGTGCGGTAGTCCACCTGCCGCTTGGCGGCGGGCGCTTGGGCGCGGGCGCGTCTGCCTCGGGTGCGGGTGGCCATCACGGTGCTCCCAGTTGTCACGGGGATGACGCTAGCGGCGTTCCAATTCGATTTCTAGACATTTGTGTCCATTGCCCGTGGATCGGTGCTACCGTGCAGAAGGCACCGGGCCCGCGTGTCGCCGCTCAGGATACCAGTCTTGCGGTTTCCAAAAGGATTTCGCTTTCTTCGTCGGTCTGGCGGACGAGGGTTTCGGGGCCGAGGAAGGCGAGGCCGTCGCAGATGCGCTCACGGATCGGGTGGGCGTTTTCTCCGATGCCGCCGCAGAAGACGACGGTGTCGAGGCCACGGAGGGCGCCTGCCATGCGGGAGATTTCCTCAACGGCGCGTTCGACGAAGAAGTCGATGGCGCGGGCGGCTTTCGGGTCGTCGGAGGCGAGGAGGTCTCGCATGTCGTTAGAAAACCCGGAGAGGCCCAGCATTCCGGCGCGGCGGTAGAGGAGGTCTTCGACCTCGTGAACGTCGAAGCCCTGATGCAAGAGGTGCAGGATGGCGCCAGCGTCGACGCGCCCGGCGCGGGTTCCCATGGCGAGGCCGTCGAGCGTCGAGAAGCCCATGCTGCAGGCGATGCTTTTGCCGTCGCGGACTGCCGTGGCGGAGCAGCCGTTGCCCATGTGGGCGATCACGAGTTTGCAGTCGGCGTAGGGGAAGCCTTCGGCGGCAAGCATCCGGCAGATCGACTGGCAGGACAGGCCGTGGAAGCCGTAGCGGCGGAGGCCCATGTCGTAGAAGCGTTCGGGCAGTGCAATGGCCTCGTGCACCCAGGGTTTGGTCGCATGGAAGGCGGTGTCGAAGCAGGCGACTTGGCGGACGCCGTTATAGAGCGTGGCGAGGGTTCGGATACCCTTCAGCCCCGGCGGCTGGTGCAGCGGCGCGAGCGTGATCAGACCGTCGAGTGCGGTCAGGACGCTGTCGTCGATGAGGGTGGGCTGCAGGAACTCGGCGCCGCCGTGGACGATGCGGTGGCCGATGCCGGTGACGGTCGCGCCGGGGAAGCTTTCGGCGATTGCGGCGGCCACCTCTTTCAGGGCGACGGCGTGGTCGGCGCCGGGGATCTGTTTTCGTGAGGGCTCGGCGTCGGGTGGGCCGCAGAGGAGTTTGGCGCCGTCAGCGCCGAGGCGGTCCGCGGCGCCCGCGAAGAGTTGCACAGACGGATCGTCGGCCCGGGCAACCGCGAATTTCAGCGACGAACTGCCGACGTTCATCGCAAGAAGAAGGGCGCCGGGGCGCCCCTCTTCGGGGAGGGTCACACCTGCTCCATCATGTCCGCCTTGCTGATGCCTGCGACGGCGACGGGCTTCTTCATGGCGTCGCGGCGGAAGGGCTCACCCAGTTCCTGGTTGATGAGCGCTTCGATCAGCGTCGTCTTGCCCGCCTTCTGATCCTTCAGCGCCTGGTCCAGCGCCGCGGTCAGTTCGTCCATCGTGCGGGCCACCACACCGATCAGGCCACAGGCCTTGGCGATCCCCGCATAGCTGACTTCCTCATCCAACTCCGTGCCGACGAAGTTATCGTCGAACCAAAGGGTGGAGTTCCGCTTTTCGGCGCCCCACTGGTAGTTGCGGAAGACGATCTGGGTGATGGCCGGCCATTCGCCGCGGCCGATGGCCGTGAGTTCGTTGACCGCGATCCCGAAGGCGCCGTCCCCCGCGAAGCCTACGACGGGCACGTCAGGGCACCCGATCTTGGCGCCAACGATGGAGGGCAGGCCGTAGCCGCAGGGGCCGAAGAGGCCCGGCGCAAGGTACTTCCGGCCTTCTTCGAACGACGGGTACGCGTTGCCGATGGCGCAGTTGTTGCCGATGTCGGACGAGATGATCGCCTCTTTCGGCAGGGCCTGCTGGATCGCGCGCCACGCCATGCGGGGGCTCATCCAGTCGGGCTTGGCGTTGCGGGCACGTTCGTTCCAGGTGGTGCCGGGGTCGTCGTCCTCATGGTCCATCGAGGAGAGTTGCTGCGCCCAGCGGGACTTGGTGTCGGCGATGGTGTGCTTGCGGGTGTCGCGGTCCGTGTCGCCTGCGGTGTCGGACAGGGCGCCGAGGATGCCTGTGGCGACCTTGGCCGCGTCACCGACGATGCCGACGCTGACTTTCTTGGTCAGGCCGATGCGGTCGGGGTTTATGTCGACCTGGATGATCTTGGCGTCGGCGGGCCAGTACTCCATCCCGTAGCCGGGCAGCGTGGAGAATGGGTTCAGGCGGGTGCCGAGGGCGAGGACGACGTCGGCTTGCTTGATCAGCTCCATCCCGGCTTTCGAGCCGTTGTAGCCGAGCGGCCCCGCGAACAGCGGGTGCGAGCCCGGGAAGGCGTCGTTGTGCTGGTATCCCACGCAAACGGGCGCATCGAGCCGTTCGGCCAGCGCTTTGGAGGCGTCGATGCCGCCGTCGGACAGGACGACCCCAGCGCCGTTCAGGATGACGGGGAACTTTGCCTCGCTCAGCAACTGAGCCGCTTTCCCGACCGAGGTTTCGCCGCCCGGGGAGCGTTCGAATTCGATGGGGTCCATGATTTCGACGTCGACAACCTGGGTCCACATATCGCGCGGGATGTTGAGTTGCGCGGGCGCGGACAGGCGTTTGGCCTGGGCGATGACACGGGTGAGGACTTCGACCACGCGGGTCGGGTCGCGGACCTCTTCCTGATAGGCGACCATGTCTTCGAAGAGCTTCATTTGCTCCACTTCCTGGAAACCGCCCTGCCCGATTGTCTTGTTGGCCGCCTGCGGCGTGACCAACAAAAGCGGCGTGTGGTTCCAGTACGCCGTCTTCACAGCCGTCACGAAGTTGGTGATCCCCGGACCGTTCTGCGCGATCATCATCGACATCTTGCCGGTCGCGCGAGTGTAGCCGTCGGCCATCATCCCGGCGCTGCCCTCATGCGCGCAATCCCAGAACGTGATCCCCGCCACCGGGAACAGGTCGGAGATCGGCATCATCGCCGATCCGATAATCCCGAATGCGTGCTGGATGCCGTGGCGCTGCAGCACTTTCACGAAGGCTTCTTCGGTCGTCATTTTCATGGTGTAAACCTCGCAACGGCGCTTGGCCGGATGATTAATTATTGAGACTTGTAGTACCGTTTTTTAATCGTTTGGGGGATTTGCGGCGGCAAATCAAGGGAAATACCGCCGCATCCGGGATTTGCGCAATGGCCGTCGACAGCGGATGCCTGCAGCGGTATCGGTACGGCACGGAGGGGAACCCATGGCAACGATTGGCGTCTTCGGGCTGGGCTCGATGGGGTACGGGATCGCGGCGTCTTGTCTGCGGGCGGGGCATGTGACGCATGGTTTCGACGTAGTGCCTGATCGGGTTGAACAATTTCGCGCTGAGGGCGGGGCCGAGGGTGATGTGGCGGACGTCGCGGGCACGCTCGACGTGGCCGTGATTGTCGTGCTGAACGCGGCTCAGACCGGGGCGCTTCTGTTCGGCAGCGACGGCCTGGTCCGGAAAATGAGGAGCGGATCCGCCGTGGTCGCCTGCGCGACCGTCCCGCTGGCGTTCGCTCGCGATATGGCGGAACGGTGCACAGAGGCCGGTGTGCATTACCTTGATGCTCCGATATCGGGCGGCGCGGGCAAGGCGGCGTCGGGGGAGTTGTCGGTGATGGCGTCTGGCCCGGACGCGGCATTCGCGGCGGCGGGGCCTGCTTTGGAGGCGATGGCGGAGACGGTTTTCTCCCTCGGCGACGCGGCGGGGGCCGGGTCGGCGATGAAGGCGGTGAACCAGCTTCTGGCGGGCGTCCACATCGCGGCGATGGCGGAGGCGATGACGTTTGGGATGACCCAGGGCGTCACCCCCGAGAAGTTCGTCGAGGTGATCAGCCAATGCGCGGGGACGAGCTGGATGCTTGAAAACCGCGCGCCGCATATCGTAGCGGGCGATTACACGCCGCTGAGCCAGGTGAGCATTTGGCCGAAGGATTTGGGGATTGTGCTGGACATCGCGAAGTCGGCCCAGTTCAGCGCCCCGATCACAGCGGCGGCGATGCAGCAGTTCCTCGCAGCCGCAGGGATGGGTCTTGGGACCGAGGACGATGCGGCGGTGGCCAAGGTCTATGCGCGCAATGCGGGCCTTAAGCTGCCGGGAGAGACATGATGCTCTTGGGCTGTATCGGCGACGATTTTACGGGATCCAGCGACCTCGCCAACACACTGGCGAAAGGCGGGATGCACACGGTGCAGTACACTGGCGTCCCGCAGGAACCCGCCGCCGGGGATGTGCAGGCCGGGGTGGTGGCGCTGAAGACGCGGTCGATCCCGGCTCAGGACGCGGTGCGGCAATCGCTGGCGGCGCTGGAGTGGCTGCGGGCGCAGGGGTGTGAGCAGATCTTTTTCAAGTATTGCTCGACGTTTGACTCGACGGCGGAGGGCAATATCGGGCCTGTGGTCGATGCCCTGGCGGAGGCACTGGGCGCGCAGCGGGTGATCGTGTGTCCGGCGTTTCCCGGCACGGGGCGGTCGCTGTATCAGGGGCATCTGTTCGTGAACGACCGGCTTCTGAGCGAATCCGGGATGCAGGATCACCCGCTGACGCCGATGACGGATGCCGACATTCGGCGGTGGCTGGCGGCGCAGACGAGGTACTCGGTCGGTCATGTTCCGGCGGGTGATGTCTTCGCCGGGGCGGCGCAGATTAGCCACCGGTTGGAGGCTCAGGCGGCAGCGGGGCACCGGCATATCGTCGTCGATGCGATCCGTGACACGGACCTGATGGAGATCGGTAAAGCGGCGAAGGGGGCGCCGCTTGTGACGGGTGGGTCCGGTGTGGCTCAGGGGCTTCCGGCTAATTTTGGGTGCACCGCGACTGAGGCGCCTTGGACGGGTCAGGGCGGCAAATCTGTTGCGTTGTCAGGGTCTTGCTCCACCGCGACGCGGGGACAGGTGGCGTATCACGCGGCACGGCATCCCTCGCGGGAAGTGGGCGCGGCGGAAATTATTGAGGGGCGTCTGACGCCGGACGCGGTCTCGGACTGGCTGCTGTCGCAGGACGGGCTGCCGCTGGCCTATAGCTCGGCGGACCCGGCAGAGGTTGCGAAGGTGCAGGACGCCTTTGGGCGAGAGGCCGCGTCGGCGGCGCTGGAGAAGTTCTTCGCGGATGTTGCCCGGCGGGTGGTTGACGGAGGCGCGACGCGCCTGATCACCGCCGGGGGCGAGACATCGGGCGCGGTGGTAGAGGGGTTGGATTTGGGCCGACTGGAGATCGGGCCCGAGATTGACCCCGGGGTCCCTGCCCTTCGGGCTCGACCGGATCTGGTTGTGGCCTTGAAGTCTGGCAATTTCGGCGTTGAGACTTTCTTTGAAAAGGCCGACCGCGTGCTGGCAGGCGCACAATGAGCGACAGCGCCCTGCGGGAGTTGATGTGCCGTCTGGCAAAGTCGCTGTATGACCGGGGGCTGACGCATGGGAGCACGGGCAATATATCGGCCCGGACGGAGGATGGCGGTCTGCTGGTGTCGCCCACGGGGACGAGCTTTGGGCGGCTTGATCCGGCGCGGCTTAGCCGGTTCGACGCGAGCGGGGCGCATGTGTCGGGGGACAAGCCGACGAAGGAGATGCCGCTCCACACGGCGTTCTACGACACGCGCAGCGCGACGGGGGCGGTGGTGCATTTGCACTCCAGCCACTCCGTCGCCTTGTCGATGATGCCGGAGGTCGACGCGGATAACTTCCTGCCGCCTCTGACGCCCTATGCGATCATGCTGCTGGGCCGGGTGAAGCTGCTGCCGTTCTTCCTGCCGGGCGATCCGGCGATGGGCGAAGCGGTGCGCGGCCTTGCGGGGAAGCGGAGCGCGGTGATGCTGGCGAACCACGGCCCGGTGGTGGCCGGGAAGGACGTGGAGGCGGCCTGCAACGCGATTGAAGAGCTGGAAGAGACGGCCCGCCTTGCGATGATGCTTCGGGGCGTCGAGGCGCGGGGTCTGACCGATGCTGAGGTCGGCGCGCTGGTGACGAAGTTCGACATTCAGTGGGACGACTGACCCAAGCGAGGCGCGTTTGTCAGAGCGCGATGAGCGGCACCTGCCCAATCGGCCCGAGCGCAACATGGCTGTCACATTTGCCCATTACCCCCAGGTGTATACTGGGGGACGACGCATGACCGAGACGGTGACAGGCAATGCGGACACGCAGGAGGCCATCGAAGAGTTGTCGATGGACCTGTTTGAAGAGGTGTTCGAGGATGCGGAACGGTATCTGCGATCCGACGGAACCCTCCGAAACTACGAGATATTTCGCTGGCTTCTAACGACGCAAGAGACGCAGGGTCTTGTGTCGGAGGCCACGCTTGGGACTGCGGGATCAAAGTGGTTGCTGGCCAAGACGCTGAGCAACACGTTGCAGGATGTGGTGAATTACATCGTCGTCTACGCGGCGGCTGAGAAGGCGCTGCAGAGCACCATCGAGGTGATTGCGTTTGCCAAGCTGATGCAGATCTGGCGGATGAATGACGGCGCGCAGGAAGGCACGGCGATGCACGAGGTGCTGAACCCCGAAAAGACCCAGGGGTTTGAGTGAGCGCGACCTTCCTACCACACGCAATAGGCGTGGTTGGCTGCGCCACGTTGACCGGGATGGTGGGGTCTGCGAAGCTCTGCGCAACTGAAGATATTCGTTTGGAATTGGGCACTTTGGCGGCGTTCTTATCGCTGCCAGCGTGATGAGCGAGGGTGGGACATGAAGGCTTTTGGACGCGGGATTTGTCTTGCCGGTTCGCTGGTGGCACTGGCGGCGTGTGACATGCCGGAGTTCGGGCGCGGGCTTGGTACGAAGGCGGCGGGCGATCAGAAGATGGCCAACTTCCAGGCGCGGCTGGACCGGAACCCGAGCGACGTGGCGTCGCTAGTGGGGATCGGCGATGTGCATGCCAGTCAGGCGAACTGGTCTCGTGCCTCGGGCGCCTATCGCGAGGCGTTGATCGTCAACGCCGCGAGCCGCGAGGCGCAGATCGGTTATAGCGTGTCGCAGTCTGCCTTGGGCGACTATGGTGCGGCGGCGGCGCACGCCAACAAGGCCGTGGAGACGCGGGCAGATACCGAGGCGTTGATCGCCTCGGCGGTGGCACTGAATGGCCAGCGGCAGCATGCGGCGGCGAAGCAGGTGCTGGAGCAGGCGCTGGCGGTGAACCCGAGGGATCTGGACGTGCGCAATAACCTCGCGCTGACGCTGGCGCTGATGGGGGATCGGCGGGCGTATCAGATGCAGCACGCGGTGGCGTTTGCGCCGGATGCGGACTTCCGTCATCAGCGGAACTTCTACCTTGTCGCCGCTATGCTGGGGATGGAAGCCTCGGCGCGGCGGGATGCGGCGGTGCTGAACCTGACGAACGAAGAGATCGACCAGATCGTCGCAATCGGGCGCAAGGCCCGGTCGCAAGGGATGGCCGCGTTCGGGATCACCGCGAAGACTTAACGCGGCGTGCGGTCGGCCAGTGGGGCCGGCGCGGCGTTGGACACCGAATCGCTTTGTTAACAAGGGCCGATGCGGGAAAATCCACGTCGGTATTTTGTATGTATTGCGTCGGTATCGCGTCGGTGGAGTTTGCGAAAATCGCGGGGTTAACGGCGCGCTCGGTGATGGGCCGTTAACATGGGTTACGAGACTTTGCCTCGATCGGCCTACGGGCTCGGGGGAGCCCCGGGTCGATCAGGACAGGAGGCTCTGCTGAGCGGCCTTGTCCCGCCAGGATGCCCAGTCGGCGGCGCGCCAACTGGTGGACGAGATGTCATCAAGCGCCCTGGTCTGCCTTTGCATTTCCTGAACTGTCAGCGGGTGAGCGTCCACTGCCGCGTCGTTCTCTGCGGACACCGTGGCCAGCCCCAAAGTACCGTAGAGGTAGCTGTCGAGGATGGTGTAGGCGTATTCGACTGGCGCCGCGCTTATCGGCTCTCCATTCAGGATGCCGATCAGCACTTCGAGCGAGGAGTAGGCTTCTATTGCCAGACTTGAGCCGGATTGCCCGAAATCCGACGATATGAAGTCTTCGGCGTTTGGATGCGCTGGACGTGTCGACGTGCCCGGAGACAGGGCGGCTGCCCAACACTGCTGCATCAGGTCTCGGAACCCCGCAACGTGCCCCCATCGCTGGTCGGCGGCAAACAGTTCGTAAACCGGGACCTGTCTTTGCGACACGGCGCAGAGAAACAGGGCGCCTTTGTCGGGTGTCAGGCTGCTCAGGCGATTGCCGACATACTCCTGATGGCTGAGCATCTGCCTCATGCGCCGGGCCTGCGTAAGGGCTGGCGCATCACTGCATGGCATCAAGCAGCGGCTGCGTCTTTTCCTTGAAACTCGATGAGCGGGCATTGATCGCGTTCATGAGCCACGTCACGGCCTCTTTCGTCTCGGCATCGCGGTCGCGCAATTCCGTTCCGAAGGCTTGGACATAGTCGGGATCGTTGAGGACCCGCATCACGATGATCGACGCCCAGCGCGGCGCCACGCGCACAAGGGAGGACATCCCATCGGCGAGGCCGGACAGGTAGGTCGCGCGGTCCAGTTTCTCGACCGTATGGATCAACGAGAACATCGCGGCGTCCGGCCTGTCATCGGCAAACAGCGTCAGAAGCCGGGGCATCATCGCCCCGTCCAAACGCGGAACCACCTCGGCCAATCCCGCCTCGAACCGGGGCACGAAGTCGGGCGCGCCCGCGTCAAGCGTGCCGAGCTGCGAGAGGGTTTCTTCGATGTCTGTTGTCATGGTCACCGGTTGAACAGCTCCGGGAATGCATCCCTGTTCTGCTCTATAACCTCCTGCAGGCCCTCGCGTATACGGTCACCGTACAGGCCGGCGCCCTGGTAGATCGAGCGGGCGTCGCGGATTCCGGCGGCGAGCGCGTCGCGTGGGTCCATGTCGACATCAGCTTGCGTGCCGTAGGTGAACGTCTCGCGGTGTCGCCCGCCCGCGCCGGGATGGGGATGCTCCATGTTGATGGCAATGCCGTCTCCCGGTCGCACGCCGTGCTGTCCCATGTGGTTGGCCGACGGGACGTGGTGTGGGGTGATGTCATCACCGACACGCCCGGCAGCGATCAGGTCGTCGTATGTCCCGACGAGGCCCTCATCGGGCAGAAGCGATGGGCCGACGGTTTCGGCCACGTCATCGACCTGGTTGGCGAGGCCCATGCCGGATCGCGCCAGGCCGACCCCGGTGAAGACCGAGGCGACCTCGGTGCCGATGGCGGCCACGTCACGGACGGTTTGGCGGTTGGGGTCCGCGCTTTCGGGCGCGATGGAGCCCATGTCGGTCATCATGCCTTCGATGTGGTTGGAGCCGAGGAACGAGTTCTCGAATTCCGGCGCCCAGCCCGGCTCTACACCCACCACACTGGCGGCTTGTTCGGCGCCCCAGGACAGGCCGTTGAGCCCCATTTCCACAAGGTCGACAGGGCCGCCGAGGACGGCGGCGATGCCTTCGTTCACGCCAGAGAGGCCCTGCGAGACATAGCTGTCGGCATATGTGCCGGGGACGGCTGTGGCGGCTGGGGCCTGTTCGGGTGGGGTCTCTTCGTCTGCGACGTCTTCTTCGACCTCGGGGTCCGTTTCGGCTACCTCGGGGTCCGTCTCAGCGGTCGGGTCGGTTTCGGCTGTGGGATCCGTCTCTGCCGGATCAACCTCTGCCGGATGCGTTCCACGTGCCGCTTCGCGGGTGCGATCCATCGCGGCCTGGTCAGCGGCGACGGCGGCGTCGTGGGCGGCCGCGGCTTCTTCTTCGGTGTCGGTATCCGTGCTGTCCGGGTCAGAGGACGTTCCGGTGCCGTCATCGCCCGTTCCGCCGTCATCGCCTGATCCGCCTTCGGCTTCGGCGGCTTCCGCCATGCCTGCGTCGGTGGCGGCCCCTGCATCCGAGACGTCGGCGTCCGGGCCGTCGTTGTCGCCCCCGGTTGGGCCATCGTCCGAGCCTACGCCGTCTGCGCCTGTACCCATATTAGTGCTCTCCGCTTCAAGTCGGAGTCGCCAGCAGTGGTGAGCTTACCTGTGAAGTTTGAACGCTGTTTGAAGGGCGATGCACATTTGTGCCGGACGGTCCGCTCGGGAGGAGAGCGGCCCTCCGGGGGAGGTATTTTCCAGCCAGGTGAAGACAGGGCGTGGCGCGGGGCTAGCCGGCGTCGTCTTCGGCAGCGGCGGGGTCGGGTTCGACGGGTATGAGGATGCCGGGTTGCGGGTCTTCCGCGGCGGCATCGTTGGGCATTTCGCCGTATATGTATTCATAGGCCGCCGCTGCACGGGGGTAGGCCGGGGCCGGGCCCGGGGGGTGCGGGTGGACGAGGTCGTGGGGGTTCGCGACCTGTTGGGCGGTGATCGTGTCGATGGTGCAGGCCGAGGGCACGTTGCCGTAGCTTGCGGGTGTTCGGGCGAGGCAGCTTGACGCGGCGATCTTGCCGTCGGCGCGCTTCTGATAGAGCGGCTCGGTGGAGCGGGTCATGATGCTCAGACGCTCTTCCGGGGCGGGTGCTTCGCAGGCCGTGAGGGCGAGCGGAAGGAGGACGAGGGCGATGCCTTTCTTCATTTGACGATGAACCCCACGCTGTCGACGAGTTTGGGTTTGTCCGGGCGATTGGGCTCGGCAATGTCGCTCGCTTCGGCGAGGAAGGGGGTGATGAAGATCACCAGCTCGCGTTCGTCCCGACGGCGGGTTTCGCGGCCGAAGAGGCGGCCGACGACCGGCGCGTTGCTGAGGCCCGGGACGCCGCGATTGCTGTCGGATTCGAACTGTTCGTAGAGCCCGGCGATGGCGAAGGTCTGGCCACTGCCGACCTCGACCGTCGTCTCGGCCCGGCGGACGGAGAGGCTGGGGGTGACGAAGCCGTCGACGTCGACGCCGATCTCGGGGTCGATGAAGCTGACCTCGGGCGAGACTTCGAGGGCGATGCGGTTGTTGGGCAGGACGGTGGGGAGGAAGTCGAGCGAGACGCCGAACTCCCGGTACTCCACGCCGATGACGCCGTCGCCTTGCGGGACGGGGAAGCCGAATTCGCCGCCTGCGCGGAAGTTGGCGCGGCGGCCAGAGGTGGTGGTGAGCGTGGGTTCGGAGAGGATTTCAACGACGCCGCGTTCGTCCAGCGCCGAGAGCACCGCGTCGACATCGCTGGTGCGGACCCCGGCGCGGAGGCCGTTGCCGCCAAGCCCCGTTGTGCCGTTAAGGAAGTCGGCGGCGATGCCGTCTCCCGTCAGCAATCGCAGGGGGTTGCCGTTGACGGAGCCGAGGGCCGAGAGGTCGAAGCCCAGTTGGCGCAGGTCGGATCGGGAGGCTTCGACGAAGCGCACCTTCAGCGAGACCTGCGTGCCGTTCTTGATCGTGGTGCGATCCACGACGAGGCGATCGTTGGCTTCGAGGGAGCGGCGGGCGTCGAGGGCGGCCAGCGCCTCATTCAGGCTGTTGGCGCGCCCGCGCAGGATGGCGGCGCCTTCGTTGGAGCGGATCTGGATGGAGCCGTTGGGCACGGCAGAGCCGATGGTGGCGCGGGCTTCGGCGTTGTCGGCGACGACGCGAACGGTGTAGCTGGCGATGAGTTGATCTTCGAAGTCGAGCGCGAAGACGTTGGTGGTGCCCGGGGAGATGCCTGCGAGGAACAGGGCGGTTCCGGACACAACGCGGACATCGGCGACGCCCGGGTCGCCCACGAAGATCGAGGATGCGGGGCGCGACAGGGTCACGACCTGCCCGGTTCCTTCAACCAGAGATCGGTTCGCGGATTGCGAAATGGCCGGAAGGGTTGTGAGGATCAGGGATAGGCCGAGAAGCGTTCTTATCAGCAATTTCATCGCATTGAGACCATAGAGAGCGGTTGGACCTTATAGCTGGTCGCTATCTCTTTATGGGATAACACGGGGCATTCCACCTCGTGGTCGGAAAGAAACCGTTTGAGGTGACGTCTTGTGTCCATTGTTGCCAAAAAGACAGGCATGGAGGCGTGTCCGGCGAGGTCTCCGACCGCCTTTTTGATGTTGGCGAGCAGCGCGCGGGATTGCTGGGCTTCCATAGACAGGAACGTGCCCGCGCTGGATTGGCGCAGGGCGTTGCGGATGGTGTCTTCGACATCGCTTTCGACGACGAAGGCCGGGATGAAGCGGTCGCCGTCAGCGTATTTGTGGCTGATCTGGCGGGACAGTGCGGCGCGGACGTATTCGGCGAGGATGTCGGGGTCTTTCTCGCGCGCGCCCCATTCGACGACGGTTTCGAGGACGATGCGCATGTTGCGGATGGGGACTTCCTCTTCCACGAGGCGGCGCATGACCATGGCGATTTTCTGGAGCGGGAGGGCCTTTTGCGCTTCACCAACGAGGTCGTCGTAGCGGGCTTCCATGGAAGTGAGGATGGAGTTCGCCTCGTGCACGCCGAGGAATTCGGAGGCGTGTTTCGGGAGGCGTTGGCCGACGAGCATGGCGAGGGTGGCTTCGAGCGATTGGGTCGCGACGCCGTTTTTCGCCAGCAGCGGGCCGTGCGCCGCGCCGGCCCAGTGGGTGCGTTGCAGGGTCTGGGAAAGCTCGATTTCGTCGAGGGGGACGGAGAGGATTTCGGCGGCCTCCGGGTCATCCGTGACGCGGAGTTTGCCGAGCGGCAGGGTGCCCTCTGTGACGGGGACGCCTTCGATGATGAGGCGCCATTGGCTGTCGGGGGCGTCGGGTTCATCCACCAGTACGACGGGCGGGAACGGGACGCCGATCTGGTCGAAGAGGCGGCTGCGTTCAGACAGCGCTTCGCCCCGGAAGGCATTGCGGTCGAGGACGGCGGCGAGACCCGGGCCGATGCCAACGTGGACGGGGGCCATGGGGGCGAGGAGGAGGTCTTGCCTCAGCTCGGCGGCCGTCGCCGGCCCCTGCGGGCCCGTCTCCGACTTGCGCGTCGCGGCGACGTGGGCGAAGCCGCCGACGATGGCGAAGAACGTCGCCAGCGCCAGGAACGTCAGCATCGGGAAGCCGGGGATCAGGCTGAAGAGGACGAGGACGCCGGACGCGATCAGCAGGGCCTTTGGGCTTGCCGACATCTGGGCGGCGATGTCGCGGCCAAGATCGGTGCTTTCGTCGTTGGTGATCCGGGTGATCACAATGCCGGAGCTGATGGCCATCAGCAGCGCCGGGATCTGGCTGACGAGGCCGTCGCCCACGGTCAGCACCGAATAGCGCCCGACGGCGGCGCCGAAGTCCATGCCGTTCTGGCCGACGCCCACGGCGATGCCGCCGAGGATGTTCACCGCGATGATGATCAGGCCCGCGATGGCGTCTCCTTTCACGAACTTCATGGCGCCGTCCATGGAGCCGTAGAATTCGGAGGCGAGTTGCAGGTCGGCGCGGCGGCGTTTGGCCTCGGCCATGTTGATTTCGCCCGCGCGCATGTCGCTGTCGATGGACATCTGGCGGCCCGGCAGGGCGTCGAGGGAGAAGCGGGCGGAGACTTCGGCGACGCGTTCGGAGCCCTTGGTGATCACGACGAACTGGACGACGGTGATGATGAGGAACACCACGAGGCCGACGATGAGGGAGCCCGAGAGGACGAATTCGCCGAAGGTTTCGACAATGCGGCCCGCGTCGGCCTGCACGAGGATCATCCGGGTGGTGGAGATCGAGATGGCGAGGCGGAAGAGGGTTGAGAACAGCAGGACGGCTGGGAGGGTCGAGAACGCCGTGGGCGTCTTGAGGTAGACGGTGACGACGAGGACCAGCAGCACGAGGCTGAGGTTCACGCCGATCAGCAGGTCGATCAGCCAGGTCGGCAGCGGCAGGATGATCATGAAGATCGTCATCAGCAGCAAGAGGACCAGCGCGAGGTCCTGGCGCAGGGCGAGTTTGCGGCCAAGGGCGGCGAGCATGGTCATTGCGCGGTGTCCGCGATTTGGGCGGCTTCCGCCAGCAGGGCGCGGGCCGTGTCGGGGTCGGACAGGCGGAAGGCGACCTTTGCTTTCAGGTACTTGTAGGCCGCGGCTTCCTGTTGGGTGAGGTCGACGTCCTCCAGCGGCTCCAAGGCGGCGGCGGCCTGTTCGGCATCGCCGGTTTTCAGAAAGCAAGACGCGACGAGGAGCGCGGTGCGGGGGCCTGCGGCGCCGGACTTCATGGCGGCAATGCCAAGGACCAACGCGCGAGCCGGGTCGTTATAGCGGAAGTAAAGGGTGGCGAGGCCTGCGATGACCTCTGCGGAGCGGCGGTCGGGTTTGTCCGACTGCGAGAGGGGGGTCATCTGGTTCATCTGTCGCGCAGGTCCACGTAGCGGAGGACTTTGGCCTGCTCGTCGGACAGGACGGCCTGAGCAACTTCGGCCATCGCGGGGTCGATGTCGGCAAGGCGGCTGGTGTAGCCTGCCATGTCCTCCAGCGCGTTGGCGAGTTCGAGCAGCGTCGGCAGTTTGACGGAGCCCAGCGCCTCATCCACGAGCCCAGCCATGCCCTGCGGCGCGAGCGGGCGGGAGGGTTCGACAAGGTCGGGGCCGGTGTCGATAACCGGGACATCGGTGGGTGTGCCGGGCGGGCGCGACTGGAGGTCGGCCTCGGCAATGGCGCGGATGGGGTCGGTGCGCAGATCTTGTCCGACCGGCGAGAGTTGGCGGGCGGCCATGGCCTAGAACTCGATGACGATGGTCTGGCGACCGCGCGTCAGCTTGACCGAGGTGGCTTCGATCACCGAAAGCTTCCAGCCGCTTTCGGTGCCGTCACCGATGCCCATCACGGTGCCGTCGCGGGTGGTGATCTGGGGGTTTTCGCCCAGCCAGACGGAGGCGACGGCAAGGGGCGGTGCGTCGCTCTCTTCGGTGATGTTGACCAGCAGCGGGCCGATGAGGCCGAACTGGCTGTCATACGCCTTGCGGATCTCGTTCCAGGCGCCGAGGCGGCTTTTGTTGATCGTGCCGGTGACCCGGATCACGCCGGTTTCGGAGCGAAGGGTGAGGCCGTCGAGCCCGGCATTTTCGACCGCGTTTTCCAGCGCGGTGCGGGCGTCGTCGAAGGTGACCTTCGGGCGCGCGGGTTCTTCTTCTACCGGCGCCGTGGTGGCGATGGGGGCCTGGGTGTAGGTCACGGTGTCGGGTGTTGAGGCCACGACTTCCGTGATGAACCCCTGCCCCAGTGAGCTTTGGAGCGCGACTCCTCCGCCTGCGAACAGCAGGAGCACCGCCGCGATGCCGACGAGGCGCCCTGCCCCACGGGACGCTGTGCCGCCCGATGTGCTGATGTTGATCTGCGCGACGTGGCCGAGGTCGAACGTTGCGGGCAGTTGTGCGATCAGCGCCTGTCCCGAGGGCGGCGGCGGCTTGCCGTGCAGCGCGACGTCGCCGCGGTCCGATGCGACACGGACGCGATCCTTGGCGACGGTGATTTCCACGTCGCCTTCGTCGAGCCCGTCGAGATAAAAGTCAGACGTGCCGGACGCACTAAGCGTCACACGGCGTTTCGTCAATGTCTGCTGAGCCCCGGCATTCGGGCCGGTCAGAACCGTGAGCAGGTAGTCGCGTTTTCCACGTGCGGCCATCGCGCACCCCCCAACATCCAGCAGCAGAGTTTGCGGGGCGCGCGACATCGCGCGCCCCGCGAAGGGGATTAGCCCCGGATTGCTTCGAAGGCCTTCTTCATGGCTTCGAGGGTCTTCATGATCGTCTGGTGCTTCATCGTCTCGACGGTGATCTCCGCCTGAGCCGCCTGAGCATCCGCAAACGCCGCTTTCATCTGGCCAAGTGCATCTGCCATAGTCGTTCTCCGTGTTAGGTCAGTTACGAGGGTTGGTTGATAGACGCCCAGAGCTTTGGCAGCGCTTCAACGCCTGCGTCATAAGCTTGGGAAAGAGACGCCAGCCGGGCGTATTCTTCAGTGCTGACACCCCGGTCCATTTCACGGACCACTCTCCCTTTGCCTGCCAAAAGCCGCTCGGTCAGACGCTTGAGTTCCGTCCCGTCAGGGTCGTTCGCCAAGCGCTGATCAAGTTCCACGATCTGGATCGGTTTATCTGACATCTGATCTTTCCTTCTCTGGTCGAGCGATCCCGGGGATCTGCCTCAACGCCAGTTTTGAGCCGGAACATGAAAGCTGTGCGACAACAGCTTCAGATTGCGCCGGGAACGAAAACTCATCTCTTCAACGGGTTACCAACAATATTTGAGGGAAAGGCAGGTCAGGGCCGATCCCACGCATCACAGTTCAAGCGCGATTTTCTGAACCTCGCTCATGGTGTCGGACATCGACTGCATCATCATGCTGAACCCGAGCGCCGCCATCTGATCGAGCAGTTCCTGCGCCTCGGGTGAGTCGAAGATTTCGTCACCGAAGGTCACCGGGCCACCACCGCCGTCGTCGGCGAGGATGCCCTCGATCTCGGCGATCAGGGCGGCAAGCTGGTCGGCCCCCGCGCCTGTCGGAGCCTCCATCGTGCCGATCTGCGCGAGCATGGCTTCAAGGTCGGCGACGGTGGCGGTGGTTGGATCGAAATCAATCATGTGCCCATGTCCTTCTATCTGTGATCCGTGGCGCCGGGCCGCGATGGCCCGGCGGTCGGTCAGATCATCAGGCCGCCTGGTTCTGCTGACCCATCAGCAGGAACATCGACTGCGCCATAAGACCGAAGGCTTTCGCCATCATCTCGGTCAGTTCCGCGTCGTAGCCGCCGCCTTCGGCGTCATCGAAGAACTGGTTGAAGTCGGTGAAGTTGCGGTCGTAGAGGCCGTCGACCTCATAGTCGGTGACCACGCCGTCAATCGCGCCTTCGCCCTGCGCGCCGCGGCCCTTCGCGCCGTTCCGCGCGTCGTCATCGGCGTCGAAGGTCTGACCCAGCAGGCCGTGTGGCTTCACGCCGTCCGAGTTCGCGTTCTCGGTCGAGACATCCATGTTGATGTAGTTGCCGCGGCTGCTTTGTTTGATCTGGAAATCGACCTTCCATTCGCCAGATTCGACGGTGACTTCGTTACCGCAGTTGTGGACGTAGCCGCCGTCGGCGAGTTCGACGCGTTCGCCTACGCCGACTTCTTCGCCGTTGACGAGCACGGTGCCGTCCTTGTTGACCTCGATCTGGTCCGAGCCGGCCGAGATGCCGACCTGACCCACGACGGTGGCGCCACCGCCGCCCCAGGCGTCGAAGCGCCCGTTCATCTGGAAGTTCTGGTCGGAGAGCAGGTTATAGATGCCGCCGTCGCGGCCCTGTACGTCGAACTTGCCGCCGTCCTCGCCGATGAAGTGGGGGTCGCCCCAGATCCGGCCGGAGCCTGCAATCACCTCGTCGCTGCCGCCGCCGTGCCAGCATCCGGGATGGCCGGGACCGCCGGTGCTGCCGCCTTCATCGCCGCCCAGCTTGTCGATCAGCCTCTGGAGAAGCTTCGTGAGATCTTCGAGGATGTCGGCCAGCCCATTGTCGCCGCCAGACCCGCCGTCGCTGGTGGCGTATTCCGCCTCGGGCCCGCCCATCAGCGCGTTCACGTCGGCACGCGTGTTGGCGAGAAGGGTCTCGGCCGTGTTGTATTGGATGTCGCTCATAACTTCCGCTCCTGCCCCGCCAAGTGGCCGGGGGGTAATTTCGACGCCAGCACAGACAGGGGTAAGCGCGGTTTTCGAAGGAACTGTGAAATGAAATGCAGTTTTCGAAAATGCTGTTGAGCGACTGGGAATGTGGTTGGCCCTTCACATAGCCTTCGCAAATCGGCGGCATTCTGACGGGAAGTTCGCACCGGAGGGACGACATGCCGAGCGAGACGGACGAAGACGGTCTGCGGATTGAAGCAATCGCGCAGGACCCGCAGGCGGACCTATCCTACAACGCGGATGCCGACGACGAGACGGCATCGATCAACGTCGACGCGATGGACGCGACCCTGATGGGGGAGCACGCGCGCGATTTGTTGATCGACGGCGGCCTGTCGCTTGAGAGTGTCGCCGATATGGTTGGCGGCGACATCCCCAGCGATGACGCGGTATTTACGAGCCCGGATTGGGATCGTGCGCAGGGCCGGGAAGATTTCAACACCGTGTCCGATCTGATCGGATAGCCACGGTTGGCAGTTTGCCCACCCTACTTTTGCAAAGCCGCGCGTCGATGGGCCCAGGACCGGCGATCCCACCGTCATTCAATGCACTTTATTGTTGGGCCCCGCCGTCCTTTCGAGCGATGCGCTGGCTGAACCCATATCGCCCGGCCTCGGGTGGGCCCGTCGATGCGCGGCCTTTGGCCTTGATTCCGCGCGGGAAACCGCTCCTCAGGTCACGGATTGCGCCCGCTGCAGCAGAGGCGCGATGCGGGCGATGATGTCGTCGTCGGTGATGTAGTCGCCCACGGCGATCTTCGACAGCATCTCGGCGAGGTCGCTGTCGTCGTGCTGAAGCGCGCCCGACGCGCGGACCATCTTGCGGATGCCCATGCCGTCGCGCACGCGGGCCACGACGAGGGGCGCGGGCGTTTCGCCCTGGCGGTAGCGGATGCCGATGCCGACCTTGCTGAGGTCCGATATGACGATGGTCGCCTGGTCCGGCCCGGTGGGGGTGGTGAGCATCGACCGCCGCTCTTTCTTCAAATGGCTGCGCTGGTGGGGATCACCGAGTTGGTCTTTCATCTCGCGCTTGTATTCGGTGATGGTCATCTTCTGTTCGTGCAGGAACTCGCTGCGCTGAACGATGTAGTCAAACATCGCCATCACCGCCATCACCGCGACTGCGCCGATGATGAGCGGGAGGAGCACGTTGTCCAACGTCTCCATCGCGCAGCCGAGGCCGCAGACGGGGGCGAGGATCAGCGCCTCCCACGCGCCGAGCAGGATCAGGCCGAAGACCAGCGTCAGGGCTGTCAGGCGGATGACGTTCATCATGAAGCTCATCAGAGCCCGGCGCCCGAACACCCGTTTGAAGCCGCTGGCCGGGTTGATTTTCTCGAACTTCGGCGTGATCGATTCCGTCGAGAAGACCGGACCGCCGGTGACCAGCATTCCGGTCAGGATCGAGATACCAATCACAAGCGCCATCAGCGGCGCGACCAGTTCCAGCGACAGTTGCCAGATGATGGCGGCCTTGCTTTCCAACTGCTGTGCGAAGGTCTGGCCCTCGTAGTCCGGTTCCAGCACCCACAGCGCTTGCAGCTTTTCGCTGATCGAGAAGCGCTGGCCGTGGAGGTACAGAAGCGAGGCTATCCCTACGACCGACATCACCGCCTCTTTCGACGTGACGACTGACCCTTTCTCGCGCTGCTTCTTCAGCTTCCGCTTGGAGGCCGGGAGGGTCTTTTCTTCGGATGTGTCGTTGCCGCTCATGGGTTGAGGAACCCTTCGAGGACGGTGGGGGTGTCGCCGAGATCCCGGATCTCGCCCTGAACATACACGATGAGGGCAGAGAAGTAGATGGGCAGGATGAGGATGTAGATGACCTGTTTGAGGCTCATCGCGACGAACATGACGTTGATCTGCTGGGTGTAGCGCCCGGCGAGGCCGAGGGCGATTTCGGCGAGTAGCAGCGGCGCGAGGATGGGCATGGCGAGGATGACACCCGTGCGCAGGAGGGCGTCGAGAAGGCCCAGCGCCTCGGCCCCCGCTTCGGCGGAGAGGGGCGGCAGGGTCTGGAGGATGGGCCAGCCGACGTAGCTGCCGTAAAGCGACGACAGCAGAACCTCGGTGAACCAGCCGGACGTGATGAGGACGAGCGCGGTGACGAGGAAGAACAGCGTGCCGGTGAGGGTGGTGTCTTCCCCCGTGCCGGGGTCGACGAGCGTCCCCATGCTGGCGCCGCGTTGCATGTCGACGACGTCGCCCGCCGCGACGACGGCCCAGAGCGGCAGGCCGAGGGCGAGGCCGAGGATGACGCCGACGAGGAGTTCCTTGGCGATGAGGAAGGCGATTTCGGCCACGGGGATGGGCGGGAGGACCTGGAGTTCTGCGGAGACACCCGGGAAGACGGGCGCGGCGAAGGCGACGAGGATGCCGCCCTGGATCAGGCCCTGCTGCAGGCCGAAGCGGGTGAAGAGCGGGAGGATGAAGATGAATGCCAGCGGGCGGGCGGCGGACAGGATGAGGCTGAGGAACAGGACCTCGGGCGCGCGGCTGAGGAGCCAGGCTTCGGTCATGTCGCGCGCAGAGGTTGGCGGGGGACGGTGGGCAGACTCTTTGTTGCAAGCCGCGCTGTCGACGGGCCCAGGTCCGGCGATCCTAATGAATGGTCGATGCCGTTTATTGCGCCGTCCCGCCTTCGTTTCGAGCGTCGCGCAGGTGGCAACCAATCGCCGGGCCTCGGGTGGGCCCGGCGATAGCGCGGCGGCCTGCGGCCTTGATTCCGCGCTGGGATGCGTTCGCTGCGCTTGGCCTGATTTCCCTGGTGCTTTAATCGCCACGACAATTGGGTAACGAGCCGCGCTGTCGACGGGCCCTGGACCGGCGAGATTGTCGGGCGTTCTGCGCGGTTTATGGTGGCTGTACCGCACTCGTTCGGAAGGATGCGCGACTTGAGACGTATCGCCGGGCCTGGGGAGGGCCCGGCCCCGTTTTCTTCCCAAACCGGCCCGCGGCGGCCTGCGGCCTTGATTCCGCGCCGGGATGCGTTCCTCGACTTGACCATTTCACCCCGACGCGATGCGAGAGAAGACCTCGGTCGTGAAGGCGACGAGGCGTTGGGACATCGCCGCCCCGAGGACGATGATCGTCACCGCCACCGCGGCGAGTTTTACCGCATGCGGTAGCGTCTGGTCCTGGATCTGCGTCAACGCCTGAAACAGCCCGATCAGCAGACCCACCGCCGTCGCCACGATCACCACCGGCATCGAAAGCTGAAGGATCAGGACCAGCGAGGTTTCGACGTGTTTGAAAAGCTCCATCAGATGTAGCTCAGCACAAGGCCATGGGTCAGGCGCGTCCACCCGTCGACGGCGACGAACAGGAGCAGCTTGAACGGCAGCGAGATGATCATGGGCGAGACCATCATCATGCCCATGGCGGTCAGAATGTTGGTGATCACGATGTCGATCACGACAAAGGGCAGGTACAGTAGGACCCCGATCTCGAACGCCCGCGTCAGCTCTGCAGTAACGAAGGCGGGGGCGAGGATGAAGAGGTCATTCATCGACAGCTCGGTATCGAGATCGCTGTGCATTTCCTGCGCGGCTTCGAGGAAGAAGATGCGCTCGGCTTCAGAGGTGAAGCGGATCAGGAACTCCCGGATCGGGCCGGAGCCCGCGTCGTACATGCGGGTCCAGTCGGCAGGGTTGGTCAGCGTCACTCCGGCCTCTTGTATTGCGGCGACGGATTCGCCGAAGACGGGGGCCATGACGTAGGCGGACAGGACGATGGTCACGCCGTAGAGCACGAGGTTTGGCGGTGTCTGCTGGGTGCCCAGCGCCGAGCGGACGAGGAAGAGGACGACCGAGATTTTCACGAACGCCGTGATGCTAACGACCACGAAGGGCACCAGCATGATGGTGATCGCGAAGACCAGGAGGGGGACGGAATTCTCCACCTTGTCAGCCCGCGAAGAGGCGCCGGATCTGGACGGCGCGGCGGCCGGCGACGTTGATGAGCTCTCCGGTGCCGACGGGGCGGCCGTTGGCGAGGATTTCGACCTCTGCCGTCGCCGGGTCTGTCATTTCGATGATGGAGCCTGGGGCGAGTTCGCGCAGGGCCTTGAGCGACATCTCGGCTTCGCCCGCGCGGAAGGACAGGCGGATGTCGAGGTCATCAAGCGTCGTTTCGGGGACGGCGCGGTCGAGCGTGGCGGTGTCGTCGGACATGGGTGTCTCCTGTTCGTGGGCGAGCGGGGTGAAGCCGCTGGCGAGGCGGAGGCCGGTGGCCTCGGGCGCCGCGTTCGCGGCGCGCTTGTTCTGGAGGATCAGGCGAGGGGCCGGATCGGCGAGTTCGATGGCGTCGCCGGGTTGGAGGGATTGCAGCTCGGATGGCGTGATCGCCACGGCGCCGAGTTCGCGGGTCAGGCGGAGGGTGAGGCCGGGGAGGTCGGCGCGGGTGCGGCGGCGGGGTTGCAGGGCGGCGGCGAAGTGTTGGGCGGCCTCGGGGGAGAGGCGGGCGGCGAGGCGAAGTTGCAGAAGCTTGCCCGCGCTGTCCTTGCCGTGGAGGTTCACGGTGGTGGCGACATCGAGCGTCGGGTCGGCGTCGGACAAGTCGGTGAGGCGCAGAGCGATTCCGAGAGCGGCTTCGAGGTCGTCAAGCGCGGGGGCGAGGGCCTCTTCGATCAGCAGGGCCGCGTCTTCGGGGATGACACCTTCCAGCGGCAACCCGGCGAGGCGGCGGGCGAGGCCCCAGGACAGCTGGATCGCGGCGGGGGCGCCGTCGATGGTGAAGCCGAGCCACGGGGTTTCGGGCGCGGGCGGGCGCGGGGCATCCAGGGCGGCAAAGACGCTGGCGCCGCCGGTGGAGATCAGGAGCGGCTCGATCACCTTGGACAACGCGGACTGGAGGCGCGCGGCGTCGGCGGTCACTTGTCGCAGGCGTAGGGGTTTGACAGGGGCGTCGAGGACGAGGACGTCGTGGGCGGTCATGGGTTGCCTCCCTGCCGGGTGCTGGCCCATTGTTCTTCGGCCTCGGCGGCTTCGGTGAGTTCGGCGACGCGGGCGGCGTCGCGGGTGATCTTCGTGACGAGGTGGACGCGTTTGCGGCGGGCGGTGTCGGCCTTGAGGACGGCGGTGCGGGCCTCGGCCACCGGCGGTTTGGCGGCGTCGCGGGTGGCGATGGCCTCGGCGGTGCGCTCGGCAGCGGCGGCGATGGCGGCGTCGAAGGACTGGAACTCACGCAGCATCTCTTCCACGGCGACGCGGGCCTGGCTGGAGCCGACGAAGGCCTCGCGGATGGTGTCGCGCTGGGTGTCGAGGCGGCGGGCGAGGTCGGCCTCGGCGGCCTGCGCGTCGAGGATGCCTTGTTCGGCGATGGCCAGCGCGTGGCGGGCGGCGGCGAGGACGCGTTCTGCGGCCTGGAGGCGGAGTTCAGATAGGCGGGCGAGGCTTTGCAGGCTCATGACGTCAGCCCCGCGAGCGCTTCGGTTGTGGTGTCGAAGGCGGAACGGTCGTCGGGGGATTGGCGGAGGAAGGCGTCGACGGCGGATTTCGCGTCAAGCGCGGCGTCGGCGACCGGGTCCCCTCCCCGTTCGTATTCGCCAACTTGCACGAGCAGTTCGATGTCGTTCAGCTTGGACAGCCAGGTGGAGATCTGGCGGGCGTTGGATTGCTGGGCCGGGTCGGTGACGGCGTCCATCACGCGGCTTTTGGAGCGCAGGACGTCGATGGCCGGGAAGTGCCCGGACTGCGCAAGGTCGCGCGACAAGATGATGTGGCCGTCCAGCAGGGAGCGGAGTTCGTCGGCCACCGGATCGGCGTTGTCGTCGTCGCCTTCAACGAGGATCGTGTAGATCGCGGTGATGGTGCCCCTGGCGGAGCGACCCGGGCGTTCGACGAGGCGCGGGAGGCGGGCGAAGACGGAGGGCGGGAAGCCGCGGCGGACCGGGGGTTCCCCGGCGGAGAGGCCGATTTCGCGCAGGGCGCGGGCGATGCGGGTGGCGCTGTCGATGAGCAGCAGCGTGTTGAGACCCTGATCGCGGAAGGCCTCGGCGGCGGCAGTGGCGGTCATGGCGGCGCGGAGGCGTTCGGTTGCCGGGCGGTCGGATGTGGCGACGACGACGGCGGCTTTTTTGCGGCCCTCTTCGCCGAGGTCGCGTTCGAGGAACTCCGCCACCTCGCGGCCCCTTTCACCGATGAGGCCGAGGACGATGGCGTCGACCTCGGCGCCCCGGATGATCTGGCTGAGCAGCATCGACTTACCCACCCCGGCGGCCCCGAATAAGCCGACGCGCTGGCCCTGGCCGATGGTCAGAAGGCCGTCGATGGCGCGGATGCCAGTGACGAATGGGGTGTCGATCACGGGGCGGGATAGCGGAGAGGGCGGGTCTCGGTCGAGGGGGGCGTCGGGCGGGATGGGGCCGCGTTGGTCGAGGGGGGCGCCGAAGGCGTCGACGATGCGGCCGAGCATCGCGGGGCCGGAGGGGCCGAGGGGGCGGGTGCCGGTGGGGATGACCTCGGCCCGGTTGGACAGGCCGTCGATGGCGCCGAAGGGGGCGAGGACGGCCTCTTCGCCCTTGAACCCGATGATCTCGGCGCGGGCTTCGTGGCGGGCGATGGGGTCACGGAGGATGACCTCTTCCCCGATGTGACCGGAGGGGAGGACGGCGTGGATGACGGTGCCGCCGATGCGGGTGATGCGGCCGTTGACCTTCAGTGCGGCGCCCATGGCGGCGCGGGTTTTCAGGCGGTCGCCGATGGCGGTGAGGTCGGTCATGACGGCACCCGGACGGTCGTGATTTTGGGCGGTCCCCATGGGGACCGGCTGTAGAATATTGTTATTGCTCGATATTTTCTGGAACGCCTGATCATGGATCTGTCCGCCGGAAGGCTTCGGTGACGGCGTCGAGCTGGTCGGACAGGCCGATTTCGACGTGGCCCTGGTCGCTGGAAAGAAGAGTGCGGCCAGCCTCCAGCCTCTCATCAACCTCGACCGAGATGACGTTGGCCCCCGCCCCGCCTGCGGCCTCGACGCCCGAGCGGACGGCGTCGACGACGTCGGGCGCGGCCAGGATGCGAGCGCGGCGGTGGTCTTTCAGGTCGAACAGCGCCTGCTGGGTGGCGCGGCGGATTGCGTCGGACTGGTCCATGGCGCCGATGACGCGGGTGACGGTCTCTGACACAAGCGCGGCGACCTCGGGTTCGAGTGCGGTGAGCTGGCGTTGGGCGGCAGCTTCGGCGTCCATGACGATGCGCGACGCGGTTTGGGTGCTTTCGCGGATGGCCCGGTCTTGCGCGTGCTGGAGGATCGCGGCGCGCTCCTCTTCGACGGCGGCGAGGCGCTGGGCGTGCTCTTCGGCGAGGCGCTGTTCGAGGGCATCGGCGGCACGCAGACGCTCGACCTCGGCGCGGCGGAGGATGCGGGCGCGGGTCATTTGGGCGCCCCGGACGACAGGGCGGCGAAGAGGCAGGCGCCGAGGGGCGTGGCGTCAAGCGGGGCGCCGCTGAGATGGGCGTTCAGGGCGAGGTCGGCGGCGCTGCGGGTGTCGGTGAGGCGGTCCGCCAGGGCGCCGCCGCCAGCGGGGGCGCAGGACAGATGGCGGTGGGCGAGGCCGAAGGTGCGGGCGTCGGGGCCGAGGGTGTCGACGATTTCGGCCCGGGCAGCGGCGTCGATGGCGCGGGCGATCTCATGCCCGTGGGCGGCCGCAGCGGCGCGGGCCACGACGGCGGCGCGGCGCTTGGGGTCGGCGGCGGCGAGCAAAACGGCGGTGTCCACCCCGGCAAAACCCGGAGCGAGACCGTTACGGCGGCGGCTGGTGCGCGAGGGCGCGTCTCCGGCGGCGAGGGCCACCCGGGCCCGCGCCACGTCAACGGAATTGGGATCGCGACGGTTGGCCATGGTCAGCTCGCAAGGTCGAAGTCATCGTCCTGCCCGCGCCGGTGACGCGAGAGGCTTTGTAGGCCCAACAGCCCTAGCGCGAGGACCGCGACGCCACCGATGCTGCCGACGATCAGCCACAGCCGGGAGACGGAGTTTGGGTGGACCCAGACGCCAAGCACGTCCTGCAGGATCGGGCCATTGCCGGTGGAGACGTCTTTCGCCTCGGCGGGCACGGCGACGACGGTGACGTTGTCGTAGACCAGCCCCTCGATGGAGTTCGACACGAGCAGGCGGATTTGCGAGGTAAAGTTCGCGACCGGCGCATCGTCGAGATGGCGGATGAACACGGACGCCGAGCTTGGCTTGAAGTCGCGGCCCAGCATGTCGGTCTCGGGCAACACCACGTGGATGCGGGCCGAGAGGACGCCGTCGATCTCGGCAATCGTGCGGCTAAGCTCCTGACTCAATGCGTAAATATAGCGCGCGCGCTCCTCCATCGGCGATGACACCAGGCCGTCCTTTTCGAACACGTCGCCAAAGCTGTCGTACTTGTCGGAGGGCAGGCCCCGGGCGTTCAGGATCTCAATCGCCTCGGCGAAGCGGGACTGGTCAATCATGACGGTCACGCCATCCCCCCGGCTTGAGGATTTCGACGCCGGGATGCCTTCGGACATCAGGGCCGCGATCACCTGGTTCGCCTCGCGTTCGGACATGTCGGTGAAGAGTTCCGACTTGCATCCGGCCAGCACGAGGCAGGCCGCCGCCACGGCGGTTAGTCGTCGCAATGTGGAAAACATTACTGTCCTCGCAGGAACATGTTCAGGTTTCGCCCCAGCGAGGACGAAACGGAAGAAGCCATCATGAAGCGCGTCAGCTGTTCCTGAACTTGGGTACTTTGCTGGATCTGATCGACCAGCGCCTTCGCGGCGTCCGTCACCGGCTGGCCCGAGGCATCGGCGCCCTCGACGGGGCGCGAGGCGATCAGCGCCTCGTCCGAGCCCTGCGCCGCTGGCACAACCTCGTTCTGGAAATCGCTCTGCATTGTCGAGATGTTCGACAGAAGCTCTCGCGCCATGTCCGACAGCGATACGTCGTTGCCAAGCTGTGCGGGGCTGGTCGGGTTGGCGTAATTCGTGACGCCACTGATCGCGCCGATGTCACCAAGTGAGCTCATACCAGAAAAACCAATCGTCCAAGGTTGCTGAAGTCAGTTCGCGCAAAAATGGACGTTTAACCCGGGCTTCCGCCACCGCCCCCTGCCAGGCCGAGGCCCAACCGGGTGAACTTGAGGTGAGCGGAAGGCATGGTGTCGCGACGGGGCAAAACCCCAAGCGACGACGGTCTGCTGGGTTGGGCAGACCGGGCCACCGCCTGAACAAGGCGGCGGATCACCTGTCCACGGAACCGACCGGCCCGGCGCGCAAGGCGGCGCAGTCCGGCGCGCAATTGCGCGGCGCGGCGGGCTCTGCCTTGGCCTTGGGCTGTGGTGTCGGTTGCGTGGGTCATATCTCTCTGTGTTTCGTTAGCGTGGCGGGCGAGGATGGCTGGGGTCGTTGCTGGCGACAATTAAGAACCAGCCATCCTCCCCGGTCATCGGGTTAGTAGTCTTCCCCTCCAGCGACCATCTGGGCGAGGTCTGTGGCCATGCCGAGCATATTCAGCCCGCCCATCACCGCGCCCGCGGGCGGAAAGACCGCCGCAATCAAGCCTCCGAGAGGAGAATTCATAAAGCCGCCGAGCACGTCGGTGATGCCACCTACCGCCTCGGCGATGCCACCGATCGCGCCGGTGACTGCATCAGCGACGCCGCTGATGGCGTCTCCGATACCGCTCAAAAGTCCCATGATCGTTTCCTTTCATGCCTTCGAAGTTGCCCGCTAACCCAAGACGACCGAACGCGGGCGGACCCGGCCGTCTATCCTTATTCCGCGGCGACGGTCGTCGTGGACGGCGTGTCGACTTCGCGGCCCGTCAGGTGACGGGTGAATTCCTCGGCGTTGCCGCCCTGCCCCTGCAGGTCATCGGCAAGCCCCTCGGCCGCGGCGCGGTCGTTCTGCAGCGCCTTGCAGAGCGCGAGAATGGCCTTCGCCTCGGCCCGGCCCTGGCGCTTGGAGCGCTGGAGGTTTGTCAGGATCTCATCCGCGCGGCGGATGTCACCGGCGACCATCGCCTCCAACGCCAGCCCTATGGGCCCGGCGCTTTGGTCGGGCATCCAGACATCGAGCGCCTCGAAGATCGGCGTCAGCGTCGTGTCGATATTGCGCAGAACGCCCGAATAGCCGCATTCGGTCAGAAGCTTCATGTCGCCGCGGTTGAGTTCCATCCGGTGTGCCCCCTGTCGTGCCGTCAGCCGTTGACCAGTTCGCGCATGTCGCGTTGCAGCGACGAGAGCACCTCTTTCGCCTGATCGCCGCGTGTCTCGGCGGTGCGGGCCGTCTCTTCGATCAGGCGATAGCCTTCGCGGGGCCGTCCATTGCCGATCATCGTCAGCCCCCGCCCGATCCCGCCGAGCGCGTCGGTGGGATAGCACTTGGACCAGATCTCATAGACCGCCTGCATGTCGGACGTGACGCCCTTGTGCCCACAGAGGACCGCGACGGCCATCAGGAGGTGGAGGTCTTCGGTGTTCTCGGCGTTGTCGAACGGATCGCTCATGGGTCTCTCCCGAGGTTAATTGAGCACGCGGCCGTGGAAGACGCGCGGCACGTACAGCCCGACCTCATCGGGCGTTCCGGTCCGCGCGCGGCGCGTCTGGATGAGGGTTTCAACGAGGTTGCGGACCTGCTCGACATAGCCGCGCGGGCCGATCACGCGGATCACGGCGCCGTCGGCGGTGGACATCAGCGGGAAGCGTCCGTCCAGCAGGTCGAGCGTGGCGAGTTCGGCTTCGATTTCGGGGATGCCGAGGCCCTGGCTGATGATCAGCGACGAGCTGAGGCCGTCCTGCGGTTCCACATGCAGGATGACGCCGTCGTACCACCAAGTGGCGCCGGTCTGGGCTAGCGTTTCGTCCAGCAGTGTCTGCACGGTGCCCTGCGAATTTTCGGTCGATACCTCGCCCGTGACGGCGGGATCGATGCGCACGGTGACGCCCATCCGGCGGCCCATGTCCGACAGCACCGCCCGAACGTCAGACCCCATGGCCACGTAGGGAAACGGTTCCGTGAATTTCGCGTCGAGGGCCATCGTCTTCCCTGTCAGTGCTAGGCTCGCGATCAGAAGAACAGCCGAATATGACACGACTTTAAAGACGCGGGCGATTAGTCGGCGCGCGCCGAAAATCGTTTCAACCCACTGTTTCAGATGGATTTTTTCGGTACTCATTTTCAGGAACTCCCCCTCGAAGTGACAAAACCAGGCTATGTTCGGGACATTGGCGGTGGCAACCCTTGGCCTGTGGCGGCCTGCCCCGGTGACCGCGAAAAAAATGGCGCCGCAAGGGCGCCGGTTGCGAAGTGAACGCGGGATGGTGTGCTCAGCCGAGCGCGTATCCGGCGCCGCGGATCGTGCGGAACGGGTCGCCGTCGCCCGCAGCCTTCAGCGTCTTCCGCAGGCGCCCGACATGAACGTCGACGGTGCGCGGGTCGATGTAGGTGTCCGGCCCCCAAACAACGTCGAGCAACTGGTCGCGCGACCAGACGCGGCCCGGTTTGGCGACGAAGGTGGCGAGGATGTTGAACTCGGTCGGGCCGAGCTTGAGCGGCTTGTCGTTGCGGAAGGCGCGCAGCGTCTCCATCTCCACGACGATGTCCTGATACTCGATCCGGTCGCCAACGCTGACCGGCTTAGCACGGCGCAGAAGGGCGCGGGCGCGGGCGACGAGTTCGATGGCCGTCACGGGCTTGTGGACGAAGTCGTCCGCCCCGGTATCGAGTGCGCGGGCGAGGTCGACGTGGTCCGAATTCGTCCCGAACATCAGGATCGGCATCGCGCGGGTCAGCGAGTCGCCCTTCAGCTTGCGGCAGAGTTCGATGCCCGAGACGCCGCTTAGGCAGCGTTCGGCCATCAGCAAATCCGGCGCCTTGTTCAGAATGGAATCGAGTGCGCTGTCACCCGACCGAACACTGGAGACCTTGAACCCAGCGGCCTGCAGATCGAGGCTAAGCCGATGTGTATGCGTGCGATCTTCGTCGGCGACTAAGATATGAGCTTGATTAAACATTTTGAGAACATCCCCCAAAAAAACTCGTGCACTTCGCCTTGCAGCGACGCGGCCCAAGCCCGAACCGACGGCGCGATGGGCTATCCCGAAGTGCCCCATCACTGTGACACTTGTGTGTGACTTCTTTGGTCGGGCGCAACACAACCGTGAAATGAACAGTGCAAATTAACTCGCGCAAATATCGGTTTCGAATCGCTTCACTGCCGTCGCGTAACCTCCTGTAGTCTCACACGGATGGGGTTCGATCAGCGGTCGTGCAAGCGGTTCCAAAATCGGGAAACATTCAGGTTTCGGCAGGCGAATATTCGCTGGTCAAGCATGTAATGGCGGAAAATTGATGCGGCTCTTGTGCACTCTCACCCGCGCTAGTGGAGCGAATCATCATCCGAATCGGTCGAATCACTATCGAGGTCCTGCGACGCCCGCCGTGCCGTCAGGATCGCCTCGCGCACGGTCAGCACCTGAAGGGTCAGCCCGTTGTCTTCAAGCGCCTCGCGGGATGGTTTGGACAAGGGCAAACCGGTGGCCAGAACGAAGGCCGTGTGCGGCACGACATCGACAAAGGCGACCGTCAGAAACGGCGTGTCGGGGTCAACCGGAGGAGTCTCCCCACCCTCATCAAGTACCCCAAGTGGGGTATCCAAAACGGGGAGGACCAGACTAACGGCGTACTCCGACTCTTCATTTGCCGCCGCCGAGATCTGACACATCTCGCTATATCGCTCAGCCGGAAGGACAGCGCTCTTGATCGTCGCGGCGTGTGAGACCAGTTTGGAGATCGCCGGGAGTGTATCCATGGTGCCGCTTTCATCCCCTAAACCGTGCCGCCCCATGTGATCCAACATGGCGTCGAAAACGGTCGTGCCCTGGTCTTCTTTGTCATTGTGCGGCATTGCCCCGTGCCTCTCTGCTTTGGGACGGTTCGCCGAAGCTACTCTCGACCGAGATTGATTGCCAAACCTAACGAAGCACTTTGAAGCGATATTGAAGGCCGTTCAAACTAGTTTGTGTTTCACCTCCGGATTGTCGCTGTAAGGCCCGGATGAAGGGTTCGACTTCGCCGTATCGTGCCCCTAGGGTCGCGCGGCGGGAGGGATGAGGATGACTTGCAAACCCCTTGCAGGGACACGGGTTCTTGACCTGACAAACGTGCTGGCGGGCCCGTTTGCGTGTCATCAACTGGTGCATCTGGGGGCGGAGGTGATCAAGGTCGAGGTCCCCGGAAGCGGCGATCTTGCGCGGCAGTTGGGACAGGAGGAATCCCTGAGTGCGCGCAATATGGGCGTGTCGTTTCTGGCCCCGAATCCGGGGAAGAAGTCGGTGACGCTGAACCTCAAGCATCCGGACGGCGTGGCGCTGCTAAAGCGCCTTGTGCGGGGTGCGGATGTGCTGGTCGAGAACTTTCGTCCCGGGGTGATGGCCCGGCTTGGGGTCGGCGCCGAGGTACTGCAGGCGGAGAACCCGAGGCTGATCTATTGCGCGATTTCGGGATACGGGCAGGACGATCCGCTGGCGGGCCGCCCGGCCTATGATCAGATCGTGCAAGGCATGTCCGGGGCGATGGCGATCACCGGGGCGCCCGAGGCGCATCCGCTGAGGGCGGGGTGGCCCGTGGCCGATACGGTGGGCGGTTTGACCGCCGCGCTGGCGATTTGCGCGGCGCTGAATGCGCCGGAGCGGGGTCAGGTGATCGACATTTCGATGCGGGATGCGCTGATGGCGACGATGGGCTGGGCGGTGTCGAACTACCTCGTCGCCGGGGTTGAGGCGGTGCCTGCGGGGAACGAGAACCTGACCTCCGCGCCGTCCGCCGCGTACGAGACGGCTTCGGGCCCGTTGAACATTGCGGCAAACAAGCAGGATCAGTGGGAGGCGTTGGAGAAGCATCTCGGCCTTGGCGGGATGGTTGATGATCCGAGGTTTCGGACGCGGGCGGATCGCAAGGCCAATCGGGTGGCACTGAACGATGCGATCGAAGCCAAGCTGAAGGCCCGTCCGGCGGAGGAGTGGGAGGCGGAGTTGAACGACATCGGCGTTCCGGCGGGGCGGATCCTGACGCTGCCGGAGGCGTTGGAGCAAGCGCGGGCTGCGGGTCAGATCGCGGGGTTTGAGCTGGAGGGTGGGCGCAGGGCGGAAGTGTTCCGGACAGGGATGCGGATTGATGGGGAGCCACTGGCGGTGGAGGCCGGGCCGCCCGAGTTGGGGCAGCATACGGATGAGGTTCTGCTTGGGCTTGGGTTGGACGGTGATGAGATCGAGGCGCTGCGGGAGGCGGGGGCGATATGAGTGACGTGGCGGATTGGTGGCGGACGTCGATCATCGACATGGAACCCGGGCGCATCGACATTCGCGGGCGCCCGATTCAGGACCTGATCGGTGAGGTGAGCTTTGCGCAGATGATCTGGCTGACCGTCCGGGGCGGCGTGCCGACCGAGGCGGAGGCCAGGCTGTTGGAGGCGGCGCTGGTGGCGGCGGTGGATCACGGGCCGCAGGCGCCGTCGATTGCCACGGCACGTATGGCGGTGACGTGTGGGGCGTCGCTGAACCAGGCGATGGCGAGCGCGGTCAACATGCTGGATGATGTGCATGGCGGCGCGGGTGAGCAGGCGGTGGAGCTGTATTTGCGGATCGCGGAAAGCGGCGATTTGGCCGGGGAGGTCGAGCGCTGGCGCTTGGAGCGCGGCACATACGTGCCGGGCTTCGGGCACCGGTTCCACCCGACAGACCCGCGCGCGCCGCGCCTGATGGCGTTGGTGCAGGAGGCCGCCGACGCCGGGGTCGTGGGCGGGCGGTTCGTCGGGATTGCCGAGGGGATCGAGGCGCATCTCAGCCGCAACAAGCCTGTTCCTATGAATATCGACGGAGCGACGGCGGTGATCTTTGCGGAGCTGGGCTTTGACGCCCCCCTCGCGCGCGGGCTGTTCTGCCTGTCACGGTCCGTCGGCATTCTCGCGCACGCTTGGGAGCAAACGCAGCAGGGCGGGCGCAACAAGGGCCCGACGCCCCCGGCCTATCGCTGGACCTATGACCCAACCGAATAGCCCGACGCGCGCCGCCCGGGCCAAAGCGAGGCGCGCCTGTCAGGGCGCGATGAGCGGCGCCTGTCTTAATCGCTGGACACATCCCCGCGAATTTGCTGTTGTTTCCCAGTCAAAACGCCACCCGGAGACCGGGGGCACAAAAGACGTAGGGAGGACATCCATGACTATCCGTATGACCGGCCTCGCGGCCGCTCTTCTTCTGTCGGCAGGCGCCGCGCAGGCCGCCGAGTGCATCGCCCCGGCCAACCCCGGCGGCGGCTGGGATTTCACGTGCCGCCAGATCGGCAAGATCCTGTACGACATCGGCCAGGTCGATAAGCCCGTGCAGGTCACCAACATGGCGGGCGGCGGCGGCGGCCTCGCCTTTTCGAGCGTCGTGAACGAGCGCAACGATGACCCCGACCTGATCGTCGCGGCCTCGCAAGCGACCGCGACGCGCCTTGCCCAGAACGCCTTTGGCGGCGCGACGGCGGATCAGGTGCGCTTCGTGGGTGCCATCGGCGCCGATCCCGGCGTCATCGTCGTGGCGGCGGACAGCCCGCTGAACAGCCTCGATGACCTGATGAACGCCATCAAGGGTGGCGAGGATGTGTCGTTCGCGGGTGGCTCGGCCGCGGGCGGGTTTGACCACCTTAAGGTGCTGATGCTGGCGAAGGAAGCCGGGATCGATGACATCCGTTCGATAAAGTACATCGGCGTTGACGGCGGCGCGGACGCGATCACCCAGACCATCGGCGGGTTCACCACTGGGATGACCGGCGACATGTCCGAGATCGTGGGCTTCCTGCAGTCGGGCGAAGTGAAGGCCCTCGCCGTTCTCACGGAAGAGCGGGTGCCGGGATTTGAAGACATCCCGACCGCCAAGGAGCAGGGCTATGAAACCGTCGCCGTGAACTGGCGTGGTCTGTACGTGCCCAAGGGCATCTCGGACGAGCGGTTCGAAGAGTGGGGCGCCAAGCTTGCCGCCGTTGCCGAAAGCGACGAGTGGAAGGAAGCCATGGCCGCCAACGGTCTGGCCCCGTTCACAAAGGTCGGTGGTGATTTCCAGAGCTGGGTCGACGGCGTCATTGCGGACACCAAGACGCTCAGCCAGGAAATCGGCGTGATCCAGTAAGGCGCCGATCCCATGCTATCGGACCGCCTGTTCGGGTTGGTCGTGATCCTGGCGGGGGGGGCGGACAAGACCAGCCCCGT
>JBCCXY010000006.1:0-66036 GCA_039190895.1 Pseudomonadota bacterium | reverse complement strand
GGGGGGGCTTTTTGTTTTTTTTAAAAATGGGGTGGGATTTTGCCCCCCCCAACCAATCCCTGTCCCTAACCGGCAATTTGGGTTGGGGTGGCAAATCGCCCCACTGCCCCCGCCGGATCAGCGCGTGAACGTTGTCACCAGCTCTACATGCGGGGACCAGCGGAACTGGTCGACCACCGTGATCGGCCCCATGGCGAACCCGGCCCGTATAAGGGTCGCGGCGTCACGGGCAAACGTCGTCGGGTTGCAACTGACAGCGGCCAGCACGGCCAGTCGGCTGCGCGCGATCTCTTGCATCTGCGCCTCGGCCCCGGCGCGGGGCGGGTCGATCACTGCGCCGTCGAAGCGCCCAAGTTCTTCCGACAACAAGGGGCGGCGAAACAGGTCGCGCGCTTCCGTCGTCACCGCTTTGAGCCCTGTGCCATGGCGCCAGCCCCGATCCAGCGCCGAGAGCATGCCTGCGTCGCCCTCCACCGCGTGAACCGTGGCACGCCGAGCGAGGGGCAAGGCAAACGTCCCGCATCCCGCGAACAGGTCCACCACACGGGCGCACCCGGCCAGTGCGGTAAGCACAGCCTCCGTCAGCGCGTTCTGCCCCTCGC
This sequence comes from Pseudomonadota bacterium, assembly GCA_039190895.1. GTDB lineage: Bacteria > Pseudomonadota > Alphaproteobacteria > Rhodobacterales > Rhodobacteraceae > Ovoidimarina. The sequence continues at coordinate 65,434 of JBCCXY010000006.1, read as the reverse complement.
AGGTCGCCTGTAGGAACGCTCCAGGCGGTGGCACCACGTCTGCCTCTCCAAAGCGGTGCGAGGGAGGCCTCCGCTCCACCACCACCTCCGCATCCACGCTCAGCCGAGCTAAGTCGTGGCGCTCGGCCAGTGCGGACAGCTCCAGCAGATCAGCGCCGCCTTGCGCAGGGGCGCCCGAGATGTCCACGTCCAGCCCGGTCTCCGCTTCGGTCACAGCAAAGCGTACCTCGCCTTTGCGGGACGCGAGCCAGGCCGTTGCCTCTTCCAACGCCGCAAACGCAGCCTTCAAGCCGGGCGTCACGACCTGGCAGTCAGGCACTGCGCGCACCGTCTCCGCCCCCTTTGCGTGAAACCCCACAACGGCGCCCGACTTCAGCCGACGCCCCGAAAACGTTGCCCGACGACGAGACTCGGGCGGCGAGGTGATGACCTCTGTGATGTCCGCCTCTAGCCCGTGCGCCGCGAGGGCCTGACGCACGCTGTCTGCCTTCCAGCCCGCGACGAAGTCGTCGGACGCGTGCATCACCGCGCATCCGCCGCAGCCGCCATAGTGCGGGCAGGGTGCCTTCACGCGGTCGGGGGAGGGGTCCAGAATGCGGGGTTTCGCGATGCGACCGGCCTCGACGGCCCCGTCCACCAACTCTCCCGGGAGCGCGCGGGCGACGTAGACAGGCCCGTCCGCGATGCCGTCGCCCAGATGGCCCAGGCGGCGGATGCGGTGGCTCACTCCGCCGCTTCGCGGACGCCGATGAAGCCGCCCGACTGCCTGTCCCAATAGCGAGCGTACAATCCACCCTGTGACAGCAGCTCCGAATGCGTGCCGGTCTCGACAATGCAGCCTTCGTCCAAAACTACGATCCGATCCATGCTCGCCAGCGTGGACAGGCGGTGCGCGATGGCGAGCACCGTCTTGCCGTCCATCACACGCTCCAGCGCGGTCTGGATGGCGGCCTCGACCTCGCTGTCCAGCGCGCTCGTCGCCTCGTCGAGCACGAGGATCGGCGCGTCTTTCAGGATCGCCCTTGCCAGCGCGATCCGTTGCCGCTGGCCGCCTGACAGCTTGACGCCCCGCTCGCCGAGGTGGGCGTCATAGCCGGTGCGGCCCTTGTGATCCTGAATGCCCTCGATGAACTCATGCGCCTCGGCGCGCTTCGCGGCATCGATGACCTCGGCCTCCGTCGCATCGGGGCGGCCGTACAGGATGTTGTCGCGGGCCGAACGGTTGAACATTGCGGTTTCCTGCGTGACCATCCCGATCTGCCGTCGCAGGCTTTCCTGCGTCACGTCGCGGACGTCCTGGCCGGACACCAGCACGCGCCCGCCCTCCACGTCGTACATGCGCATGAGCAGCGACACGAGGGTCGACTTGCCCGCGCCCGAGGCGCCCACGATGCCGATCTTCTCGCCCGGCTGGATGGTCAGGTCGATGCCATCGACCCCGCCGGTCTGGCGGCCATAGGCGAAGCTCACGCCCTCAAACCGGATGTCGGCACTTTGCACCGTGAACGGCGTCGCGGCGTCGGCATCGACCAGGGTGTAGCGCGGCGTCAGGGTGCGCATGCCGTCCTCGACCTCGCCGATGGAGCCGTAGACGCTCATCAGCATGTAGCTGACCCACCCTGTCATCTGCGCCAGCCGGATGGAGATCGCGCCTGCGGCTGCGATGTCGCCGGCGGTGGCCTGTCCGTTGCTCCAGAGGATTAGAGACCCGCCGATGAGCAGCACCGGCAGGAAACCGGCCAGCAGCATCAGGAGGATGCGGAAGCTCGCCGCGACCACGCCGAAGTCGAGCGCGGTTTCGCGGAACTCCTTGATCGTGTCGATGGCGGCGTTGTCTTCGTGATCGGCGTGGGCGAACAGCTTGACGGTGCGCATGTTGGTGATCGTGTCGACGACCTGACCCGTCACCATCGCCCGGGCCGACGCGCGGTTTTTGGAGCGCTGGCGGATGCGGGGCATGAACCAGCGGATCAGCAGGATGTAGGCGGCCAGCCACAGCGCCAGCGCGAGCGACAGTTCGACGTTGATGGTCGTCAGCAGCAGAGCCGAGCCGACGAGCGAGGCGAGGGCGAAGAAGACGACGTTGATCGTTTCGTTCGCCACGTCGGTGAGGGCGCGGGCGGTTTGCATCTGTTTCTGGGCGATCCGTCCGGCGAAGTCGTTGTCGAAGAAGGTGATCGCCTGGCCCAGCGTCCAGCGGTGGAGGCGCGAGAGGACCATGGGCATCACATTGGGCATCACCACCAGCGTGCTGGCGGCGGAGGAGGCGCCGAGGATAATGGGGCGGATCAGCAGGAAGAAGGCGAGGACACCGATCAGGAACACCGTGTTCTCGGAGAAGAACACGTCGGGACCGGCGTCGAGGGCGGTGTCGATGACGCGGCCGAGGACGAGGGCGGTGACGACCTCTAGTGTGCCCGCGATTGCCGAGATCCCCGCGGCGATTGAGAGGTAGCCGAACGAGCCCCGCAAGGACCACCCGAAGAACGGCAGAAGCCGCTGGGGCGGGGGGCCTTCAGCGGGGGTGAACGGATTGATGAAATCACCAAGTCGGCGGAATCGATCGCGCAGCATGGGGGCTATCCAGCAAAGGGGGTGGGCGGTGAATATGGGGCATTTCGGGGCTGGGGGACAGTCTTGAAGTTAGATTGTTTGGGCTTACCTCTTTCACATCCACAAACTGGCGTTTTCGTGCGGTTCCACAGTGGGACCGCTTTTAACACACTGAAATACAATAATTATTTCAAACAAGCGATTAGGCGGCGCGGATAGCGGCGCGGTTCGATGCACATGAACGCACACCCTACTCTGCGGCTTCGGTTCGGAAGAAGCCGCCTGACTGACGGTCCCAGAACTGCGCGTACAGCCCGCCTTTTGCCAGGAGCGCGTCGTGGGAGCCTTCTTCGACGATCCGACCGGCATCCATCACCAGAATGCGGTCCATCCGTGCAATCGTCGACAACCGGTGCGCGATGGCGATGACCGTTTTACCCTCCATCAGGCCGTAGAGCGTGTCTTGGATAGCCGCCTCAACCTCGGAATCGAGTGCGCTTGTCGCCTCGTCCAGCACGAGGATCGGGGCGTCCTTCAGGATCACCCGTGCCAGCGCGATCCGCTGGCGTTGGCCGCCGGACAGCTTGACGCCGCGCTCACCGACATGGGCGTCGTAGCCCTGGCGCCCCTCCATGTCGCGGAGGGCGGGGATGAATTCGGCGGCCTGCGCGCGGGCGGCGGCGTCGTGCATCTGGGCCTCAGAGGCGTCGGGGCGACCGTACAGGATGTTATCCCGCACCGACCGGTGGAGCAGCGAGGAATCCTGCTGCACCATCCCGATCCGCAGGCGCAGGCTATCTTGCGCGACACTGGTGATGTCCTGTCCGTCGATCAGAATCCGCCCCGTCTCGGGGTCGTAGAAACGCAAGAGCAGTTTGACGAGCGTCGACTTTCCGGCCCCGGATCGCCCGATCAGCCCAACCTTTTCGCCGGGCTGGATGGTGAGCGATACGTTGTCCAGCCCACCCATTTTCTGGCCATAGTGGTGGGATAGACCCTGTATCTCGATCTTCCCCGGCCCATGGGCCAGCGGCTTGGCGTCTGGCTGGTCGACCAGGGTGATGGGCTGGGCAATCGTCTCCATCCCTTCGGACACGACGCCGAGTTGCTGGAAGAAGTTCGTGAGCGCCCACATGATCCACCCGGTCATCGCGTTGAGCCGCAGAACCAGCGCGGTCGCGGCGGCAACAAGGCCGATGGTGGCGCTGCCGATGTACCACAGCCAGATCGCCCAGCCGACGCAGCCGATCACGAGAAGGCCGTTCAGCGCCGACAGCACGACGTCCATGATCGTGTAAATCCGCATCTCGTGCTGGAAGGTGCTGCGCGCCTTTTCGATGGCCTCGCGCCCGTATTCGACCTCGCGATCATGGTGAGCGAACATCTTGACGGAGTGGATGTTGGAATAGCTATCGACCACGCGCCCCGTCACCGCGCTGCGCGCATCGGAGGACGCTTGCGACGCGGGCCCGACCCTCTTCGTCGTCCAGTACACGAGGCAGCCGTAGAGGCCTGCCCAGATCACCAGCGGGATCGCGAGGCGTGGGTCGCCCTGTGACAGCAGCACGATGGCGCCGACGAGGTAGGCGATGGAAAAGGTGATCGCGTCGAACACCTGAAACACCGCCTCCCCCGCTGCGGGCGGGGTTTGCATGATGCGATTGGCGATGCGCCCGGCGAAGTCATCCTCAAACCACCCCACGGACTGGCGCAGCACGTGGCGATGCGCCCGCCAGCGGATCAGGGTGCCGAAATTCGGCAGGATCGCGTTGTTCAGCAGCAGCACCATCAGCGCCTGCAAGATCGGGCGGGCGAGCAGGATGAAGACAGCGACAAGGATCAGCTCTGTCCCGTGCTGGTCCCACAGCGCTTCGGGGCCCGTATCGGTCAGCAAGTCCAGTAGCCGACCCAGATAGGCGAGCAGCCAGATCTCGGCGATGGCGACGATGACCGACATGATCCCGGCAGCCCAAAAGATCCGCTTAAACGGCTGCGAGTACGCCTTCAGAAACGGCCAAAGCCGCGTCGGCGGGGTATCGGTTTCCGTATAGGGGGCATACGGATCGACTAGGTTTTCAAAGTAGCGGAACATGGGAACGACTCCCTTGCCCGTCGTATAGCGAGTGCGGCGCTAGAGGAAAACCATCGCGGCAGACAGCGCGAGCAGGGCGGCCATGATCCGCGTGAAGGCCTGCCAGGCGGTCTGGGTGGTCAGCAGGTAGGCCAGGAGGCTGCCCGCGACGGACCAGAACACGCAGACGAACAGGTTGATGCCCGAGAAGGCGGAGGCCAGCCGGGCTGCCTCGGCCAGTGGGGCGAGGTCCGACGGAAAACCGGTGGCGGCGGCGAGGGTTATCGCCCAGGCCTTGGGGTTCACCCACTGGAACAGCACCGCTTCAATGAATGTGAATGGCCGGTCTTTGTCGCGGGTCCGGGTGGCGCTGGTCGAGGTCCACAGTTTCCACGCCATCCAGAGGATCCAGATTGCGGCGGCGATTTTTAGCGCCAGTTCCAACGCGGGGACCGTCTTGAGCAGCGCCCCGATCCCTAGCCCGGAGAGGGCGGCGATGACCCCGACGCCAAGCGTCACGCCGATCACATGGGGGACAGTCCGGCGGACGCCGAACCGCGCCCCCGAGGCGGTCAGAAGGATCACGTTCGGCCCCGGGGAGAACACGCCGAAGAAGACGAAGAGGTAGAGCGGATCGAACGCCATCGCCGCGAGTGACACGAAATTCGCGGCGGGATCAATGCGAGAGCAAGCTGCGCTTGGAAAGGGTGCCGCGCGTCGTCGGGCCCGGGACCGGCGATCCAGCGTTTTTGCGAGGCACTTTATGGTTGGGTCCCGCCGTCATTTCGAGGGGTGCGCTGGCGGAACCCATATCGCCGGGCCAGGGGTCGGCCCGGCGATGCGCGACGGCCTGCGGCCTTGATTCCGCGCAAGTGTGCTAGAGCAGGTCGTCCCGTGTCAGGGTGAATCCCGAAGCGATCCAACGCGCTTCAAGGTCGCGCAGGGCATCACCGAGGGCTTTGCCTTCGAAGCGGTCCATCAGGTCGGCGGCGGTGACGGGAAAGGCGGCCTGTGATCCGGCCCGTGCGTTGTGCAGTGCGTCATCAGCCAGAGGCTGAGAGGCGAAGACGGCCCGCAGCATAAGGATGTCGCGGGCGGCGTCGTATCCGTGGCGGTAGCCCAGGGCCCCCGGCTCGTCGCCCGAGCCGATGCCGTCGCGCAGAATGTCGAGCGCCTTGGTTTCGGCCCGTGACAGGCGCAGCCGGTCGGCGGTGTGTTCGCCGCCCAGTGCTGCGAGGCGGCGGATGGGATTGGGGGGCGCGTCGCCTTCCAGATGCACCAGCGGCGCGAGGGCCGTGGTGGTTGCGCCGGGCAGGATGCGGGCGAGGACGCCTGCCTGCTCCATCGTTGCGACGGAGGGCGAGGGGTCGGCGAGGGACAGGAGCGCTTTGATCTCGGCCCCCACGCGTTCTGCTGACAGGGTGCCGAGGCCGTCGAGCGTGTCGGCGATTGCAGAGAGGGCCTCTGGGTCCGGGCCGCTGTGGCCGAAGCGGGCGTGGAAGCGAAAGTAGCGCAGGGTGCGGAGGTAGTCTTCGCGGATGCGTGCCGTGGCGTTGCCGACGAAGCGGACGCGGCCCTCGGCGAGGTCGGTAATGCCAGTGCCTGTGGGGTCCAGCACCGTCCCATCCCCGCGGGCGTAGAGAGCGTTCATCGTGAAATCGCGGCGCAGGGCGTCGTCTTCCATGGTGTCCGCGAATGCCACCACGGCGCGGCGCCCGTCGGTTTCGACATCGCGGCGGAAGGTGGTGACTTCGTAGGGTACGGCGCCGGAGACGAGCGTCACCGTGCCGTGGTCGATGCCCGTCGGGATCGCCTTCATCCCTGCGGTTTCGGCCAGCTCCATCACGCGGGTGGGGCGGGCATCGGTGGAGACGTCGATGTCCTTGACCTCAACCCCGGCGAGCGCGTCGCGGACGCAGCCGCCGACGAAATAGGCTTGGTGCCCGGCGCGCACCAGCAGGTCCATCACCGGGGCGGTTTCGGCCTGCGTCAGCCAGGTGCCGGAGACCTTGGTCATGCGACCCTGTCCGCGAGGGCCCGAAGCATGCGAGCCGTGGCGCCCCAGATGTAGTAGGGGCCCCAAGGCACCACGTAGTAGGGGCGTTGGCGGCCTTGCCAGCGGCGGGATTGGACCGAGAAGCTGGTTGGGTTCATCAGGTGCGCGAGCGGCACTCGGAAGACTTCGGCCACCTCGCCCGCTTCGGGTTGGGGGTCGAACGGCGTGTGGATCCAGGCGAGGACCGGGGTCACGCGGAAGCTTGTGACGGTCTCATGCTCGGGCAGGGTGCCCAATACCTCTGCGTGGTCGTGGGGGAGCCCGATCTCTTCCCGCGCTTCCCGCAGTGCGGCGCCGACCGGGCCATCGTCGCCGGGATCGACCTTGCCGCCCGGGAATGCGACCTGGCCCGGGTGGTGCGCGAGGCGGGGGGAGCGTTTGGTGAGGATGACCTCGGGCTGTGCGGTGTAGCCGGTGACGGCAACGAGCACGGCGGCGTCTCGCAGCTTGCGCGCGCCCGTCGGACGAAACTGTGTGGCGAGGTCGTAGTCCGACGAGGCGGGCCCATCGCGGCCCAGCGCCGCGATCAGGCGGGCGCGGGCGTCACTCGTCACGCGCGGTCTCGGTGGCCTCGAAGCCGAGCGTTTCGGGCTGGAACTCGTAATTCGCGCCGCAGAACTGGCATTCGGCGGTGACGAGGCCCTCGTCGGTCGTCATGTGGGCGATGTCCTTGGCGGAGTAGATCGACAGGCTTTCACGCACGCGATCCGCAGAGCAGGTGCAGCCGAAGGTGACAGACTGCGGGTCGAAGACGCGGGGGCCTTCCTCGTGGAAGAGGCGGACCAGCAGTTCGGTTGGCTGGACCGTTGGGCCAACAAGCTCGTCGCCCTCGACGGTGTCGAGCAGCAGATTCGCGCGGCGCCAGTTTTCTAGCTCATCCCCGTCCAGCACGTCGTCCGGGCGCAGGAGGCCGCCTTCGCCGGAGCCTCCGCCCTGCGCGAAGGGGGAGGCTTCGGGCATGTGTTGGATCATCACGCCCCCGGCGCGCCACCCCGCTGCCGTCTCGCCGAAGCTGAGCGCGAAACGGGTGGGCAGTTGTTCGGATTGGGCGAAGTAGGTTTCGGCACAGGCCGCAAGGGACCCGCCCGCAAGGGGTGTGATGCCCTGATACGGAGTCATGCCCTTGCCCTGATCGATCAGCACCGCGAAGTAGCCGCGCCCGATTTGCTCGAACGCGGGCGCCGTGTCGCTGATCCGGTCTTCGTCAAAGCTGGCATAGGCGCGGACCCGGGCCGGGTCGCCTTCGTTCTGTGGCGCATAATAATCGGTCGCGATCAGCCGCGCGGGGCCATCGCCACGCACCTGCAGGGACAGCTTCCAGCGCAGCTTGATCGTCTGCCCGATCAGCGCTGTCAGCAGCGCCGTTTCGGCCACCAGCGCCTCGACCGGGGCGGGGTAGACATGCTGCGACAGGATCGCATCCAGCGTGCCATCCAGCCGCGCGACCCGGCCCCGAATGTCCGAGCGGTCAAGTTGAAACGGCAGGACGGTATCGTCCCAAGCGATCTGCGATCCGAGTGTCATGGGTTTTCCTGAAGGCTGCGCCTTGGCATAGGACGCTTATATAGGGACATCAAATGAGGGTCCAAGGTGACAATGATACGTGTGGGTGAGGCCGTCCGGCCCGATGTCCGGTACATCCAGCGGCATGGGGCCTATGCCGTGCTGCTTCGGGGCAACAGCGTGCTGCTGACCCATCAGGCGGAACCGGTGCCGGAGGTCCAGCTTCCGGGCGGCGGCATCGACCCGGGCGAATCGCCCCTGACGGCATTGCACCGCGAAGTGCGGGAAGAAACAGGGTGGAGCATCGCCAACCCCCGCCGCCTGGGTGCGTTTCGACGCTTTACCTACATGCCGGAATACGACCTTTGGGCCGAAAAAATCTGCCACGTCTATCTCGCCCGCCCGTCACTGCAACACGGCCCCCCGACAGAGGCCGGGCACACCGCGCTGTGGGCGTCGCCCGACGTCGCGATTGATCTGGTCGACAACGAAGGCGACCTTCGGTTCCTCCAGCAGCTTTTCCTGTGATCGATGCGCGCCAAAAGCGAGGCGAGCTTGCAAGAGCTCGATGAGCGGCCTGTCAAATCGCGCTAGGGCGCGTCGAAGTCGAACACAATGGCCGAGATGTCGTCGTCAAAGTCTTTGCCCTTTGCAAAGTCGCTGAGAGCCTGTGTCAATGCCCCTATAAACGCGTTACCCCGCTCTGCCGCGCTGTCGGTCAGGACGGTCGCGAGCCCATCCTCGTCCAGCATCGTCTCACCGTCCGAGGTCTGCTCGGTGAACCCGTCCGAATACATGATCAGACGGTCCCCTGGATGCAGTCGCTCGCTGACCTGATCATACTGCGCGCCATCGATCAGTCCGATGGGAAATCCGCCGCCCCCGACCGTTTCTGTCGTTCCATCGTGTCTCAGGATCATCGGATGCGGGTGCCCCGCCTGGGCGAGGGTCATGTCCCCGGTCTTGGGGTTGATGACGGCGATGGCCATCGTGAAATACAGCTCCGTCTCCAGATCCCCAAGAATCAAGGAGTTCAACTGCGCGCACACCTCTGCTGGCTGAAGCACCTCGAACGACCCGTCCTCGGTTTTGCGGATCGCCACATTCTGCTCGCGGGAGTTGTTTGACAGATAGCTCGCCAATCGGGCCGTCATCAGCGCCGAGGCCACCCCGTGCCCGGCCACGTCGATCGAGTACACACAGATCGTGCCTTCGCGGATGTAGAACGAGCCGACAAGATCGCCCCCGATATGCCCGCAGGGCTCTAGCAGGTACGACACCTTGCCCCCCGGCAGGACGGTGGACTGGCTGGGCACAAGCGATTGTTGCAGGCGCCGTGCCTCGACAAGGTCCTTCGCGATGGCGTCATACAGCGACTGGAGCACATCGAGCGTCTCGCCCAGCGCCTTGTTGCGGTTTTCCAACTCGCGCTGAATCGCCACCAGCCGCTCACCCGCTGCGATCCTGGCCCTGAGTTCTTCTGGATTGACGGGCTTTGACAGGAAGTCATCGGCCCCAGCCTCCAGCCCCTCTGCCACGTCCCCACGTCCGGTCTTCGAGGTCAACAGGATGAAGTAGACGTAGCGCTTGGACGACCTCGCCCGGAAGGCCCGGCACAGATCCAGCCCCGACATCTCGGGCATCATCCAGTCGCTCAGGATCAGATCGACGCTGTGGGCGTCCAGCACCTCAAGCGCTGCGGCCCCGCTTTCGGCGGTCAGCACCTCAAAGTCCAACCGCTTTAGAACAGTGGCCGTCAGGCGCAATTGCGCCCGGCTGTCATCGACAACCAGCACTCGGCGGATCACCCGCGTGTCCACCATTGCATCGGACGCAACGTCAGAGGTCATCGCATTTCACACCTCACACCGGGGGTGGAAGTGCCCTCCACGGCTTAACAAGCCATGAAGGATAAAATTTGCAACCGGTGCCAAAGGGCTCGCTAAGGTCTTGGTAGAAAATGTGGCGTAAGCCTTTTGCCATGTCTGGCGACCCAATTGACTGGGCCCGCGTGGCGGAGCTTTTGGAGGATATCGGTGAAGAGGACTTCGCCGAGGTCGCCGGGCTGTTCCTGGAAGAGATTGCCGAAACCGCCGAACCGCTTGATCCTGCGGCGTCAGACCTGTCCGCGCAGCTTCATGGCCTGAAGGGATCGGCCCTGAACCTTGGCTTCGCGACCCTTGCCGGGCTTGCCGCGCAGGGCGAGGCCGCGCCTGACACCGCCGATATTCCGGCCATCCGCGCCGCCTGCGCAGACGCCACCGCCGCTTTGCGGGCGTGTCACCCGGATATCGCCTGACCGGCTTGCCCCCTTCGCCGGGGTCAAGTAAGGCCGACCGGTCCGGAAATCGGGGGCATTCATGGCAAACCCAAAGAAAGTCGTGCTGGCCTATTCAGGCGGTCTCGACACGTCGATCATCCTTAAGTGGCTGCAGACCGAGATGGGCTGCGAGGTGGTGACCTTTACCGCCGATCTCGGCCAGGGCGAAGAGCTTGAGCCTGCCCGCAAGAAGGCCGAGATGATGGGCGTCCGCGAGATCTATATCGAGGATGTCCGGGAAGAGTTCGTGCGCGACTTCGTCTTCCCGATGTTCCGCGCGAACGCGGTGTATGAGGGGCTGTATCTGCTGGGCACCTCGATTGCGCGGCCGCTGATCTCCAAACGCCTTGTCGAGATCGCTGCCGAGACCGGCGCCGATGCGGTCGCCCATGGTGCGACGGGCAAGGGCAACGATCAGGTGCGGTTTGAGCTGTCGGCTTACGCGCTGAACCCCGATATCAAGGTGATCGCGCCCTGGCGGATGTGGGATCTGTCGTCCCGCACCAAGCTGATTGAGTTTGCCGAGGCGCATCAGATCCCCATTGCCAAGGACAAGCGGGGCGAGGCGCCGTTTTCGGTCGATGCGAACCTGCTGCATACCTCGTCCGAGGGGAAGGTGCTGGAGGATCCGGCGGATGAGGCCCCTGACTACGTCTATCAGCGGACGGTCCATCCGGAGGACGCGCCCGACACGCCTGAATTCGTCGAGATCGGGTTCGACCGGGGTGACGCCGTGTCGATCAACGGCGAGGCTCTGTCGCCTGCCGCGCTTCTGACGCGCCTGAACGAGCTGGGCGGCAAGCATGGTTGCGGGCGGCTTGATCTGGTTGAGGGGCGGTTTGTCGGAATGAAGTCGCGCGGCGTTTACGAGACACCCGGCGGCACCTTGCTGCTGGAAGCGCATCGGGGGATAGAGCAGATAACGCTCGACCGTGGCGAGGCGCATCTGAAGGACGAGCTGATGCCGCGCTATGCGGAGTTGATCTACAACGGCTTCTGGTTCTCGCCCGAGCGCGAGATGCTGCAGGCCCTGATCGACAAGAGCCAGACGCATGTGACGGGCACCGTGCGCCTAAAGCTGTACAAAGGCGCGGCGCGGACGGTGGCGCGGTGGTCAGAGCATTCGCTTTACTCCGAAGCGCATGTCACGTTCGAAGAGGACGCGGGCGCCTACGATCAAAAGGACGCGCAGGGGTTCATTCAACTGAACGCCCTGCGCCTCAAGCTTTTGGCCGCCCGGGAGCGACGCCTGAAAGGCTAGTACACGCGGCGCGAGTACTCCACGTACATGTGGGTGATGTCTTCCATTGCGACCATCTTCTTGAAGAGGATCTTGCACAGGAATGAGGCCTCGTCCGGCGTGATGCTTTCGCTTGCGGCGAGGTTCTCAAGCTTCCACGCGATGCTGTCCCAGTCTTCGACGACCTCTTCGAGGGCAAGCGTGATCTCTTCCGTGGGAGCGACCATAACGCCGAACTCCGGCGCGCCGTCATGCAGCGCATTCACCGCGAAGGCGAATTGCTGGGTCAGTTGAAGGAGCTCGTCCTTCTCTTTCTGCGTGGCGACACCGGACCAGACCAGGCAGGCTTCGAATGCGAGGCGCTGGGCGGCGGTGGCTTGCTGGCCTGCGATGTCGATCAGGATGACATCGGATTGCAGAAGTTCGACAGGGTTCGAGTACTCACCCTCCAACTGCGCCAGTAGAACCTTGGTCGCCTCGTAGAAGGTCGCATTGTTCGCATAGATGACGCTCAGCGCGGCCGCGTCGGTCAGATCCGCCGCCAGCGTGTCGAGCGCGGCGTGCACGGGGGCCCATTCTGCGTCCATCGTGTCGAGCATGCGGATCGTGCTTCCGCGTTTCTCGGCACCGATGATGTGAAACTGCTCATCTCCGTGGCGCAGCGCATTGAGCAGGGCGTCAAACTTGGCGGCGCCGTTGGTCAGGACGCCGCGATTCGCCTCAACATCCACGCCGTTGGCCGCGTGACAGGCGGCGGATGCCAGCGTTTGCGTCAGCGTTCGAAGCTTGTCGGCCGCTTCGATGCGATCGGCGGCGCCGGTATCTTCAACAAAACCTGCTTGAGTGGGGGTTTCCATGGCAAACGCGCATGGGGAAGAGGCGGACATCGTGGCAGCGACAAGTCCGGTTCTCAATAGTCCTAGTTGTGTCATCAAAGCACCTTTGTACTACACCAGTGCACCGGGCTTACGTTGGGGAAGGGCCTTCACTTGGCGGAAATGCGTGATGTCCGCCGTGCGACCGATCCACGCCAGATTTCCTCTTGACGCGACAGGCATGCCTTCTAGCTAATTGCACTTTTTTGGTTAATGCGCTGTAAAAATCGCCTATTTTTCAGGCAAACCCAAATCGCATCTGGCTGCTGAGAGACGCCGCGAAGGAACTGGCAAATTACCCAGCCATTACCTCACATCAAGGCCTTGTTTACGGAATGTTCACCTGCGATACCTAACGAAACAAGAGCAGTTTAACTAAAATCACAGGGACAACGGTGGAGCCTAAGGCGCTTCTCTCATCCATTTTCGGCTTTGACGATTTCCGCCCCGGGCAAGAGGACATCGTGACTGCCGTGACCTCTGGCCAAGACACGCTGGCGATCATGCCGACGGGCGGGGGCAAGTCGCTGTGCTATCAGCTTCCAGCGCTGTGCCGCGACGGCGTAACGCTTGTGATCTCGCCCCTGATCGCGCTCATGCGCGATCAGGTGCGGGCGCTTCAGGCAGCAGGTGTTTCTGCGGGAGCGCTCACGTCTGGCAACACCCAAGAAGAGACGGAGGCCGTGCAAGCCGCGCTTCGCGAGGGGACGCTGAAGCTTCTTTACATGGCGCCGGAGCGGTTGGCCTCGTCCGGCATGGCCGCCTCACTGAAGCGGATCGGGTGCAGCCTGATCGCGGTGGACGAGGCGCATTGCGTCAGCCAGTGGGGGCACGACTTTCGACCCGACTATCTGCGCATTGGTGCCTTGCGCGCCGAATTGGGCGTGCCGCTTGCGGCATTTACGGCCACGGCGGATGCGGAGACGCGGGATGAAATCGTCACGCGCCTGTTCGGCGGCACACTGCCCGAGATCTTCCTGCGCGGGTTCGACCGGCCCAATATCCGACTCGCCTTCCAGCCGAAGGACAAGCCGCGCCAGCAGATCCTCGACTTTGCCGAGGCGCGGCGGGGACAGGCGGGGATCGTTTATTGCGCAACAAGGGCGAAGACCGAAACGCTTGCCGCCGCGCTGAACGCCGCGGGTCACAGCGCCTGCGCCTATCACGGCGGAATGGAGGCCAACGAACGGCGCGGTGTGGAAGAGCGGTTTTCAACGGAAGACGGGCTGATTGTTGCCGCGACGGTCGCGTTTGGCATGGGGGTCGACAAGCCGGACATCCGCTGGGTTGCCCACGCGGACCTGCCGAAGTCCATCGAGGCGTACTATCAGGAAATTGGTCGCGCCGGGCGCGATGGCGCCCCGGCCGACACGCTGACGCTGTATGGCGCCGACGACATGCGCCTGCGCCGCGCGCAGATCGACGAAGGGCTGGCGCCGCCAGAGCGGAAGGCCGCGGATCATGGCCGGCTGAACACGCTGCTGGGCCTGGCAGAGGCGGTGGGCTGTCGGCGCCAACGGTTGCTGGCGTATTTCGGCGACGCGTCCGAGGCCTGCGGCAATTGCGACATCTGTGAAACCCCGCCCGAGACGTTTGACGGCTCGGTCCACGTCCAGAAGGCCTTGTCGGCGATCCTGCGGACAGGTGAGTCGTTCGGCGCCGGTCACCTGACAGACATCCTTTTGGGCAGTGAGACCGATAAGGTGCGTCAGCGCGGCCACCACACCCAGCCGACGTTCGGTGTCGGCAAAGAGTCCGACCGGCGCATGTGGACGGCGGTGTTTCGGCAGATGATGGGGCACGACCTTGTGCGTCCGGACCCCGAACGGCACGGCGCCCTTCGCCTGACCGACGCGGCCCGCCCGATCCTGAAGGGTGAGGCGGCGATCACATTGCGCAAGGATGCAATCAAGCGGGTATCGCGCCCCGAGCCCCGCGCGCTCGTGTCCGAGGAAGACGCGCCACTCCTCGCCGCGCTCAAGGCCAAGCGGCGTGCGCTGGCGGAAGAGGCCCGCGTCCCGGCTTATGTCGTTTTCCCGGATCGGACGCTGATCGAGATGGCCGAAACCCGGCCACAGACGCTGGACGACATGGCCCGCGTTGCCGGGGTCGGCGCAAAGAAGCTGGAGCGCTATGGCGCGACATTCCTTAAGGTCATTAACGCCGAAGCGATGGATGAGGCCCTGCACCCGGCCCGCCGCAAAGTCGCCGGTCGCAGTGAGGCCGACGTGTTCGACCGCCTGATCGCGGCTCAGGCGACACTTTTGCGGGGTGAAAGCGGGACGGAAAAGCCGATGAGCTGCTCCGCGCAGATCATCGCCCGCGTCGCCGCGCTGGGGCGCCCCGACGAAAGCGCGCTTCAGAAAATCCTCGGAGACCGACGCACGGAAAGGTTCGGTCAGGCGTTTCTGGATGTGCTGGCCGCCTAAAGCAGGCAGGTGGTCGTTTTGAACAGGACGGTCTGGTTCGAGGGCCGCTTCTTCGCTGTGCGGAGTCTGTATAGCTAACTGCAGCGCGGGTCTGGCGTTGTTGCAGAGTCTCCCGGTGGTCCTCGTGCGAACTAGGAATTTCGCGTTTTGCTGACTTCATCCGTGGGGCGTCTTGCCGGCGGGTGGCCCGCGTGTCGATGCCGTAAGGGGCGGGGTCCGTGTGGGCCAAGGGCTTTATGCGTGTTGTCGTTCTCGTTGAACGACAAGGATTGCTCCCGCGATGATGGCGACGCCGAGGAGGTCGAGGGGGCCAAGGGTCTCTCCCAGAAAAATGGCGGCGACGAGGACGCCGAAGAACGGGTTGAGGAAGTGGAACGTCGCCGCGCGGGTCATTCCGATGCGATTCACCAGCATGAACCACACCCATGTTGCGATCAGGCCCGGGAAGAGCGTTGTGTAGGTGAAGGCGAGGGTCAGTGGCCAGCTCCACTCCCACCGCGGAACTTCGAATAGCGCGGCGACGATCAGCAGGGTGGCGCTGCCGACCAGCATCTGCAGGCCGACGATCATCAGGATGTTGCCGCCCGACGACGCGCCCCGAACGACCAGCGTCGCGAAGGTCAGCGCCAGGACGGCGATGCCGCAATACAGGACGCCCAACAGGTCGACCCCGCCTGACAGCCGCGTGCCCATGATCAGCGCCACGCCGCCAAATCCGGCAAGCAAGCCAATGACGCCCAGCGCGCTGAGGTTTTCGCGGAAGATTAGCCAACCGGCGAGCGCGACCAGCAGCGGCAAGGCCGAGGCGATGATCGCCGCGAGCGACGCCTCCACCGTTTGCATGGCTACGAAATTCAGCCCCAGATACAGGGCGTTCTGGCACACGCCGAACAGGACGGTCAGCCCCCATTGCGCCCGCGTCAGCCGCCAGCTTTGCCCCAGTGCCCGTGCAACGCCCACCGCGAGCCCGCCGGAAATCGCAAACCGGATCGCAAGCGCCCACAGGGGTGAGGCATCGAGCACGATGAACCGCGCCGAGGTGAAAGCCGACGACCACATGAACGCAAAGGCCAGCCCCATCCCGATTGCCTTCAGGTCCAATGCAGCGTCCTCTTCTGCGTCATTTGTCGGTAGGGCGGCTTGTTCGCCACGCTAGACTGCGCGCGCGATGGCTCGAATTTCAATCACGGCCCCGTCGCGGACGAATCCGGCGACCTCGATTGCCGTCCAGGCCGGGTATGGCTCAGTCACATATTCGGCGCGCACGCTCTTGAAGAGGTCCAGATGCTCCTTCAGGCCGATGTGGTACGTTGTCATTTCGACCAAGGCTCCAAAATCCAATCCGGCGTCGCGAAGGACATACCCGATCTTCTCAAACGCGTGTCGCATCTGGGTTTCCGGATCATCGGAAAGGGTGCCGTCCGCTGCGGTTCCCGTAAAGCCGGTCAGGAAAACATGATCGCCGGACAGGTGGCCGGGCGACATCTTCCAATCGTCGTAATACGGTTGAAGATCACTTGGAATGACAGCTTGTCGTTTCACGTGATGATTTCCCTATACCGAACGCTGAAATCACAATTGTTTTCAATAGCTAAAGGCCGCCCGAGGGCGGCCCTTCGTACCGATCAAAGGCTGGGATCAGCCGTTGACGGAGTCCTTCAGTGCCTTTGCGATCGTCATCTTGACGACCTTGTCGGCGTCCTTGTGGATCTGCTCCCCCGTGGCGGGGTTGCGCACCATGCGGGCCGGACGTTCGCGGCACCAGATCTTTCCGACGCCGGGCAGGGTCACGGCACCACCGCCGCTGACTTCCTTGATGATGATGTCGGTGATTGCATCCAGGGCGGACGAGGCAGACTTCTTGTCGGTGTCCATCTCGTCAGCCAGCGCCGCAACAAGCTGCGTCTTGGTCATGGGTTTCGCCATAGGTCTTCTCCTCGATTCACCCCTTCTATTGGGGCTGCCTTACGCAATTAAACGTCATGTTGATATCACACACAACGACTAGTGCCAATAAAACAAGGGCGTCAAGCGCATATTTTACGGGTTTTTCGCCGGTTCAGAGGAACGCCGTCTCTTCAAAACTGCGCAACTTACGCGAATGTATGCGTTCCAGGGGCATCTCGCGGATCGATTCCATTGCCTTGATTCCAATCAA
The DNA here is from genome assembly GCA_039190895.1 of Pseudomonadota bacterium. Classification (GTDB taxonomy): domain Bacteria; phylum Pseudomonadota; class Alphaproteobacteria; order Rhodobacterales; family Rhodobacteraceae; genus Ovoidimarina. Next base: position 48,229 of record JBCCXY010000006.1, on the reverse strand, counting down.
GAGGTGCCGGGACACCTGCGTCCGGTAGAAGTCGGACGCCATGCCTGGCAACTTCAGCTCTCCATGTAAGGGCTTGTCTGATACGCACAAGAGCGTCCCGTAAGGCACCCGGAAGCGAAAGCCGTTGGCGGCAATCGTCGCGCTTTCCATGTCGAGCGCAACGGCGCGGGATTGGCTGAGGCGTTGTACGGGGCCGGATTGGTCCCGAAGCTCCCAGTTGCGGTTGTCGATTGTGGCGACCGTGCCCGTCCGCATGATGCGCTTGAGGTCGAAGCCGCGGTACTCTGTCACCTCGGCGACCGCCTGTTCGAGTGCGACCTGCACCTCGGCAAGGGGCGGGATCGGCACCCAGATCGGCAGGTCGTCGTCCAGGACATGATCCTCGCGCAGATACGCATGCGCCAGCACGAAATCGCCAAGTTGCTGGGAATTCCGCAGCCCGGCGCAATGCCCCACCATCAGCCAGGCATGGGGCCGCATCACCGCGATATGGTCTGTCGCCGTCTTCGCATTCGACGGCCCGATCCCGATATTGACGAGCGTTATCCCGGAATCCCCGGGTCGCTTCAGGTGATAAGTCGGCATCTGCGGCATCTTGGTGAGCGTGGGCAAATCACCATCGGGGTCGGTGATTTCGTAATTCCCGGGCGCCACGAAGGCGGTGTAGCCCGACTGTGGGTCTGCCAGCACTGTGCGCGCGAATGCCTCAAACTCATCCACGTAGAACTGGTAGTTCGTGAACAGGACGTGGTTCTGAAAGTGCTCGGGCGCGGTTGCTGTGTAGTGCGACAGTCGGGCCAGCGAATAGTCCACCCGCTGCGCGGTGAAAGGTGCCAGCGAGCGCGCCCCATCTTCGAACTTGAAGCCATAGCCGTTGACGATGTCGTCGTTGGTTGTCGAGAGGTCCGGCACGTCGAATAGGTCGCGCAGGGTGAACTCCATTGCGCCGTCTTGCGGGACCGTCACGCTTGCATCCGACGCCATGGCGAAATGCACGGGCATGGGCGTCATCGAGGGCCCGACATGGACGGGGACCTCGTGGTTTTCGATCAAGAGCCTGATCTGCTGGGTGAGGTAGTTCTCAAACAGATCGGGCCGAGTGATCGTCGCGGCGTAGGTGCCCGGATCGGTGACATGGCCAAAGCTTAGGCGGCTGTCGATGCCCGCGTAGCTGGTCGTGGTCAGCCGCACCTCGGGGTAGAACGCGCGATAGCGCGTGCCTTGCGTCCCCTTTTCGAGAACGGTGTTGAAGTGGTTGGTCAGGAACGCCGCGGATTCCTCATAGAGCACCTTCAGTCGAGCGACCGCTGCCGCCGGATCGGTGAAGGCCTCGTGTCCCGACGCTTCGGGAGAGCTAATCGGCAGGTTGCGGTCGCTCATGTTCATGTCTCGGCCTCAAATAAATCGGTCAGCTCAAATGTCGTCACGTCGACCAGCCCGAGGTCGGAGATCCGCAGCTCTGGGATTACGACGAGTGCGAGCAGCGAGTGCTGCATATAGGCATTGTTCAGTTTGCAGCCACACTCTGCCATCGCCTCCACCATCCGCTCGGCCTTCGCGGCGACCTGCGCCGCGGGGCTGTCGGACATGAGCCCGGCGATGGGCAGTTCCACCAGCGCGATCTCGGCCCCGTCCTTCCAGACGGTAATCCCCCCGCCGACCTCCTGCAGCCGGTTTGCCGCGGATGCCATGTCGTCGCGAGAGGTGCCGACGACGATCATATGGTGACTGTCATGGGCCACGGTAGAGGCCATGGCCATCCGGCCTTTGTACCCGAAGCCCGAGACGAACCCGTTGACCACACCACCGGTGGCCCGATGCCGCTCCACGAGCGCAATCTGGCAGACGCCGCCGTCCCCCTCGACCACGCCGTCGGCCACGGGCAATTCGGCGGTGAGGGCCTTGGTCGGTGCCTGGTTTTCGACCACGCCGATCACCTTGGCCTTCACGCGGTTCGCGCCCTCAGGCGCCGCGACCTCGAAGTCGTTGGCGCCCAATGCGCGTTTCATGTTCACCGACTGTCGGGCATGGTCGGGCCAGTCGATATGCGGACACTCCGCGAGGCAGACCCCATCCTCCGCCACGAGCACGCCCCGCGCCCAAACGCGGCGGACCGGAAGGTCCGACAAGTGGTCGGTGAGGATCATATCCGCTCGCCGCCCCGGGGTGATCGAGCCAAGCTCCCGCTCCAGCCCGAAATGCGTTGCGGTGTTCACGGTCGCCATTTGCAGCGCCACCAGCGGATCACAGCCACAGGCGATGGCGTGCCGCACGACGCGGTTCATGTGACCGTCTTTGACCAGCGTCCCTGAATGGCAATCGTCGGTGCAGAGGATGAAGTTCCGCGGATCCAGCCCCTTCTCGGTGACCGCCGTGATCTGAGCCTCTACGTCGTACCACGCCGAGCCCAGCCGAAGCATTGCCCGCATGCCCTGCCGCGCCCGCGCGATCGCGTCGGATTCCTGTGTGCCCTCGTGGTCATCCGCTGGCCCTCCGGCGGCATAGGCCGCAAACGCGGGACCCAGATCGGGCGAGGCATAGTGCCCGCCCACCGTCTTCCCGGCCCGTTGTGTTTCAGCGATCTCGGCCAGCATCTGTGCGTCGCCTGCCACCACGCCGGGGAAATTCATCATCTCGCCCAGCCCGATGATCCCGGGCCACGACATCGCCTCAGCTACATCGCCTGGCCCAATCTCGAACCCCGTGGTCTCCAGCCCCGGCGCCGAGGGCGCGCAGCTTGGCATCTGGGTATAGATGTTCACCGGCTGCAGCAGCGCCTCGTCATGCATCAGCCGGACGCCTTCCAGCCCCATTACGTTGGCGATCTCATGCGGGTCGGTGAACATCGTCGTGGTGCCGTGGGGGATGACGGCGCGGGCGAACTCTGCCGGGGTCAGCATCCCCGACTCGATATGCATATGCCCATCGCACAGCCCGGGGATCAGGTAGGCGCCGCCCGCATCCACCACATCCGTGTCATCGCCGATGCAATGCGACGCATCCGGGCCGACATAGGCAAACCGCCCCTCGGCCACCGCGACGGACCAGCCGTCCAGCACCTCGCGGCTTTGCACGTTCACTATCCGCGCGTTTGTCAGAACCAGACTGGCCGCGCGCCGACCGGCTGCGACGTCAACCAATGTGGGGGCCGCGTCGGCCCAGGATTTGAGGGGGTCCGCCATGAACCAAGTGTCACGGCGCGCCCTACTAGCGCAACCCCTGCCGTCGCGGAGAAGCCGGCTCTTGCCGCTAAAGCTGGATCAGCTCGGCCACTTCGACGGTGCCGGTACCGTCCTGCACAATCGGACAGCCTTTTGCCATGTCGCATGCTGCATCGTGGTCGGCCGCTTTGACAAGCGTCATCCCCGATATCGGGTTGGATCCGCCATCGTTGGCGACACCCGCATGCGACACGGTTCGCGACATGCCCGCCGGGCCGCCGTCATGTATCACCGCGTCTCCCATTTCGGTGTACCAGGCATTCCATGCGGCCATCGCCTTTTCGCCCTCTTCCTGGGTCTCGGGCTTTCCGCCGCCGTGATAGATGAACATGTAGTCGGGCATGTTAACCTCCTGCGTTTGTGCCAGTCAGCTTGCGCCAAAACGCGGGCTCTTGCCAATTGTAGCGTCGAAGGCCAGTGAACCCGGATGAAAACGCTTCTGAACTTTGGCCATGGTTTCTCGGCCCGCGCCCTCGCCCGGTTGTTGCTGCCCGAGGGGTGGCAGGTGATCGGCACCACGCGGTCCGAGGACAAGGCCGTGGCGATCCGAGCCACGGGCGTCGAGCCGCTGCTTTGGCCCGGGGACGGGCCAGTGGGCGAGGCCATCACCCGCGCCACCCACATCCTCCTGTCGCCTGCGCCGACGGCGGACGGGGACCCGGTGCTCAATGAGCTGGGCGAACAGATTGCAGCGGCGCGGCCGGAATGGCTGGGGTATCTCTCCACCACCGGCGTCTATGGCGACCATCAAGGCGGTTGGGTCGACGAGGACACCCCGCTGATCCCCGCTACGACCCGGGGGCAGTACCGCGTCGATGCGGAGGCGGCCTGGATGGCGCTCGCGGAGCGGTATGATCTGCCGCTGCACATTTTTCGTCTTGCCGGGATCTATGGTCCCGGGCGCGGGCCCTTCGCGAAGGTGCGCATGGGGACGGCACGGCGGATCATTAGGGAGGGTCAGGTCTTCTCGCGCATCCATGTGGACGACATCGCCCAGACACTCGCCGCGTCGATTGAGCGTCCGAACCCGATCCGGGCGTATAATCTGTGCGACGACGAGCCCGCGCCGCCACAAGATGTCATCGCCCATGCGGCGGAGCTGCTTGGCCTGCCGCTGCCGCCTGCGGTCGCCTATGATGAGGCGGAAATGACGCCAATGGCGCGCAGCTTTTACGCTGAGTCTAAGCGAGTGAGGAATGACCGGATCAAGGATGAGCTTGGCGTGACGCTGATGTATCCGGATTATCGCGTGGGGTTGGCCGCGCTGTTGGCGGCTGAGGGTTAGGGCCGCTCATCGAGCTCTTGCAAGCTCGGCTCGGTATGGACCGCTGGACGAGCCGCTTTTAGCGTTGACGTAGTTCGGCAGCGGGTGGGCGAACCCGGCGGATGATCCACGCGAGCCCCGCGAAGATGGCGAGGAACACCAGCCCAGTTGCGGCGGTCACGCCATAGAATTGCAGGCGGTCCGGCAGTTCCATCGCGTTCAGGAACGGGTAGGGAAGCCCGTCTGTCACCAGTCCGACCGGGCGTTCGTTCATGGGGCCGACGAAGAGTTCGATCCATAGCAGATATGCGCCCGTCACGATAAGCAGCAACGGCACCGCGCGGAGGGGCTTGCGGAACGCGCCGTAGATAAACAGCGCGTCGATCCATTGCAGCAGCGGCCCGAGCCCGTGCAGGTAGTAGTCCAGCCACCACGGCAGCGGCGGGCCGGAGTTCACCAGCGCCGGGTCCTGCAGCCACAGGCGCCAGTAGATCAGCACCACCAGCGCATTCGCCACCGCCGTGACGGCGACGAGGTTCGGCCACGGGCGCTCGCTGCGTTTCTCCGTCAGCGCCAGCATCCGGCTTGCCGCGAAGAACGACAGGAGCAACGCCCAGATGGTTAGGAACCGGAACGGACCCCCGGGCGGGCCGTAGTCCGCGTAGATCACGATTTGCCGTAGGGTGAACCCGGCGGCGAGGAGGAAGACGATCCAGCGATAGATCAGGACCCAACGGGCGTGGGGATCGGCGATGAAGGTCAATGGTCTCTCGAAATGACGAACCGTGCTAACGCCTTCAGCCGGTCCGCGCGCGCGCCATAGGGTGCCAAAGCCGCCTGCGCCTCGTCCACCAGCGCCTGCGCCTTCGCCTTCGCGCCATCCAGACCCATCAGCGATACAAACGTCGCCTTCCCGGCGTCCTCATCCTTCCGCAGCCGCTTCCCTGCGGCGTCGGCGTCGCCCTCGACGTCGAGGATGTCGTCGGCAATCTGGAATGCGAGGCCCAGCGCCTTGGCGTAGGTCACGAGCGGCGCAGGATCGGCCCCGCCGAGGATTGCCCCGGCCTGCGCTGACCAGCGGATCAGGGCGCCGGTTTTGTTCGCCTGCAACTCCGTGATTCCGTTGAGGTCGAGCGGCGCCGCTGCCGTCTCTGCCGCGATGTCCTGCGCCTGGCCGAGGACCATGCCGCGGGCGCCGGATGCCTCGGCCAGCGTCTCTACCAGCACTACCCGTTGTTCTGCCGGGGCCTCCACCGCCGCCAGCCGGGCGAAGGCGAGGGTTTGCAAGGCGTCGCCCACGAGCACAGCGGTCGCTTCGTCCCATTTGACGTGCACTGTCGGCTGGCCCCGGCGCAGGTCGTCATCGTCCATGCAGGGCAGGTCGTCATGGACAAGGGAGTAGGCGTGCAGCGCCTCGATGGCCTCGGCAGCGGGCATCGCCACCTCGGGCGCCACATCGAAGAGCGCGGCGCTTTCGATCACGAGGAACCCCCGCACGCGCTTGCCGCCCCGCAGGGCGTGGCGCATGCCTTCGGCCACGGAATCAGACCCTAATCCGGTCAAAGTCGCATCAAGTGCCGCTTGAATGTCGGAAGCACGCGCGTCGAGCGCGGTGCGGATCACGAGGCGTTCAGGGGCGCGGTGCCCGTTGCCTGGCCCTCGGCGTTCTGGGTGATCGTTGCGACCTTCTCTTCCGCCGCGCGCAGCTTGGCCTCGCAATGCGCCTTCAGCTTCGCGCCGCGTTCATACAACGCGATGGAACGCTCCAGCTCTACATTCCCGGAATCGAGTTGTTCAACGATGCCCTCAAGCTCGCGCATCGCCTGTTCGAAGCTCATGTCGGCAATCGGTGTCTCGCTCATCATCCGCCCCGTTCGTTCAAAACGCGCACATGCGCGGCTGCGCTGGCGCCCAATGCGTCCAGATCATACCCGCCTTCGAGTGTCGAGACCACGCGCCCGCCGGCCACATCGTCGGCGAGGTCGCAGATGGCCCGGGTGACCCAGGTGAAGTCGTCTTCTGTCCACATGAGATTGGCCAACGGGTCGTTCGCGTGGGCATCGAAGCCGGCGGAGATCAGGATCATCTCCGGCGCAAAGGCGCGCACTGCCGGTAGCACCAAACCCTCATAGGCCTGCCGCATCGCCGCTCCGCCGGTGCCGGGGTTGAGCGGGACGTTGACCACGTTGTCATGCGCCCCCCGCTCATCCGGGGCGCCGGTGCCGGGGTAGAGTGGCATCTGGTGGGTCGAGGCGAAGAGCACCCGCTCTTCGTTCCACACGAGATCCTGCGTGCCATTCCCGTGGTGGACGTCGAAGTCGATGATCGCCACGCGGTCCACCTCGTCGAGAGCACGCTGTGCCGCAATCGCCACGTTTCCGAAAAGGCAGAAGCCCATGGCCGTCTCTCGTTCGGCATGGTGGCCGGGCGGGCGGCAGGCGACGAAGGCGTTCTTGGTGTCGCCCGTCAGCACCGCCTCAACCGCCGCAACGTTGGCCCCGACGCCCCGGATCGCCGCGTCCCACGACCCGGCTGTCACATGCGTATCGCCATCCAGCGACACCCAGCCATCGTCCGGGATCGCCGCCCGCACGCGGTCAATGTAGCGCTGGGGATGGCACCTCTCGATGTCTGCCTCGGCGCCGACGGGCGCCTCGCGGTGGTCGAGCCCTTCGATCCCCTCCAAAGCGGCCCGCACGGCGTGCAGGCGATCCACCCGTTCGGGGTGGCCCGGGGGGGTGACGTGGCTGTTGAAGATGTCCGAGGTGTAGACAGTGGTCATGGCGGCACTCTGTTCAATCGCGTGCCGGGACACAAGCTTGACAGAATTCTATGGTTCGGACGCATTGGGGCGTGGCGCGAGACGGCAAAAATGCTGACGGTCAACGGTGACCTTGTGGCGTTCAAGGACGATAAGGATTGGCTTGAAGTCATCCTCTTATGCATCTTCCTGGTGATTTTCCCTCTCGCGTTTGGATGGATGTGGCTGGCCCCTCGGGACACGGTCCCGCTTTGGGCGGCGCTTGGCTTTACCGTGGGTTTCGCGCTTTGCGTGCCGTTCATGGTTCGCCGTGTCCGGTCGGCCCGCACGCGTCGGGTGACGATTGATCAGCGCACGGGCCAAATCACGGTTCGGTCGAGCACGCCCTTCGGACATCAAACGCAAATGGTCGATCCGCGCGAGATCGAAGGTCTGGTATTCAACACGCACGACAACGACGGGGAGTGGCACACGGCGAGCCTGAGAGTTGCGGGTGAAGAGATCAGTTTTGCTCAAGGTTCAGTCCACGAGGACGTGTATGGGCGGTTTCAGAGGTGTTGGATGAGCTTCTGCCGTTTCGGCCTGATTTGCCGATTGACGAAACCCGCTCGTAAATCGGGGCAAAGGTGCGCTGAAAGCGCACCCTACGCAGAGTGGCAGGCATTCGCGTGATGCAGACGCCAGGCGAGATGAGCGGGCCGACTAGTCCGGCGCCAACATGTATCCCGCGCCGCGCACCGTTTGGAGGTAGCGGGGTTGGCGGGGGTCGGCTTCAATCTTGCGTCGCAGTCGGGTGATCTGGACGTCGATGGCGCGTTCCTGCGCGCCTTCGCCGGATTCCCCGCCGCCCCGGCCCAGGTCTTCGACCAGTTTGGCACGGCCCACCGGCTCCCCCGGGGTTTCGGCGAAGATGCGCATCAGCTGGCTTTCGGTCGCCGTCAGACGCACCGGGCTTTCGCCCTCGAACAGCTTGCCCTTCTCGATGTCATACCGCAGGTCCCCAAGGCGGAGTACCTTCGGGCCCGCCGACACCTCTTCCTCCGGCGGCACGCGGCGGAGGATGGCGTTTATTCGCAACAGCAGCTCCCGCGGCTCGAACGGCTTGGTGAGGTAGTCATCCGCCCCCGCCTCCAGCCCGCTGATGCGGTCCTCCGTCTCGCCCTTGGCGGTGAGCAGCAAGATCGGCGTCGTGATCTCTTCCCGCAGCGCCTTGCAGAACGTCACGCCGTCTTCGCCGGGCATCATCACGTCGAGGACGATCAGGTCGAACTCCAGCCCGCTGAGGATCCGCCGCGCATGCGCCGCGTCACGCGCCGAGGACACGAAGAACCCATTCCGCGCGAGGAACTTCTGTAGAAGCCCGCGAATGCGTTCGTCGTCGTCGACGATCAAGAGATGCGGGTCGGCTTCCATTCTACCCCTCCTCCTTCAATTCGGAGAAATGCCTTTTCATATCGGGGTCCATCATGGCTTCCAGAACCAAACGAAACCCTTGCACGGCCTCGGGCCCCGCTTGCTTGTAAGCGACACGCATACGCCTGCGCTGGGCGTCGGACAACTGCTGTTCCAGAAGCACACCCTTCTCGGTCAGGAACAGATGGCGCTCGCGCCGGTCGCGCGTGCCGACCTTTGCTTCCACCAGACCGTCCTCCACCAGCGTCCGAAGCACACGGTTCAGCGACTGCTTGGTGACGCCGAGGATCGCGAGCAGGTTATTCACCGTCGTCCCGGGAGAGCGGTTGATGAAATGCACGGCACGATGGTGCGCGCGGCCATATTCCATCTCTTCGAGGATGCGATCGGGGTCCGCCGTGAACCCGCGATAGGCGAAATACATTGCCTCTATGCCCTTCCGCAGTTGCTCATCGGTCAGGAAGAGGAGGCTCTCGCCCGTCTGTTTTGCGCCATCGGCCATGCGTGCGTTCCATTGGTTCGACCGATATTATGTCAGTCTTGTTGACATTCCAAGACTCAACTGTTAGCTCAGCTTTCGGTTTGGCGAAATATTATGTCCGAACCGGTCCTAATCGCGCAATAAATGAGAAGGATGTGCGCCATGGCGGGGTATGATGATCGCGACGGAAAGATCTGGCTGAACGGGCAGATGGTGGAGTGGCGCGACGCCAATGTGCACATTCTGACCCACGCGATGCACTATGCCTCGTCGGTGTTCGAGGGCGAGCGTGCGTATAACGGCAAGATCTTCGAGAGCCGTAAGCATTCGGAACGGCTGCATTTCTCGGCCGGAGAGCTGGATTTCGTGATCCCCTACACGGTGGACGAGATTGAGGCCGCGAAGCAGCAGGTTCTGTTGGTCAACGGCCTCAGCGACGCCTACGTTCGCGCCGTTGCTTGGCGTGGTGCGGGGGAGGACATGGGTGTCGCGTCGGCGAAGAACCCGGTCTACCTCGCCATCGCGGCGTGGGAGTGGGGGGCGTATTACGGTGACTCCAAGTTCAAGGGCGCGAAGCTGGATATATCTAAGTGGAAGCGTCCTTCGCCTGAAACGATCCCGGTCCACGCCAAGGCGGCAGGCCTCTACATGATCTGCACGACGTCCAAACACGCCGCTGAGGCGAAGGGCTGTGCCGATGCGCTGTTCATGGACTATCGCGGCTACGTCGCTGAGGCGACGGGGGCGAACATCTTCTTCGTGAAGGACGGGGAGGTGCATACGCCCGATCCGGATTGCTTTTTGAACGGCATCACCCGGCAGACCGTAGTCGGCATGCTGAAGGACCGGCAGATCAAGGTCCACGAGCGCCACATTATGCCGGACGAATTGGAAGGGTTCGAGCAATGCTGGCTGACTGGCACGGCGGCCGAAGTTACACCTGTCGGTCAGATCGGCGATTGGAACTTCGAAGTGGGTGACATTACCCGGATGATTGCCGAAGACTACGAGACGTTGGTCCGCAGCTAGCTGGCGATGGCGGCTGTGCCATCGGGAGTGGAGCGAACATAGTCCTCAAAATCCCGCGCAGCGAGGGCAGGGGCCCAATAGTATCCCTGCCCGATGTCGACATTCATCCGTACCAGCGCGGCCAACTGGTCGGCGGTTTCCACGCCCTCGGCCACGGCGCGGATGCCCATGCCGCGCGCGATTTCGATGGTTGCGGCGACGATGGCCTGATCGCTCGCGTTGTCGACAATGCCCGTGACGAAGGTCCGGTCGATCTTCAACTCCTGCACTGGCAGATCCGTAGGTGCGACAGCGATGCATGTCCGGTGCCGAAATCGTCGAGCGAGAGGACGTAGCCATCTTCGGCGAGCGTATCGAGAATAAAGGCCGCCGTGTCGTTGCCACGGCCAACGAAACAGCCCTCAGTCACTTCTATGACGATGTCATCCGTTGTCACCCCATGCTCCTCCAGAGCCGTGATGTTGCGATGGAGGAGGTCGGGAGATTTGAGCTCCACCGGGTGGACGTTGATCGAAATCGGTCCGGTCTTCAGGCCGGCGCGGCGCCAACCCGCAATATCCATGGCTGTCTGTGTGACGAGGTAGGTCGACAGGTCGGGGATCAGGCCCCGCTCTGACGCAACCTCAAACAGCTCTCCGGGGGAAACATGGCCAAGTTCCGGATCGTGCCAGCGCACCAGAGCTTCGGCCCCGGACAGTGCGCCGGTCTTGAGATCGACTTTGGGTTGGTAATGGACTGAAATCACATTCGATTCCAACGCGTTGCGCAGCGCCGCCTCCAGCGCGTCCATCCGCATCAGACCGGCCCGCAACATGTCATCGAACCGCAGGAACGCCCCGCGACCTTGTGCTTTTACGGCGTTCAGTGCGATGTCGGCGGCAAGGATCAGCGCTTCAGGCGTCTGGCCGTCGCGGGGGCAGCGCGAGATCCCAAGCGACGTGGACGGGAACACGACCCGACCTTCGATCTGCGCCGGTTCCTGGATACAGGCGAGCACGCTCTCGGAAATCTCCACCAGTTCGGCCTCGTCACAGCCTGCCAGCAGGATGGCGAACTCGTCTCCGCCGAGCCGTCCGACCTGGCCCTGCGGGCCGATCTTTTCGGACAGGCGCGCCCCGACGAGAGCCAGAAGCTGGTCCCCGAACGGATGGCCGAAGGTGTCGTTTATGTTCTTGAACCGGTCGAGGTCGAGGAGGATCAGCGCGATGCCTTGGTCCGCGTCGTCGCTGTCAAGCGCCGTAGCCAGCGCTTCGGTGAGCGCTTTGCGGTTGGCAAGCCCGGTGACCGGATCAACGTTTGCGAGGCGGTGGTTCTCGTCACGTGCCGCCTTTACGCTTTCGACGGCGGCAGACAGCCGGGCAAGCGATAGGTCGCGCTGCCGCTCGGTCTCGCCCATGTACGCGCTCAGAAAGAAAAGGAAGAAGGCGAAGATGCAGATGCAGGCCGCAAGGTAAAGCATCCCTTGGGGGCTGCTGATCCAGAGGCCGGTCAGAGCGGCCGCAATCAGAGTGCCGAAATACACGACGGCGGCGGCCAGCGTCCGACGCAGCAGAGCCGCACCTGCAGCGGCCATGCCTGCCCCGGGCCACGCGATATAGTTCGCGATATCGCTCGATCCGTAGCCCATGATGGCCACAAGCATGACGGCGAAGGGCATCGCGAGCAGGAATTGAAACACCAGAAGCCGTCGCCAAAGGCGCCGGGACACGCGGGTGATCACGATGTCCTTCTTGACGCTCGCGCGCAGATAGATCGTGCCGCTGAAGAGCAGGGTGCTGATGAGCCATATCGTCGCGAACGTGGCGTTTAGCGCCATGACTGCAATCGGCACGCAGAACAACGACAACGCGAAGATCATCGCCATGCTGAGCCGGGTGCTGGCCAATACACTCTGCACATCGGCGGCCTCGGGCCGCTGGAAGAGGCTTGCAAAGAGGGGCTTGATGCGCAGCATTCCGTCGTCGCCAGTTAAACTCCGGCGGTGCTACTGAAGTTGCCCTAAAATTCCCCCAAGGCATTGGCGACAAAGCAATCGATTAGACGGTCGCGCGGTCAGCCGTGCTCTTTCAAAAGCCGCTGTTTCTGGCGGGACCAGTCACGCTTGGCTTCGCTTTCGCGCTTGTCGTGGGCCTTTTTGCCCTTGGCGAGCCCGATCTTGATCTTCGCGATGCCGCGGTGGTTGAAGTACAGGACCAGCGGCACCAGCGTCATCCCCTTGCGCTGGGTGGCATTCCACAGGTCCGACAGCTCTTTCCGGCTGACCAGCAGCTTGCGCCGGCGCCGCTCTTCGTGGCCAAAGGTGCGGCCTGCGTCGTAGGGGGCAATGTAGCTGTTGACCAGCCAGAGTTCGCTGTCATCGACGGAGGCATAGCTTTCGGCGATGTTTGCGCCGTTCTCGCGCAGTGACTTGACCTCGGACCCCATGAGCTGGACGCCGCATTCCAGATCATCCTCGATCGCATAATCGAACCGTGCCCGCCGGTTCTCGGCGATCACCTTGTAGTTCGGATTATCCTTAGATTTGGCCATGCGGGCCGAGGTAGGGACTGCCTTGGTTCTTGTAAAGCCCGGGGCGCGCCACGATGATCGCGCCCATGCTGTTGCAGCTTATCCTGGGATCCGTACTGATCGTCGGTTCCGCCGTGTTTTCGGCGGTGCTGTGGTGGCTGCATGAGGTCGTGCACGACCGTGCCTCGGGCTGGCTGAGGGCGCCGCCGCATGTCCCGAAGCTGCTGGTTCACTTTTGCCTGACGATCCTCTGGATGCTGGTGATGATCACGGTGGCGGTGTGGATGTGGGCCCTTGCGTTTTGGTGGCTGGCCCTGTTCTCGACGATGGAGGCGTCTGTCTACTTCGCGCTCGTCGCCTTCACGACCCTTGGGTTCGGGGACGTCCTCCTCCCCGAAGGATGGCGCCTGCTTAGCGGCATCTGCGCCGCCAACGGCTTTCTGCTGTTCGGCTTGATTACAGCGCGCTTTGTCGAACTGATGCGAGAAACTCGCCTGATGCAGCGGGACTATTGGGGTTGAACCTCGCCGAAATATGACTTAGCTAAGACTTAGTCATATTTGAGGGCTCAACCATGCAAGCATCCGTCCACGAGGCCAAGACCAACCTCTCCAAGCTTCTGGAGAAGGTGGCTCAGGGTGAGCGGGTGATCATCACCCGTCACGGAGTCCCCGCGGCGGAACTCGTCCCGCCACGGCCCCAAAGGCAAATCAGGTTTGGCATTCTCAAGGGTGTCGTCGCACCTCCACCCGACGAGTTCTATGAGGACATGACTGAGGAAGAGTTGCGTCTCTGGGAAGGCGGAGAGTGACATCCTACTTGGTGGACACAAACGCATTCGCAATGTTCATCCTCGGCGACCGCCGTTTTTCGGAACCGATATTGGAACGCATGAAAGCTGCCACAAACCTCGCTGTATCCGTAATATCGCTTTACGAGATCGGACAGAAAGTCCGCCTTGGGAAGTGGCCGCAGATGTCTGAACATGTCGACGATCTGGAAAGGACGACGGGTTTAGCCGGGTTCGATCTGTTGCCGCTTTCAGGGAAGGCGAGCCTGAAAGCCGCATCGCTTAACTGGGATCACCGGGACCCCTTTGATCGGATGATCGCAGCCGTTGCGCTAATCGAAGGAATGGCGCTGATCTCATCCGACCGGGCGTTCGATAACCTCGAGTTGGCAAGGTACTGGGATTAGCCCAGAACGCCCGCGTGCTTCATCGCCGCCTTGATGGCGGATTTTGTAGGGTCGGTCAGGCCGACGAGGGGGAGGCGGACTTCTTCAGTGCAGTGGCCCATCAGGGACAGGCCGTACTTGGCGCCCGCGAGGCCCGGTTCGAGGAAGATTGCCCGGTGGAGGGGGAAGAGGCGGTCCTGATATTCCAGCGCCTTGGCGTAGTCCCCGGCGAGCGTCGCCTCCTGGAACGCGGCGCACAGGCGGGGGGCGACGTTGGCGGTGACCGAGATGCAGCCGACACCGCCATGGGCGTTGAACCCGATGGCCGAGCCGTCTTCGCCGGAGAGTTGGATGAAGTCCGCCCCGCAGGCTTTGCGCTGGTCCGAGACGCGGGTGACGTCGCCGGTCGCGTCCTTCACGCCGATGATGCGCGGAAGTTCGGCCAGTTTTCCCATCGTCGCGGGGCTCATGTCGATGACCGAGCGACCGGGGATGTTGTAGATGATGATTGGCAGCTCGCAACAGTCGTGCAGCGCCTTGAAATGGGCGAACAGACCGGCCTGCGTCGGCTTGTTGTAGTAGGGCGTCACCACGAGCGCCGCTGTCGCGCCGACCGATTCGGCGTGGCGCATCAGGCGGATACCTTCATCGGTGTTGTTGGAGCCGGCCCCGGCCACAACGGGCACACGACCCGCCGCCGTCTTCACAACCCGTTCAACGACCGCCTCGTGTTCGGCGTGGCTGAGGGTTGGGCTTTCGCCCGTCGTGCCGACCGGGACGAGCCCGTGGCTGCCCTCGCCGATCTGCCATTCCACCATCTTTTCAAGGGCTTCATAGTCAACCGCGCCGTCGCGCATCGGGGTGACTAGGGCGGGAAGCGAGCCTTTGATCATGACAGGGGTCCTTCGGCAAATGTGCTGCGCGTTCCTAGCCACTTGCCCTCAGATTGCCAAGTTTATGTGTTGAGCGTTAAGGAACGGGGGCTAGGATTGAGTGACATGATCTGCTCTTGCCACCTCCGCACGCTGTCTTCGGCGATTTTGCTGCTTGCCGCTGGCGCAGCTTGGGCGACCCCTGCGGTTCGTCCCGAGGCGCGCCCCACGGTCGAGCTCCCCCGCTATCAACTGGCGCCCGTCGCCCGCCCGGATGGTGTGCTGAAGCGCCCGGCGCCCAGCGTGTCGACCAAGGCGGTCGCCGCCCCGCGTCAGATCGTTCCCGAGGTTCCGCCGCTGGCCATCGCCCTGACGCGGATGCGGGAGGACGATTGGGGCTCGGCGCTCCGGATCGCGGGGCAGCGGAATTCGGTTGGGCGGGATATCATCGAATGGCACCGCCTGCGCGCCTCGCGCGGGACGTTTGACGAGGTTGTGGCGTTCCTCGATCGACGCGCGGATTGGCCGGGGCTGAGTTACCTTCGCCGTCAGAGTGAAAGTGCCGTGTCGCTGGATGCCTCGGCGGCTGAGACCATTGCGTTCTTTGCCGAAGAGCCGCCGCAGACCGGGACCGGGGTGCTGGCGCTCGCCGATGCGCAGGACGAGATGGGCAATGCCGAGGCCGCAAAGCAACTGCGTATCCGCGCGTGGCGGGAGTTTGTGCTGACGGCCTCCCAGGAATCCGCGCTTTTGGCGGGTCATGGTGAGATGCTGCAGCCTCATCACGTCGCGCGGCTCGACAATCTGTTGTGGCGCGGTGCGGACAAGGCGGCGCAGCGGATGTTCCCGCGCGTGACCGAGGCGCGCCGGGCGCTTGCCCGTGCGCGAATTGCGCTGCAGAACAAGGCTGACGGTGTCGATGCGCTGATCGATAATGTTCCCGCATCGCTGAAAGGCGATGGCGGGCTGGCCTATGACCGGTTCGACTGGCGCATGGACAAGCGCCTGCGCGACTCGGCTCTGGAGATGATCCTGTCGCGCCCCGGCACTGTGAAGGGCCTCGGGCGGCCTGAATACTGGGGCGAGCGGCGCCGTGTCATGGCGCGCCAGCAGATGCGCGCCGGGGAGGCGGACGTGGCCTACAAGCTTGCGTCGTCGCATGGGATGTCGCCGGAGGACGGGTACGTCTATTCGGATCTGGAGTGGTTGTCGGGCTACATCGCGCTGACCTATCTCGACGATCCAGAGGCCGCACTGAAGCATTTCCAAACGTTCCGGGCGTCGATCGAAACGCCGATCAGCTTGGGTCGTGCGGGCTATTGGGAAGGCCGCGCGTACGAGGCGATGGGCGATACCGCCAACGCGCAGGCGGCCTATGAGTTCGGCGGTGAATGGCAGACAAGCTTTTACGGGTTGCTCGCGGCCGAAGAGGCCGGGCTGCCGATGGACCCGGCGCTTACGGGTAACCATGGCGGCGACAACTGGCGGCTGGCGGCGTTCCGCAACAGCTCGGTCTTCCAGGCGGCCAACCTTCTGCGCGATGCGGGGGAAGAGTACCTGACGGAGCGTTTTCTTACCCACCTCGCCGAGGGCCTGTCCGAGGAAGAGGTTGCGCAGCTTGGCGACTTCGCGATTGAGATCGACGAGCCGCACATCGCCCTGATGATCGGCAAGCGGGCGGCGCAGGGCGGGGTCGTCATTCCGCACGCTTATTTCCCGGTGGTCGATCTGGGCCTTGGCCCGCTGCCCGTGCCGGAAGAACTGGCGCTGTCGATTGCCCGGCGGGAAAGCGAGTTCGATCACGACGTCAAAAGCCCCGCAGGCGCGCTGGGCCTAATGCAGGTGATGCCCGCCACGGCGAGAGAGGTCGCCGGGCAGCTAAGCATCGGTTACAGCAGGTCGCGGCTGCTGAACGACGCGGTGTACAACGCGCGGCTTGGGGTGACGTATCTGGACGGTCTGATTGACCGGTTCGGTCACAACTATGTGTTCGTCTCGGCGGGCTATAATGCGGGCCCCGGCCGCCCGGCGCGCTGGATGCGGGAACGCGGGGATCCGCGCGGCAGTGTTGAGGAGATGGTGGACTGGATTGAACACATCCCGTTCCGCGAGACCCGCAACTATGCCATGCGCGTGATGGAGAGCATCCCGGTTTACCGCGCCCGCCTGACGGGGGAGGTTGCGCCGATCACACTTTCCGACGAACTGCTGGTGCGGTAGGCGCCGCTCATCGAGCTCTTACAAGCTCGCCTCGCAAGGGCGGCGAACGGTCAGAAGCAGTCCTCGACCCGAAACCCGGGCGGAATGGTGTCTGTCCCTTCAAGGATCAGGTCCGCCATGACGTCGGCCACCTTCGGTGCCATCCCGAACCCTATCTTGAACCCTCCGTTCGCCACGAAATGCCCGGGTCGATCCGGCCAAGGCCCCAGCACCGGCGCGCGGGTACGCGCCCTCGGGCGAACGCCGGCCCAGCGTGCCACGACCTTGGCATCGCGGAGGCATGGGAGGGCTGCGACGGCGCGCTGTCGCAAGGTCTCGGTGACCTCAATCTCGGGTCCCTCGATGGCCCACTCTCGCTCGGTGGTGGAGCCGATGGCCACGGTCCCATCCGCATGGGGCACGATGTGCAGCCCGTCTGCGAACACCTGAGGCGTATCTGGTGTAAGGCCAGACCCAAGCAACACCGCTTGCCCTTTCACACCGACGCCGAACGGCGCATCGAACCAGTCCGCCAGCACCCGCAGCCCATCGGCACCGGTTGCGTGGACGACAGCCCCGGTTTCCGCGCCGTCTGCAGTCACCGATCCGCCCCGCATACGGATCGCTGAAGCGAGGCTCTCGCAAGCCCACCGCGGGTATATCCGCGCCGTCAGCGTATCGTGAATGCACCGGCCCGTGGGCGACGGAACATCGGAGGTCTCGACCACGCGCCACTCCGCGCGCCCGGCCCAAAGCTCTCGCGCACCGCCCGCCCTTTGCTCCGCCAGTGCAACGGCGGCGCTATCGTCGGGAAGCGGCTGAAGCCGCCCGGTGCGCGCATAGCCCGAGGTTTGACCCGAGGCGTCATCGACCTGTGCCCAGAAGCCCTCAGCGCTCAGCAAGCTCTCCAACTGAAACGCCTTCTTCGCATTCCAATTCTCCGGCACATGCGGCGCCAGTGCGCCCACGATGCCGCCCGAGGCCCCGGCCCCCGGCCCACCCGGATCGATCACCTGCACACGAGCCCCGCGTGCCAGGCAGGCCCACGCCACCGACAGCCCGAAGATGCCGGCCCCGAGAACGGTCACGTCGGGCGTTGCCAAGGGACGACCCCTCCTCCATAGCGCGTCGCATGGGTCCTAGGGGATAGCGCCGTGACACACCAGCAGGCACAAATCGCGTGGACCGGCGATGTGCCGGTGTCGACGGCCTATGATGACCCGTATTACTCGCTGGACGACGGGGTGGCGGAGGGCAACTATGTCTTTCTCAACGGCAACGACCTTCCGGGTCGCCTCACCCCCGGCTTTCACATCGCGGAACTTGGGTTCGGCACAGGTCTGAACCTGATACTCGCCCTCCGCGCCGCCCGTTCGGCGCATGCCCTGCCGCTGCACTACACCGGCTTTGAATTGCACCCCATGACGGCAGAAGACATGGTCAAAGCGCTCAGCGCGTTCCCCGAGATCCAGGACGATGCAACATGGCTGGTCAATGCTTGGGCTGAAGGCATTGATATCCAAGCCGACGATATCAAAGCGAAAATCATCCTCGGAGACGCTGCGCAGACCCTCCCCGCATGGGACGGCAAAGCCGACGCATGGTTCCTCGACGGCTTCGCCCCCGCCCGCAATCCCGGCCTGTGGAGCGACGCGCTGATGGCCGAAGTCGCCGGGCACACGGCCGCCGGCGGAACCGTCGCCACTTACACCGCCGCCGGTCACGTCCGCCGCGCCCTCGACGCTGCAGGCTTCGATGTCACACGGCGCCCCGGCTTTGCCCGCAAGCGTCACATGACGACCGGCGTGCTCCGCTAGCCACAAGCGAGGCGAGCACGAAAGAGCTCGACGAGCGGCCGCTCAGCCTTGCGCCTCGGCCCGAAGACGCTCCATCATATCGATCAGCGCCCTTTCCGCGCGCTCATCGGTCAGACGCCCGTCCTCATCGAACTGAGAGTTGCTGTTGGCGAGCAGAATGTCCGGCCCCGTCAGCAACCGTGGCCGGAACGGCGTGATTGCCAGGCGCAGCGCGAAGTTCGCCCGCGCCCCACCGGCCCGCCCGGCCGCGGCTGACATCAGCGCCACGGGTTTGTCCTTCCACGGGCTGTTTTTCGTCCGGCTCACCCAATCAAGCGCGTTCTTCAGAACCCCGGTCAGGGACTGATTGTACTCTGGTGTCGACACCACCACGGCCTCTGCCGCAAGGATTTGATCCGCGAGTTTCTGCACAGCCTCAGGGATGCCATGCGCATCCTCTTCATCGTTGTCATACAGGGGCAGGCGCAGATCGCCGAACTCATGCGGGCCGCCGTAATGACGCGCCGCCTCGTGCAGCAATTTCGTGTTCGAAGAGCCGCGCCGCAGCGCGCCCGATATGCAGAGAAGCATTGGAAGGTCCCGTCAGTCTGTTGCCCGCTGCAAGGTAAGCGGCGACGGGTCGGCAGCAAGTGGGGTTACAAGCTCTTTTCCAGCCAATCCGCACTGCTTGTCATGGCCACCTGAAAGCCCGAGCGCTGGAATGTGCGGCGCGCATGCTGGGTGCTGAGCGTCGAGTTCAGCCGCACCTGGCGCAGACCCAGATCGCGGGCCGCGGCCTCCATCGCCGCGACAAGCGCCGCGCCGATGCCGTTACCGCGCACCTCTTCGATGACAAACAGCCGCCGGGCCTCGGCAAACCGCACCCGATCCATCAACGCGATGCAGCCGACGGGGCGCCCGTCGAGCCTAGCCACGATGAACTCGGTATTCGGGGCGTAAAGCTCCTCTTCCGTACCCGTGTCCTCGCAACACAAGGCAACCAAATCCGAAACGTCCTGCGCGCTGTTGGGTGACTCAACCTGAATGGTCAAGTTGGGTAGATCAAACATTCGCGTGCCCCCTGCGATGCTGCTCGTCCTTCACTCATTAGAATTGTCCGATTCGGTCAAGAGCCTACCCACAGGCTGTGGATAACCGCGGGATAAATCCGCCGATGTTGTGCTATATATTGTGTTGTATCTAGAAAGGGCACCATCCCGTGGTGTTCGCGATTGACTCATGCCGGGGTCGAGTCGATGCTTTTCCGGGCACGGAATCAAAACAAGGGCAGGCCTGCGTGCAGTTTACCAAGATTCGGCTGAACGGATTTAAAAGCTTTGTGGACCCGACCGAGATGATCATCGCGGACGGGTTGACGGGTATCGTCGGGCCGAACGGCTGCGGCAAGTCGAACCTGCTGGAAGCGCTGCGGTGGGTGATGGGCGAAAACCGCGCCAAGGCGATGCGCGGTGACGGGATGGAAGATGTGATCTTCGCGGGCACCTCGCGCCGTCCGCCGCGGAATTTCGCTGAGGTGTCGGTTATGATCGACAACTCCGACCGGCTGGCGCCCGTAGGGTTCAACGATTCCGACATGATCGAGATTGCGCGCCGGATCACGCGTGACGCCGGGTCGGCGTACAAGCTGAACCAGAAGGACCTGCGCGCGCGCGATGTGCAGATGCTGTTCGCCGATGCCTCCACTGGCGCGCATTCGCCGGCGCTTGTGCGGCAGGGGCAGATTTCGGAGCTGATCAACGCCAAGCCGAAGGCGCGGCGGCGCATTCTGGAAGAGGCGGCGGGGATTTCGGGACTGTACCAGAGGCGCCATGAGGCCGAGCTGAAGCTTAAGGGGGCTGAGACCAACCTTGCGCGCGTCGATGATGTGATTGAACACCTCGCGCAGCAGCTTCAGCAGCTCGCGCGGCAGGCTCGACAGGCGGCGCGGTACCGGGCGATCAGCGATGAGCTGCGCCGGTCCGAGGGCGTTTTGCTCTACCGTCGTTGGCGAGAGGCGGACGAGGCGCGGATTGCGGCCGATGACGACCTGAAACAGCGCATGCTCGCCGCCAGCGAGGCGGAACGGGGCGCTGTTGAGGCTGCCAAGGCCCGCGAGCAGGCCGAGGAAAAGATGCCGCCGCTGCGGGAAGAGGCAGCCATCGCGTCGGCCCTCGTTCAGCGCTTGTCGGTGGAGCGGGAGCGATTGGCGGAAGAGGAGGTCCGCGCTGCCGGGGCGATTGAAACGCTGACCGCTCGGCTGGCGCAGCTCGGCCATGATATCGAGCGTGAGACAGCTCTGAATTCCGACGCGGGCGAGACCATTGCCCGGCTTAGCGCCGAAGCGGACGAGCTGGCGAAAGCCGACGAGGGTCACGCCGAGACGCTGGACGCGGCGGCAAGCCTCGCCCGGGAAGCGGCGGACATCCTGCAAGAGCGCGAGGCGGAGTTCGCCCGCCGCACCGAAGATGTCGCCCGCCTGTCGGCCCGCCACCAGTCGGCGCAGCGGCTTCTTGAGGACGCCTCCCGCACGGTCGAGCGCAGCGAGGCCGAGGTGAGCCGGGCGAAAGAGGCCGCCGATTCCGCGCAAACGGCAGAAGGCCAGGCGGGCGAGGCGCTCCAGACCGCCACCACCACCCTGACCGAAGCGCAGGCCGCTGCGGACAAAGCCGAGGCCGCCCTGCAAGGGGCGGACGAGGCGCGCACGGCGGCACAGGCGCGCGAGGCCGAGGCCCGGGGCGCCAAGTCCGAGGCGGATGGTGAGGTCAGCGCGCTGAAGGCTGAGGTCGCGGCGCTTGCAAAACTCGTGGATCGCGAGTCGTCTGAAGGCGGGCAGGTCCTCGATCTGCTTAACGTCGAAAGCGGCTTCGAAAAAGCGCTGGGCGCCGCGCTGGCAGACGACCTGCGTGCCCCGGCCATCGCCAACGACGGCGCGACTGGCTGGGCCAACCTGCCCGACTACGACAGCGCTCAATCTCTTCCGAATGGGGTGAACGCCCTGACCGCGCATATGAACGTCCCTTCCCTGCTGGTGCGGCGGATGTCTCAGGTGGGTGTTGTTGCGCGCGAAGACGGCCCGCGATTGCAGGCCGACCTGCTGCCGGGTCAACGGCTCGTCAGCGTCGAGGGCGACCTTTGGCGCTGGGACGGCTATCGCACCGCTGCCGATGATGCGCCGTCGGCGGCAGCGCTGCGCCTGCAGCAGCTCAACCGTCTGCAGGCCCTGAAGCAAGACCTCGAAGAGGCTAACGCCCGCGCCGCAGGCGCTGCGCAGGCGCATGAGACGCTCAAAGCCACGCTCGACGAGGTCACGCAAGCCGACGCCGCCGCGCGCGAAACGAGGCGCACGGCCGATGCCCGTTTGGCCGAGGCAAGCCGCGCCGTGTCAAAGGCCGAGGCCGAAGCCTCCATCGCCGCTGGCAAGGTCGAAAGCCAGCGTGACGCCATGCGCCGCCACGCCGACGAGGCGACCGCCGCCCGCGCCCGCATGCGCGAGGCAGAGCAGGCGCTGGAGGGGCTGGGCGATCTGGATGCCGAGCGCGAAGAGGTTGAAGAGTACCGCATGGCCGCCGAGGCGGCGCGGATGACAATGATGACCCGCCGATCCGAGCATGATGAGGTCCGACGCGCCGGGGAAGACCGCCGCAAGCGGCAGGAGGCCATCGCCAAGGACCTGTCCACGTGGGAACGCCGCGCCCAGACCGCGGGCACCCGTATGGCCGAGTTGCATAAGCGCACGGAAGAGACCGAGGTTGAGCTCAAGGACGCCCGCCTTGCGCCGGAGCAGTTGCAAGAAACCCAGCACAAGCTGACCGCCGACATCGAGGTGGCTGAAAAGCGCAAGGCCGAGGCGGACGATGCCCTGTCCGTGGCCGAAGGCCAGATCCGACAGGCCGTTGACGCCGAACGCCAGGCCGAACGCGCCGCCTCTGAAGCGCGCGAAGCGCGTGCCGCGTCTGAGGCTCGTGCCGAGAGCATCCGAGCGACGGTCGAGGCCGCGGCCCAGCGCATTCAGGATGATCTGGACGACACGCCCGAGGCTCTGCTGGAAAAACTCGGCAGTGACCCTGACGAGATGCCCGCCGCCGACAAGGTCGAGGCCGAGGTCGCCCGCCTTAAGCTTCAGCGTGACGCGCTGGGCGCCGTGAACCTGCGTGCTGAAGAGGACGCCCGAGAGGTGGAGGAGGAGCATACGACGCTCACCACTGAAAAGGCCGACCTTGAGGCGGCAATCCGGACATTGCGCAATGGCATCGCCGGGCTGAACAAGGAGGGCCGGGAGCGGCTGCTGACCGCGTTTGAGCAGGTGAACTCCAACTTCGCGATGCTCTTCACCCACCTCTTTGGGGGCGGTGAGGCCAAGCTCGTGATGGTCGAAAGCGACGACCCCCTCGACGCGGGCCTCGAAATTATGTGCCAGCCGCCGGGCAAGAAGCTGTCGACGCTCAGCCTTCTGTCGGGGGGCGAACAGACGCTGACCGCGCTCGCCCTGATCTTTGCGGTGTTCCTTGCCAACCCGGCGCCGATCTGCGTGCTGGACGAGGTCGATGCCCCGCTCGACGACGCCAACGTGAACCGGTTCTGCGACCTGCTGGACGAGATGACCCGGCGCACCGACACGCGCTTTCTGATCATCACCCACCACGCGGTGACAATGGCCCGGATGGACCGCCTGTTCGGCGTCACCATGGGCGAGCAGGGCGTGAGCCAGCTTGTCTCTGTCGACCTGCGGAAGGCCGAGGCCATGGTGGCCTGAGGACGGTGCCTTAATGCGGCGTTAACCAAGTTTCGCGAGTGTCCAACATACCGGAGCGGGAGAGTTTGAGTAATGAGAGAAGCGCTAGCGATGTTGGTTGGTATGATGGCTCTCGCGCTTGCCGGTACAGCGGGGGGCGAGAGTGCGCGGTTGCCCGAGGGGTTCTCAGGGGCTCCGCAAGAGATCACGCTCTTCTGACTGGTCAGCGGTGGCCTTCGCTGGGTAGGCTGCCGCGATGATCAGACTAGTCCTGCTTTTCGCGCTGATTTCGCCCGCCGCCGCCGCACAAGGCGTGCGCGACACAGACGCCCGCCTTACCGCAAGCGAAATCGAAGCAAAGCTGGCCGGACGAGTGCTTGAGTTCTTCGACGGCTCCAAAGCCCGCTACCGCGCCGACGGCGGCTATGCCTACACCTACACTGACGAGGGCCCGCCGTTCCAGGGCACGTATTCGGCTCGCGATGAAGGGGAGGTCTGCGTGGTGTTCGACAATGGCTTCGACCGCTGCGACACCTACGTGCTGTCCGGGGATCGCCTCGTCCTGATCATCGCCGATGGCACCCGGTTCCCGGTGCGCAGCGTGACGCCGCTTTCCGAGTGAGGTTGGGCGCCCATCCCTCGGGCGCCCCGAAAGATCAGCGCGCCTTCAGCGAGTCGCGGATTTCGATCAGCAGATCGGTCTGAGACGGGCCTGCCTCTTCTTCCGGCTCTTCTTCCTTGGCCATGGCGGCGTCCTTCACGCGGTTCACCATCTTGACCAGAAGGAACACGACCCAGGCGATGATAAGGAAGTTGATCAAGGCCATGATGAAGTTGCCATAGCCGAACACCGCTGCGCCTTCACCTTCGCCAAGGGCAAAGCCCATGCCCGAGAAGTCGAGGCCGCCCGTGAACAGGCTGATAATCGGGTTGATCAGATCGTCCACCAATGAGGTGACAATCGCCGTGAACGCTGCGCCGATAATGATACCGACGGCCATGTCCATAACATTGCCCTTTGCGATGAAATCCTTGAATTCCTGGATCATGAGTAGTGTCCCCACCTAGTTGGTTCCCGGCCCCGGCTCTGCAGGGCCGCGCATGTGATAGCACCTAATTGCACAGTTGCCTCCCTTCTCGGATGTGAAGTTGGACACTAACTCTCGGACATAACGTCACGTTAGGACCATGAAAATGACGCACGATCACACCAAGGGGCGCTTCGCGGCGACCAAACCCGACGCCATCCAGCTTTATTCGTTTCCGACGCCGAATGGGGTGAAGGCCTCGATTGCGCTGGAGGAGATGGGGCTGGACTATGAGGCGCATCGCGTCACGCTCGCCGACAGCGACGTGAAAAGCCCGGAGTTTCTGGCGGTCAACCCGAACGGCAAGATCCCCGCGATCACCGATCCGAACGGGCCGGATGGCGCGCCGATCACGGTGTTCGAATCCGGCGCGATCCTCGTTTACCTCGCCGAAAAGACGGGCAAGCTGATGGGGCAGACGGCCTCGCAGAAATACGAGGTGCTGCAGTGGGTCATGTTTCAGATGGGCGGCGTCGGCCCGATGTTCGGGCAGCTTGGGTTCTTCTATAAGTTCGCCGGGAAAGAGATCGAAGATCCCCGCCCGCGCGAGCGTTACATGAGCGAAGCTAAGCGTCTGCTGTCGGTGCTTGAGATGGGTCTGGGCGACAAGGACTGGATTGCAGGCGAGTACTCCATTGCCGACATCGCCATAGCCCCGTGGCTGCGCGGGTTGGAGTTTTACGGGGTGCAGGACCTGGTCGGCTGGCACGATCGCAAGACGCTGGTCAGCTACATGGACCGGTTTTTGGAACGTCCTGCTGTGCAGACCGGGCTCAACACCCCGGCGCGCGACGGATAGCTTCGGGAGGTGCCGGGCTGAAGCCCGGCCTACCCCGGTGACCCCGGGCGCGCGGTAAGCGAGGCGAGCACGAAAGAGCTCGACGAGCGGCGCTGCTTAGCGCTCGCGCCGCTCCAGTTCGCGAAGGGTATAGCTGTCTTCTATCGGCCCTGCGTCCCCGGCGATAAACGCCGGGTCCTGAAACACGCAGCCAATCCCGCACAACTGGCTGGCCGAACTTGTTCGCCAGTCCACGAGCCACACGCGCCCGCCTGGGGTGGAGATGTAGCCATAAAGCTGGTCCTGTACGTCTCCCCGAACGTCATCGGTCGACGGCACCTCCGAATCCGCCTCTTCGTCGAAGGCCGCATGTGTGTGGTACGAGGCGACGGCGGTGAAGTAGAGCGGTTGCAGCGGCAACTCGCAGCTGTCCAGCGTGCCAGCCACGGCTGGCGTTGCTCTGAAGGAGCCGTCGGCCCGGATCCCGAAGAAGCCGCAGTATTCCCGCTTCTCGCGGATGGATCGCGGCTGAAGGTCGTTGAGGAAGGCAATGGCCTGCGCGTCGAATTCCGGCCCGATCTCGTCGGGGAGGGGTGGCTCGCACCCGATTAGCGCCATCAGCGCAACGAGGGACAGCGCCCGCATCTAGCCCACACCCTCTGAGACATGCCGCCGGAACGCCTTTTTCAGCATGTCGAGTTCCGCTCGCAACAGCGCCATCTCGGCCCGAATGTCGTCGTCCAGCGCATCCCCCGCGACCAGCGTGAAGGATCCCACCGTGTCGCCGCTTTCGTCATCGCGAAACAGCACCGTCTGTACCCCATCTGACAGAAGCCGCGCGGGGAGCGTCAGGTGCACGTCCCATTGCCCGGTCTCTTTCGTCGCCACCACCTCGGGCGCGTCCAGCGCATCGTTCTGATGCCACGCGCTTAGCCGAGGTGCGGGATGCGCCGCGCCGTCGTCGCGGGCGGCGCGGCCGTGCCAAACGCCAGACTTCAGCACTGTTTTGGTTAGCGTGATCGCCATCACATCTCGGCCCGGGGTCGCCGCGCGAAGGTCATGTCGCGAATGAGGATCTGGTTCATCTCTGGCCCTTCAAAGATCAGGTCGACCCATATCCGTTCGACCTTCTGCTCGTCCAGATCGGTATACGCGAGGTCGAATTCGATCTCTACGGTGGCCTCCCCAGGCGCAATCTCTCGCACGATCTGCTCGGTGTTCGGGCCGTGCTTGATGTTGAGGCGCGAGAACGCCTCCAGCGGTGCCTCCGTCTCCAGCGTCAGGGTCTGGCGGAGGATGTGGCGCTTCTGCAGATCCCGCGTCGCCTCGGTCGGGAGGTCGACGACAAGGCTCAGGAACGACCCCTCGAAGGCCAGCACGTCGAGCCGCACCCCGAACGGGGCCAGCGTGTCATTGCGAACCTGGCGGAAGGTCACCTCGGACAACGGGCTGTCGTGAAAGACGGACGCGTCGCCGGACAAGTTGGTGCCAGATGCAAGCCCGACACGACCGTAGGGACGCACGGGGCCAGACCAAAGGGCAGGGCGAAACACCCAGTCGCAATGCAGCGGCTTCGGCACCTCGTGCGCTCCCATCCGTTCTTGCGACAGGCGTCCATCCGCGACGTGCAGCACGGCGTTGATCTTGTCGCGCAAGGCATGGGCATCGGTGCTGAGCGCCTTCAGCGTGGCGAGGTCCGCCTCGCCCGCATCGTCCAATGCGCGAGCCCACCGTTTGAGCAAGCGCTGCTCGGGGGACGGCGCGATGCCTCGCATCAGCCCGCCTGCGCCGCCCGGTTCTCGGCCAGGATGCGGCGCATCAGGGCGTCCAGCATGATGAACCCGGCCTCTTTCGACAGCGGCTGCGCGGCGAACCCGTTGACCGACGCGCTGAGCAGCCGGTCGTTCACCCCGAACAGCGCCCGCCAGACGTCGGGCGCGATACCGTCGACCACCGGGCTCGTGTCCGTCGCCTGGATCAGCAGCACGCCGTCTTCGATGCGGATATCCTCCACCGAGACCGTATCGGCCTGACCGGTTCGGCTCAGCGTCGCGCGGCCCTCGTCCGTTTCGAAGAACGCTGCAAATTGCTCCAGCGACTCGGCGATGGCCGCGCCGTCCGTGGCGTTGCTTGAGACGGTGACCGTCAGCACACCGGGTGCAGCCGGGCTGGGTTGCTCGGCATCCTGAGCAATCGACGCGCACGAGCCCAGCAGCACGAACGCACCGTCCTGCCCCTCCATCTTCGAGGCATCCGGGTCCACGCAATAGCCCGGCGGCCCGGCGACGACGACATCCGCCACCGACACCTTTTCCGGCGCCGCGCGCTTGTTCACCATCCCAAAGTCGAGGTCCAACCCCCCGCAGCCCGCAAGGCCCATCGTGGCGACGAGGCCGAGGGTTAGGTTATATATCCGCATAAATATGCTTCTCTCCCTTCGCGCCCGGATGCGTCACCGCGCCGGTCACGGTCGGGCCAACCAGTTGCGCATATTTCCACAGCGCGCCTGAGGCATAGATTGTCGGCCTCGCGCCGGACCAGCTTTCTTTCCGTTTGGCCAATTCATCTTCCGTCAGGTCGACCGAAATCTCGCCCTTGATCGCGTCGATGGTGATCATGTCGCCGTTCTGCAGCATCGCGATGGGGCCGCCATGGGCCGCCTCGGGCCCCACGTGGCCCACGCAGAACCCGCGTGTCGCGCCCGAGAAACGACCGTCGGTGATCAGCGCGACCTTTTTGCCCATCCCCTGGCCCGAGATGGCAGCCGTTGTGGCCAACATTTCGCGCATGCCGGGGCCGCCAGCGGGGCCCTCGTTCCGGATGACGATGACTTCGCCTTCCTTATAGGCCCGCTCTTTCACGGCGGCGAAGGCGTCTTCCTCGCATTCGAATACGCGGGCGGGGCCGGTGAAGACCTGATGTTCCTCGCCCATACCGGCGACCTTCACGATGGCGCCTTCGGGGGCGAGGTTGCCCTTAAGGCCGACCACACCGCCGGTCTTGGTGATCGGGGTTTCGATGGGGTAGATCACGCGACCGTCGGCCTCGTGCGTGATCTCGTCCAGCATCTCGCCCATGCTTTTGCCGTTGGCGGTCATGCACTCTTCGTGGATCAGTCCCGCCTTGCGCAGTTCTTTCATCACGACCGGGACACCGCCGACCTCGTACAGGTCCTTCGCGACGTATTGCCCGCCGGGCTTCAGGTCGACGAAATAGGGTGTGTCCTTGAAGATGTCGCAGACGTCGAACAGGTCGAATTCGATCCCTGCCTCATGCGCAATCGCAGGCAGGTGCAGACCGGCATTCGTCGACCCGCCGGTGCAGGCGACCACGCGTGCGGCGTTCTCCAAGCTCTTCCGAGTAACCACGTCGCGCGACCTGATACCCGATTCCAGTAGCGCCATCACGGCCTCACCGGAGGCAACGCCATACTGGTCGCGGCTTTCATACGGCGCGGGTGCGCCGGAGGAGTTCATCAGCGCCAGCCCAATCGCCTCGGACACGCAGGCCATGGTGTTCGCCGTAAATTGCCCGCCACACGCCCCGGCAGAGGGGCAGGCGACCCGCTCCAGCACCGCGAGCTCTTCATCCGAATAGTCGCCAGCCTGATGCCGCCCGACGGCTTCGAACACATCCTGAACGGTGACGTCCTTACCGTTGAGCCGTCCCGGCAGGATCGACCCGCCATAGATAAAGACCGATGGCACGTTCAGCCGGACCATCGCCATCATCATCCCCGGCAGGCTTTTGTCGCAGCCTGCAAGCCCGACAATGGCGTCATAACAGTGCCCGCGCATCGTCAGTTCCACCGTGTCGGCAATCGCCTCGCGCGAGGCGAGGGACGAGCGCATGCCTTCATGGCCCATGGCGATGCCATCGGTGACGGTGATCGTCGTGAACTCTCGCGGAGTGCCGCCCCCGGCTTTCACGCCAAGTTTCACGGACTGTGCTTGGCGGTTCAAAGCGATGTTGCAGGGCGCGGCTTCGTTCCAGCAGGTGGCCACGCCGATGAAGGGCTGGGCAATCTCTTCTTCCGACAAGCCCATCGCGTAGAAATACGACCGATGCGGGGCCCGCGAGGGGCCCTCGGTCACATGGCGGCTCGGCAGATTTGACTTATCCCACTTCTTTTTCAACACGCTGGCCCCTCCTTGCTTGCGCGTGGCCGGAATAGGCGAGCGGGCGCCTGCGGACAAGCCGCGAAACGCCTGAGGAGCCATCAGCGGTGTTCCGCCGATGTGAACAAGATCACTGAAATCGGGCTACTTGCCTCAAACTTTCCACAATCGTGAAAGATAGTTGACGTTAACCGGGAATGGGGGCGCTCCTAAGGCCCTAGGGATGTTATGAGCACTGCTGGCCAAATATATGCGAAGCCCCGTGGCTTCGCGCCTCGGATGTCGAAACGGCTGCCGCCGCTCGCCCCGCCTGAGGTACAGCCCGCGCCCGATCCCGCGCCAGAGCCGACTTTTTCGTTTTCGCTTGGCTCTCTCGGCGAAGAGTCCACGAGTTTCCGTGATCGGACGGAATCCCATGACGCGTATGCGCGGCTGACGGTTTACGCACTGACTACCATAGTTTTGATCTTCGCGTTCCCGGTCGGCTTTGCGCTGTTGCTCTTCAACATCCTCGGCGGTGAGAATCTGCGCACGACCTCGCACGCACTGGCCTTGACCGGGCTGGGGCTCGCGCTTTTCCTGCCGGGGATATTCTGAGTAAGGGTGAGGTGAGAGGCTGACAACGACCCAAGCGGGGCTCGTTACGGCTGCTTCCTTCCGGACCTGACCGGGTTGGCGAGGTGCCTGCCCGCGCCAACCTCTCACTTTATGAAATAACCGCCAGCGGGCGGTCCTTCAAGAGGCCGATGCCGTGTGCGGCAGCAGGAACGTCCCGGCGTCGGGCAATGTGTTGACGCGCAGGCGGCAGCCATAGGCGTCGGACAACGTCTCATCCTCCAGCACCCGGTGCGGCACATCCTGTCGGGCGAGCCGCCCGTTCGTCAGAAGCGCAATGCTGTCGGCGAACATGGCGGTTAGGTTCAGGTCATGCATCACGGCAATCACGCCGCCCCCCGCTTGGGCATAGTCGCGGGCGAGTTGCATCACCTCTAGCTGGTGCGCGATGTCGAGGCTTGCGACCGGCTCATCCAGCAGCAGCCACGAGGGGCGGCCGTGCGATACCGGCTCCCACACCTGCACCAGTACACGGGCTAGTTGGGCGCGCTGTTGCTCGCCCCCCGACAGCTCGTGGAAGAAGCGATGCTCAAACCCGTGCAGCCCGACCTTGGCGAGCGCCTCTTCAACCAGATCGATCCGATCCGCATTCGGCCCGCTGGTCAGCCCGATACGCACCACCTCGAACACCGTGAACGGGAAGGCAAGGCGCGTCGCTTGCGGCAGCACGCCGCGCCGTTCGGCCAGTTGCCACGCGGCCATCTGGGCCACGTCTTCGCCGTCAAGCCGGATGGTACCGGTGTAGCGGACATCACCTGTCAGCGCCCGGATCAGCGTCGTTTTGCCCGAGCCGTTTGGCCCGACAATCGCCGTCACCGCGCCCGCCGCGGCATGAAAATCCACGCCGTGCAGAATCTCGGCGCGGTTGAGCGACACTCGAATGTCGGTCGCTTCGAACATCAGTCGCTCAAAAGCCCCCGGTTCCGCAGAAGGATCCACAGGAAAAACGGCCCGCCCAGCGTCGCCGTCACGATCCCGATGGGCAGTTCAGCGGGTGAGATGATGGTCCGGCTGATCATGTCCGCCCCCACAAGCAGCGCCGCCCCCAGCAGGGCTGCGTTTAGCAGCAGATACCGGTGATCCGGCCCGATGGCGAGGCGCAGCAGGTGCGGCACAACGATGCCGATGAAGCCGATCCCGCCCGACACGGCGACAGCGGCCCCAGTCGCCCCGGCGACGGTCAGGATCGCAACCGCCTTCATCCGTTGCACTGGGATGCCAAGGTGAGAGGCCGCCGCCTCCCCCAACGCGAGACCGTTCAATGCGCGCGCCAGAAACGGCGCGGCGCCGAGGGCCAGTACGATCAAGGGCCCGGCGGCCAGGACCTTGGGCCATGAGGCCCCTGCCAGCGAACCGAGGCCCCAGAACGTCAGGTCGCGCAACTGGGCATCATCGGCCATGTAGACGAGGATGCCCGACAAAGCCCCCGCTAGCGCGCCCAGCGCAATGCCCGCCAGCAGCATGACGGCGACCGATGTCCGCCCGCGCCGCGTCGATATCCGGTAGAGGACCAGAGTGCTGATCCAGCCGCCGAGGAACGCCGCAACCGGCACGACATAGTTCCCCAACGCCAGCGAAATGCCCGATGGCAAACCTGCCCCCAACACAATCGCCGAGATCGCGCCCAACCCGGCCCCGGCCCCCACACCGACCAGCCCCGGATCGGCGAGCGGGTTGCGAAAAAGCCCCTGCATCACGGCGCCCGACACCGCGAGCGAAGCGCCCACCAGCAGCCCCAGCGTGAGCCGGGGCAGGCGGATGTCGAACAGGATGATCTGCGCGGTCGCGTCGAGCGGTGTGGTGCCGATGGCGGCCGAGAGTAGCTCCAGCGGCCCAAGACCAGCCGCCCCGACGCCGAGGCTCAGCAGGCTGACGATGGCGACCAGCACAACGAGCCCTGCCATCGCCATGCTCGCCCGCGCGCGGCGGTCACCTGACGCTGCGCGCCGGTCGCGAGGGGCCTCGTTGAGGGCGGTTGCCAAAGCCTAGCCCGCGGCGTCCAACGCTTCGCCAAGCTGGCGGACGGCGTCGGGCGTGCGCGGCCCGAACCCAAGCAGCAGCAGACCGTCGAGGCGGACAACTGCATTGTTCGTGGCCGCCGGGGTCGTTGCCAGGCCGGGATGCGCGAAAAGGTCGGCATTGTCCGACGCGTGGTTGCCGCCCCGATCCATCATCAGAATGACGTCCGGCCGCGCTGCAATCGCCGCCTCGTCGGTCAGTTGCTTGTAGCCTTCATAGGCCGTCACGGCGTTCTCTGCCCCGGCCAGCGTAATGATCCCATCCGCCGCCGTGTCCGTTCCAGACGCCAGGATGCGCCCACCCTGCATCGACAGGATGAACATCACCCGCTTGCTTTCGGCTCCGGCAATGGTCGCGCGCGCGGCCTCGATCTGTTGCGCCACCTTTGCCGACAGGGCTTCCCCTTTTTCGGGCACGCCTAGCGCATCGGCAACTGCGTGAATTTTGGCGGTCACCGCCTCGGGGTCGTACCCGTCAGGGATCGTCACGAAATCGATGTTCGCCGCTTCAAGGACCGAGATCGTCTCGGGCGGCCCCGCGCCCTCCTCGGCGATGACAAGCGTCGGCTCGACCGACAATACGCCTTCCGGCGAGAGCGCTCGCATGTAGCCGACATCGGGTAGCTCTTCGACCTCGGGTGGGAATTGCGAGGTGGTATCCCGCGCTACAAGCCGGTCGTCCTCTCCGAGCGCGTATACGATCTCGGTCACGGAGCCGCCGATGGACAATACCCGGTCCTCGGCAATGGCGGGCAGGGCGGTGGCGATCAGGGCAAGGGTAGCGAAGAACCTCATTCGGCGGGCTCCAATTCAGGCAGCGCCTCTGCGATTTTGGCGAATGCCTCGGTGTAATCTGCGTTTTCCTTGCGCATGCCGAAGAACTGCAGGATCAACGCCCCGTCTGCATTGAACGCCTCCACCGACAACGCAGGCCCGCGGCGCGTGGGTTTCTCGACCAGCCAGACCTCGGCGATGTGATCGAGCCGGAGGTGGAGGTTGAACCTCGGGTCGAGCACGTTCTGCCAGGGTCCCATGGCCTTCAGCGTCTCAATCGGGCCGCTGTGGATCTGGATGCACCCGCGATTGCCGACAAAGAGCATCGTCGGCGTCCCCTCGGCAGACAGTGCATGTAGCGCGGCGTCGACAGCCGTGGGGGCCAGGGGCCGCGCGAACGGCGCCCCGGCGATCCGATAAGCGCCCAGCCTGTTCATCTTGAACTTCGACACCAGCCGCAGGAACTGATGTGTGTCGGTCATCCGCCGCCATTCCTTGCGCAGAACCTCGGCCTTGTCCTCGATCATGCGCGCGCCTTCGGGGGGCGGGGCGGCTTCGACACCTAGCACATCCGATTGTTCGTCCAGTGTCAGCGCGGCAACGAGCTGGTCCCATGCGTTCAGATCCGTCCCCTCGCGCGGATAGACCTTGTGCACGGCCGTCCCAGCGGCGTCATAGACCTGCAAGCTCCGCGATGGGCCCTTGCCGCTGTCG
Source organism: Pseudomonadota bacterium (assembly GCA_039190895.1). Classification (GTDB taxonomy): domain Bacteria; phylum Pseudomonadota; class Alphaproteobacteria; order Rhodobacterales; family Rhodobacteraceae; genus Ovoidimarina. Next base: position 14,672 of record JBCCXY010000006.1, on the reverse strand, counting down.
TTGTGCACCGCAAAGCCATGCACCCAGTGCTTTGGAAAGATCCGCAGGTCGATGTCGGGCCCAAGCACCATCGCGGCGTGGGTGCCGGGGTGGTACTCCTTATAAACCCCGGTTCGTTCATGCACCGCGCTCACGTTGCGGGTCAGGGCCATGACCTCACCAAGGCCGCAGACGCCCGCCACCACCTTGTCCGGGTCCGCATGGATCGCCGTCACGCCGCGCCCGACCTGCGCCGCAACGATCTGCGCTTCCGCCACGCCCAGCTTCACCGCAACATCCCGCTGCCGCAGCGTGTCGTTCGCTTCGATCAGTTGGCGTAGCTCTTCCGGGTTGGGTGTCTGCAATTCCATGGTCTCTCATCCCTGCAGAATTCCGACAAAAACTATCAGAATGCGCGGCCCGGCGAAAGCCCAAGCCGTAGCGGAACGTAATGCGACCGATTGACAAAGCCACGCCGATGGCGTCACGTGCCGGGGTCAGCACGGTCGCCACTTCCCGGTGGCGCTAAGAGGGAATGAGGTGCGGGCCTATGCCCAAAGCCTCGACTGCCCCCGCAACTGTAGGCGGAGCGTTGACGCCACATAGACCACTGACCGCGACCGCGCGGTTGGGAAGGTTGGCGCCAACATCAATCCGCAAGTCAGGAGACCTGCCTGCTGATCCGATTCGATCAACCAGGCGGGGTGTCCTGGTGGGAGTAGACAGATGCACGACGCAACAACTGCGACACGTCCAACGCGCATCCGCGCAGCCGTTCGGCTGCCTGCACCGACCCGCCCCCGGCTTTCCGAAGGGTGGGGAACGTGCAGGGTGCGGATGTAACGTTATCGATCTGCCTGCGCTGCCGCGACGGGCAGGAACGCGACGCGACGCTTGACCAGCGCGGTGGGCGCCGTTTGGCGCGCGCGGTGCAGGCCCGGTTCGCGGGCAGCGAGGCCGACCGTCTGGGGGTGTCCCTGCGCGGCGTGCATTGCATGAGCCAGTGCAAACGGCCCTGCACCATCGCGCTGACCGGGCCTGACCGCTTCACCTACGTCTTCGGTGACCTCGACCCGTCGGCGCACGCGCCCGACGTGCTGAGCGTTGCCGCCGCCTATGCCTCAACACCGACCGGCTTTCTGCCGCGCGGCGAACGGCCGGTCGTGCTGCAATCCGGAATCCTCGGGCGCATTCCACCCCTCGGGTTCGCTGATGACCTCGTTGAAACCCTCGATCATAGACAACCAGCAAAGGAGACCGACCCATCATGATCCACTCTCGCTTAGCCCGCGTCACTGCGACTGCGGCGTTGCTCGCGGCATCCGCGATGCCCGCAGCCGTGCAGGCAAAGGACATCACCATCGGCCAGACATTCGTCGCCTCGGGCCTCGACCCTGCCCAGGGCTCCAACGGCTGGGCGCTGGTCAGCCACGGGATCGGTGAGCAACTCTTCCGCGTCTCCCGCGATGGTGAAGTAGTGCCCAACCTCGCGGCCTCCGCCACGGCCAACGACGACGGCACCTGGACCATCGAACTGGCTCCCAAGCGCTTCTTCTCGGACGGCACTCCCGTCACCGCCGCAGCTGTGGCCGATGCGCTGAATCGTACGGGGGAGGCCAACCCCTCCGCCCGCGCCACGGCGGGCCGCCTGATCTTCACGGCAGTCGACGACGACACGCTGAGCGTCGAGACAGAGCAGCCCACGACCATCCTCCCCTCGATCCTCGCGGAATGGGCTTTCCCGGTTTACATGATGGACGGTGATAGCCCGGTCTTCACCGGCCCCTTCGCCGTCGAGAGCTTTGAGCCCGGCGGCACCATCGAAATGGTCCCCAACACACACTACGCCAACGCCGACGCGCGCCCGAACGTGACCCTGCGCCGGATCGCGGATGGCCAGTCGCTTGCCCTGGCCTTTGCCTCGGGCGAACTGGACATGGCGTTCAACCTGCCGGTGGAATCGCTGTCGATGCTGGAGGCCGCGGAGGGAGAGACCGTGTCGTTCCCCGTCGCCTACCAGTACATGATGTGGATGAACACGACCTCGCCGGGGCTCGACGATCCGCGCGTGCGCCGCGCCATCGACATGGCGATCAACCGCGCCGACCTCGTGACTGCCGCGCAGGCCGGGGTGCCCGCGACCGGCGCCTTCGCGCCCGGCTTTCCCTTTGCCGCGACCGATGAGCTGCCGCATGACCCTGCGGCGGCGGCGGCGCTGCTTGACGAGGCCGGGTGGACCGCAGGCGCCGACGGCATGCGCAGCAAGGACGGCACGGCGCTGGAGCTTGTGCTCTACGCCTATCCGCAGCGCCCCGATCTGGTGACCTTCCAGCCCGTCGTCCGCGCTGCACTCGCCGACATCGGCATCGCCGTGACGACGCAGGTCACGGAAAGCCCCAGCGACGTGGCGGGGAGCGGTGAGTTCGACCTGTTCCTCTGGGCGCAGCACACCGCGCCTGCCGGGGACCCGGGCCTGTTCCTGTCGCTGTTCTTCGAAACCGACGCGGCGCGGAACTACACCGGCTGGTCCAACGCCGAGTATGACGCCCTCATCGCCGAATTGCGCGCCGAAGGAGACCCGCAGGCCCGCATCGACCTTGCCAAGAAAGCGCAAGAGTTGATCGCAGCCGATGCCCCCGTGTCGTTCCTCGTGACGCCCGAGTGGCATGTCGGCCTGTCGCCGGCGCTCGCGGGGTATGAGCCATGGGGCTCCGACTACTACGTCATCCGCCCCGACCTCGTCGCCGCCGAATGACCCTGCAGGCGGCGGCACACTCAATCGGACGGCTGGCCCTTTCGTGGCTGGCCGTCATCGCCGCCGCCTTCTTTTTGCTCCGACTGATGCCCGGGGACCCGGTGGAGATCTTTCTCGACCACGTCAGTATCCGCTCAGGGCCAGAGATCGTCGCAGCTTACCGCGCGCAATGGGGCCTCGACGGGACGCTGGCCAGTCAGTTCACACGCTGGCTCCGCGGGTTTCTGACCCTCGACTGGGGCGTTTCCTTCGAAACCGGGCGCCCAGTAGCGCAAGATTTCGCCGCCCGACTGCCGTACTCCGCCGCCATCGGCTTTGGCGGCATGACCCTCGCGATCATCTGCGGCTATGCGCTCGGCTTCTTCGCCGCCCTCCGTCCGGGTGGCACCGCTGACATCGCGTCCCGCGCGTTCGCCGTGGCCGGGCAGGCGCTGCCCGCCTTTGCGGTCGGACTGATGCTGCTCTGGGTCCTCGGCGTTCAACTGCGCGTCATCAACGCGTTCGGCGGTGGCACAGTGGAACGCATCCTGCTCCCCATGCTGCTCGTCGCCGTGTTCTCGGTCGGCGCCATGGCCCGCCTCACCCGCGCGGGGTTCGCCGAGGTCAAAGCCAGCCCTTACTATCGCACCGCCCTCGCCAAGGGCCGGTCGCAGACCGCTGCGCTCTGGCACCACGGCCACGCCGCAGGCGCCCTGACCCTTATCGCCGGACTGGCGCCGGAGCTTGCGTGGATCGTCGGAGGCACCGCCGTGGCCGAGATCGTCTTCGGCGTCCCCGGCGTGTCAGAGCGCGTCGTCCAGGCCGTCAACCACCGCGACTACGCCATCCTGCAGCCCTACATCGCCCTTGTCGCCCTCTGGGTCGCGTTCGTCCTCCAGATCGCCCGCATGCTTCGCCATGCGCTGGACCCCCGCCTGACATGACGCGCATTGTCCTGATCTTTCTCGGCCTTCTAGCTTGCGCCCTAGCGTTCGCGGGCTTGGGAGACCCTCATGCCATAGACCTGTCCAACCGCCTTGCAGCGCCCTCCGTGGGCAGCCCGCTAGGCACCGACCACCTTGGGCGCGACCTCGCCACACGGATTGTCCAAGGCGCCACCCCGTCGCTGATCGCCATCGCGCTGGTCCTCGCCGGGGGCATCGGCCTCGGTGTCCTCGCTGGCGGGTGCATTGCCCTCGGCCCCCCCGCCATCCGCCGCTTTGCGTCATGGCTCGCCGAAACCGTCCTCGCGGTCCCGACACTCGTGACGGCGCTGGTCTTCTCCGCCCTCTTCGGCGCGGGTGTGCTCACTGTCGCCGTCGCCCTAATCGTCACGTCATGGGCGCCCTACGCGCTGACCATCGCTGCTTTGTTTGACCGCATCCGTGGTGAACCCTACTGGCGCGCCACCGAAGCGCTCGGCGCCACGCTGCCCTCCGCCCTGAGCAAGCACATGCTCCCCAACGCCTGGCCCGCCATCGGCGCCCTCGCCGGAGCCGACGCAGGCCGCGCTGTGATCCTTGTCGCGTCGTTGGGGTTCATCGGCCTTTCCGCCGACACGGGGCGACCGGAATGGGGCGCGATGATTTATGAATACCGGATGTTCCTGTTCACCGAGCCGCGGCTGGTCCTTGCCCCGGTCCTCGCCTGCGCCGCCGTCACGACTCTGCTGCACTTCGCCCTCGACTCCCGTGGGGCGATCATCCCACGCCGCTCGCGGCCTCGCGACCGGCGATGAACCCCAGCACCACGGCGGACAGCAGCCCGTTGCCCGACAGATACCCGCTGTCCCCGGTTCCCGAGACCCCAACCGCCGCGCCCCCCGCCGCAAACAGGTTTGGGAACGCCACGCCATCCTTGCGCAGCACACGCGCCTCCTGCGAGATGTTTAGCCCACCCTGCGTGTGAAACAGCGCGCCCGTCACCTTCACCGCATGATACGGCGGCGCAAGCGCATGCCCCGCAAACCGCCGCCCAAACGCATCAACGCCAGCAGCTGGAATGGCGTCCATCGTCTCTACCAAAGCAGGAAGACCACAGGCCTCGGCCAACGCCTCCACGGTGTCACCCGACCGAATGGCCCCGGCTGCCTCTGCATCCTTGAAATCCTGAAACTGCCGCGCGACTCCTGCGGTCCGTTCATCAAACACGGTCCACGCAGTACCACCGGGCTGCGCGAGGACCGCGCGCGCTGCCTCGGAATAGCCCTGGCTCTCGTCCCAGAACCGCTCGCCGTCCCGGTTCACCTGCACGCCGCCTTGCGTGATCACAGCCCAGGTGATCAGGATACCGTGCGGCGTCGCCACGTTCCCGTGCCCCTGATACGCGCCGAGATGCAGCGTCTGCGCGCCCAGCGCTTCGCCCCACTCCACGGCGTCGCCCGTATTGCCGTCATGCCCGAACCAGATCGCGTCGCCGATCTCGGGCATGAACCGCCCGACCATCTCCCGGTTCCCGCCAAAGCCGTTGCAGGCAAGGATCAGCGCGTCGCATCCGATCCGCTCGCCCCCGACTTCGGCGCCAACAATCCGGTCCCCGTCGCGGTAAAGGATCGTCGCCCGCCGATTGCAAACGATGTCGATCCCCTGACTCTCGCAGGTCGCCCGCAGCCGATCCACCAACTCTCGCCCCGCCCGGGTCGGCAACCCGTGCATCCGGCGGCGCGAGTGGCCCGGATAGTCGAAATCCGTCACGACCGAGAACGGCAGACCAAACCGCTCCCCCAGCCAGTCCATCACCGTCGCCGCGTGGGCCGCCAGCAGATTCACTAGACCCTGAGGGTTCTCCCCTTTGGCCTTGCGCTGGATGTCCTCGGCAAACCGCTCCGGATCATCCTCGATCCCCGCCGCCGCCTGTGCCCGTGTCCCTGCCGCCGGGATAAGCCCCGCCGACAGCGCCGTAGAGCCCGAGGGCACCGCATCCGCCTCCACCACCAGCACCTCGCCGCCCGCCTCCGTCGCCGACAGTGCGGCGACCATCCCGCAGGCGCCCGCCCCGATGATTAGCACGGGCACTTCGATTTCGAAGCCCTCAGCGGGCGGCGGCTGAACGCGCATCAGTCGGCTTCATAGCGCTTGCCCAACGCCAGCATCTCATCCGTCCCGATCCGTTCGTTCAACCCGTCGAAATCGAACATCCGATCCGCAAAAGGCCGGTTCGACCCATGCTCTCGCAGGCTCGCGTAGTAATCGCCCGCCGTCTTCGCCAAGGCCCGCACGATCCCGCCGGGGAAGATCACGATGGAATAGCCCAACGTCTCCAGATCCCCCGCGCTTTGCAGCGGGGTCGCGCCGCCCTCCACCATGTTCGCGAGCAACGGCACACGGTCGCCAAAGTGGCGCGAGACCTGCCCGAGTTCATCGCCCGACCGGGGCGCCTCGACGAACAAAACATCCGCGCCCGCTGCAACATACGCCTCGGCCCGCGCGATGGCGGCGTCAATGCCCTCCACCGCAATCGCATCCGTCCGCGCTATGATCAGCGTCTCGTCTGAGGCCCGCGCATCAGCCATCGCTGCGATCTTTCCGGCCATCTCCACCGCCGGGATCAGCGACTTGTCCGACAGATGCCCGCAGCGCTTCGGAAACGTCTGATCTTCTACCTGAAGCGCATTGGCCCCGGCCCGTTCGTATAGCCGCATCGTCCGCTGCGCGTTCAGCGCGTTCCCGAACCCCGTGTCCGCATCGATGATCACCGGCAGTGCAACGCGGTCGCGGATGAGCGCCATCGTGTCGGCCATCTCAGACACCGAGGTCAGCCCAATATCCGGGCGCCCCAGCCTGGTATATGCCACCGCCGCGCCCGACAGATACAGCGCCTCGAACCCTGCATCCGCGGCAATCGCCGCCGTTAGCCCGTCATACACGCCGGGCGCCACGAGGATGCGCGCGTCCTGAAGGCGCGTCCGCAGGCTCATCCCAGATCCTCCAAAACTTCGGCACAGGTGCGCACTGGCGTGATCGACCCAAGCGATACCAGCGTTGCCTCATGCACCTCGGGATTGAACGCCGCGCACCCGTCCGACAGCAGAATCGTGTGAAAGTTTCGGAGGTGCGCATCGCGGACGGTGCTCGCCACGCCGCCGTTGGTTACGATGCCGCCAACGATCAGCGTATCGATGTCCAGCGCGCGCAGAATGTACTCCAGCCGCGTCTGATAGAAGGCGGAATAGGCAACCTTTTCAATGGAGTAATCCGCAGGCGCCAAGTCATCGACCAACGCATGCCCGAACGCCCCGGGAGCAAAGTCGCCCTTGCTCAGGAACGGTCGAAGCGCCCTCAGATGCGGCGCGATCAGCGGCTCACCCCCCGGGCCGGGCACCAGTGTGAACTGTGCGCTGATATACACCCCGCCCCGCGCTCGCAGCGCTTCGGCCAACGGCTTGATCCGCTCGGGCAGCGCCGCGATCAGGTCCGACGTCTGCCCCGCGCGGCCATAGGCGCCGTCCGGATGCAGGAAATCGTTCTGCAGGTCGATGGTCATAAGGGCGGTGCGGGTGGGATCGATCATGCGGAAGGCTCGATGATGGTGTTGCCGAAAGTATCAACGCGCGCAGTCAGGCCGGGATCGACCAAAACGGTTGTGTCCGGCTGGACGAGGATCGCCGGACCCTGGACCTCGGCCCCAACCGGAAGCGCCAGCCGATCAAGGATCGCCGTCTCATGCCACGCGCCCCCGAAATGCACCCGGCGCGTGCCGGTTTTGGCGTCGGTAAGGCGGCCTCCCTTCGGCGCCAGGGCGGTCAGGTCGAACTTCGGGCGACGCCCGATCACCGCCGTGCGCAGGTTCATCACCCGGCGCACACCGCCTTCCAGCAGCCGCCCGTAAGTCGCGGTGTATGCGGCATCGAACGCCGCCTCGATCCCGGCAATCGTGGGGGCCTGCACATTGCCGTGGACGACCTCCACCGGTATCGGAACCGCCACCGTGTGGGTCTGGCCGACATAGGCCATGTCAAATTCAAACACCGTATCGCGCGCGTCGAACCGGGACTGCGCAGCGTCGAGAAGTGCCATCCCCTCATCGACATGCCCCTGCATGATGTCCGCCAGCGCGTCGGTATCGAGCGCCCCGGTCGACGCATTGATCGTCTGCACAAAATCCTGCCGCATGTCTGCGATCACACAGCCCATCGCGCTAGTCACACCCGGATAGCGCGGCACAATGGCCCGCCCGATCCCGACCTCTTGCAGCATCGCTCCCGTGTGCAACGCTCCTCCCCCGCCAAACGGCATGAAGGCAAAGCGCTTGGGGTCAAACCCCCGCTCGATGCTTACCAACCGGATCGCCCCCGCCATGCGCGAGTTCGCGACCCGCAGGATCGCCTCTGCCGCTTGCGTTGTCGTAAGACCGAGCGTGTGCCCGACATGCGCGTCAATCGCCCGCGCGGCGCCGTCCACGTCCAGCCGCTCTAACGTGCCGCCAATCGGGCTGTCCGGGTCGATCCGCCCCAGCACCAGATTCGCGTCCGTCACCGTGGGTCGCGTGTTGCCCTGCGCATACGCGACCGGCCCCGGGGACGACCCGGCACTCTCCGGCCCGATGTTCAGCAGCCCGCTCTTGTCGACCCACGCTATCGAGCCACCCCCGGCCCCGATCGTCGTGATCTCGATCATCGGCGTCCGCACGACCATTCCGAAGTCAATCGACGTCTGCGGCGACAGCATCGACCGCCCGCCCGAGATCAGCGCCACGTCGAAACTCGTGCCCCCCATGTCGCCGGTGATGACGTTGTCGAACCCCGCCGTCTGGGCGATATGCCCCGCCGCGATGACACCCGCCGCTGGGCCTGACAGCGCCGTCCGGACTGGCAGGCGGCAGGCCGTTGTGGTGCCCATCACGCCGCCATTGGACTGGACGATCATGAACTCCCCCGCGAAGCCGCTGTCGGTCAGCGCCCCGTCGAGGCGGTTGATATACCCGGACACCTCCGGCTGAAGGTACGCGTTCAGCGCGGTCGTTGAAAACCGCTCAAACTCGCGGATCTCAGGCAGTATCTCGGACGAGGTGCTGACATGAGGGTTTGGCCAAAGCTCGCGAACCGCCGCGACCGTACGGCGCTCATTCGCCGGGTTTGCATAGGCGTTGGCGAAAAGGATCGCGACCGCCTCACACCCCCGCTCCAGCAGGGTCTGCGCGGCGACGCGGACGGCGTCGATGTCCACGGGCTTGCGGATGGTCCCATCGGCGAGCGTGCGTTCCGGCACCTCCAGCCGCAGATCGCGCGGGACGACCGGGTCGAAGTCCCCACGCAGCCCCCAAGTGCGCGGTCGGTCACGCCGCCGCATCTCCAGCACGTCGCGCAGGCCCTGGGTCGTGATGACCCCGATCCGCGCGCCCTTCCGCTCCAGCAACGCATTCGTCCCGGCGGTCGTGCCGTGAACGACCACGCCGACCGTCGACAGGTCACTCACCTGCCGCGCGATGCCATCAAGGAACCCGCCCGACTGGTCGGGCCGCGTCGTCGGGACCTTCGCCACCTCCGCCGTGCCCGTCGCGTCGTTCAGCACAAAGACATCCGTGAACGTCCCGCCGACATCCACCCCGATCAGAACGCTCATGGCGCGAACGCTTTCCAGCCCGTGCCATACGTCTCTGTCGCCGCATCCGCGCTCAGATACCCCAGCGCCACATCCCTTGCGACCGCCTCGGGTGCCCGATCCGCCGCCGCGCCGTAGCCTCCGCCACCGGGCGTCTCCAGCCGCACCGCCTGCCCCTTCTCCAACCGGATCCCCAGCATCTTCGAGGCCAGCGGCGGGGTCTGCCACCCATCGCCTTGCTCATAGGCGAACACGTTCACCGCCGCCGGATCGCCCCCAGCCGTCCCTTGGGGTGGGAAGCGCCCCCGCTCCCCAAACAGTAACGCCTCGGCCTTTTCCTCAAGCAATTCAATCTCATAAACCGCGCCCAGCCCGCCGCGATGCGCCCCGGCCCCCGCGCTGTCCGGACGCAGCGCCCACTGGCGAAACCTCACCGGATAGGCCGCCTCCAGGATCTCCATCGGCGGGATGGTCGCGGTCGAGATTGGCGCGTTCCCGTGGTTCAGCCCGTCACTCTCGACGCTGCCGCCGTGGCCCCCGCCGTAGAAGCTGAACATCACCCAGGGCTGCCCATTCGTCCGCTTCCCGGCAATCGACAGCGCATTGATCGTGCCATAGGCATTCGCCACCACCCGGTCCGGCGCCGCCCCGGCCATGGCTGAAAAGATCACGTCGATCATCCGCAGGATCGTCTCGGTGTACCCGCCCACAGGCGCTGGAAACTCCGCCGACAATAGCGAGCCCTCCGGCACACGCACCTCAATTGGCCGCATCACCCCGGCATTCGCGGGCAGGTCCGGAAAGATGTGCTTGATCGCGACATAAGCCGTCGCCACCGCCGTCGGCAGCGCGATGTTCACCGGGCCTGCGGTGACCGGCGCTGTCCCTTCGAAGTCGAGCACCATGCGGTCGCCCGAAATCTCCAGCGCCACCTTGATCGGCAGCGCCGCGTCCGTGATCCCGTCATTGTCGAGGTAATCGACCGCCTGCCACCGCCCATCCGGCAACGCACCCAGCTCACTGCGCATCAGCGTCTCGGCCCGATCCCCCAGCGCATCCAGCGCCGCCTTCACGGTGTCCACGCCGTACTCGTCCAGCAACTCGTCCAGCCGCTTCACCCCCAGATCGAGCGCCCCAAGCTGACCGTTCAGATCCCCCATCGCCGACTGCGGCAACCGCGTGTTGCGCATCACAATGTCGATGATGTCCTGATTAACCTCACCCTTCCGCGCCAGCTTCACCGGGGGAAGAACAAACGCCTCCTGAAACGCCTCCGTCGCCGAGGGGTTGTAGTTGCCCGGCACCGCCCCGCCCACGTCGTGCCAGTGCGCGACACTCGCGAGATAGCAAAACAGCTCGCCATCCCGAAAGAACGGCCGCACCAGCCGCATGTCGGACAGATGCGTCCCGCCCATGTGGGCGTCGTTGAAGATGTAGATGTCGCCATCGGCGAGGTCGCCCGCCTCCGCCGCCTTGTCGATGACGGCCTTCACGGCAAAAGACATGACGCCGACGAAGATCGGCAGCCCCGACTTCCCCTGCACCAGCGTGTCGCCCGTCGTGGCGTGGTAAAGGCCGTGCGAGGCGTCATGGGCCTCGGCGATGATTGGGTTGAACGCCGCCCGGAACAGCGTCGCGTCCATCTCGTCCGCGATCTGCTCCATCCTCCCGGCCAGCACCGCGAGCGTGATCGGGTCGATGCTCATCCCGCGCGCACCTCGGCGAGGTCGTTCCAGACGTCTTGTCGGGTGATTAGGCCGCCCGACACTTCGAACCGGTCAATGAAGCGGATGCCTTCGAACGGGTGCCCGTCCGGCCATTCGCCCCGCAGCACCCCGCGAACATAGACGACGGTGACGTCTTCGCCGTCCAAGACTTCAGCGGCATGACTGGTTTTCCTGACAAAGCGGTATCTGCCGTTCGCCCAATCCACTAGTTCGGTAAGGGATGTCATCGGCCCGGTGCCCGGGAACACCATTTCGAACCCGTCGTCGAGGACGCTGGACGCCGTTGCCAGATCACGGGCTTCCATTGCTGCCAGGTACCCGGTCACGAGGGCCTTCGGATCAGGCTCGTCAACCGGCATGCTGTTCCTCCCAGAAATCTGTACTTTTCCTATAACAGATTTTGGGGTATGGAAAAGCCATAATCTCGGCGCGCCAGCCGGGAATTAGCGTTGGCCCACGTACCGTCAAGGCCAGGAGGAGGCAGGCGTCGGTGACGATCCACCCGCACTCGACACTTCCAGAAGGGGGCAAGGCGCGCCGGGTCTATCTGCTGTTGCGCGACGATATCGCCAACGACCGCTTCTCAGAAGGCGCGCTGCTGCCTGGTGAAAACCGGTTGGCCCAGCGATTTGACGTGAGCCGGGTGACGGTGCGCCGCGCGCTAGACGCGCTTGCCGATGACGGGTGGATCGAAAAGCGCACCGGCGCCGGGTCCATGGTCCTGCCGCGTGACGGGTCCGGCCCGCAGATCGCCGCCGACTTTGCCACCCTGATCCCGCAGCTTGTTGAGATCGACAAGCGCACCACCGCGCGGCTTTTGTCCTTCGCCTATGGGCCCGCCCCGTTGGGCGTCGCGAAGGCGCTTGGCCTGCCCGACGGGGCAAAGATCCAGACCGCCGTGCGCGTCCGCTCGTCCAACGATCGGCCGTATTCACACCTGACCACGCACGTCCCCGAGGACATCGCGCGCAACTACGACGAGGCCGACCTCGCCACGCAACCGATGTTCCGCCTGCTGGAACGCAGCGGCGTGCGCGTCGCCAGCGCGCAGCAATCGGTGACAGCTTCCCTCGCCTCGCCCGACGTGGCCGAGGCGCTGGGCATCTCCGTCGGCTCCGCGCTCCTTTCCCTCCGCCGCATCGTCCGCGACGCGGAAGGCCGGGGGGTAGAGCATCTGTCCGCCCTTTACCGCCCCGACCTCTTCCGGCTGGAGATGAGCCTTGCCCGCGTCGGTGCCGGCGAAGGCCGCCATTGGGAACCCGTCATCGGGGCGCCGGACGAGTGAAGACGCTGCTTGATAAGCTGTGGGATGCGCACGAAATCTTCCGCCGTGACGACGGGGCAAGCCTCTTGTGGGTCGATCGGCATCTGGTGCACGAGGGGTCGCACCACGCTTTCGCCAAGATCGACGCCCGCGGCCTGCCGGTGGCAGAGCCGGGGCTGACGACGGGGGTCGTCGATCACTACGCCCCCACGCGCGGGCGGCCGAGCGACCCGCAGATCGCCGCGATGATCGACCGGCTGGAGCGGAATACGGCCCGTCACGGGATCACCTGCTACGGCCTCGACGACCCGCGCCGGGGGATCGTCCATGTGATCGGGCCCGAGCAGGGGCTGACGCTGCCGGGGCTGCTGATCAATTGCGGCGACAGTCACACTTCCACCCACGGCGCATTCGGGGCGCTCGCCTTCGGGATCGGGGCGACGGAGGTGGCGCATGTGCTGGCGACCCAGACGATCTGGCAAAAGAAACCCAAGTCGATGCGCATCACCGTCACCGGGCAACTTGGGCCGGGTGTGGGGGCAAAGGATCTGGCGCTTGCCTGGATCGCCCGGCTGGGCGCGGATGGGGCGCGGGGGCATGCCATCGAGTATGCCGGACCGGCAGTGTCGGCCCTGTCGATGGACGGGCGCATGACGCTCTGCAATCTCTCCATCGAAGGCGGCGGTCGCTTCGGCATGATCGCCCCCGATGACACCACGTTCGCCTACGTCAACGGCCGCCCCCACGCGCCCATCGACTGGGACAGCGCGCTAGAGGCCTGGGCTACCCTGCCCACCGACGCCGACGCAACTTTCGACCGCGAAGTCTCGTTGGACGCCGCCGACATTGCCCCCATCGTCACGTGGGGCGTCTCCCCCGAAGACGCGCTACCTGTGACCGAAACCGTTCCCGACCCCCGTGCCTTCGATGGCGCGAAGGCGGACCGGATGCGGGCGGCGCTTGATTACATGGACCTCGTCCCCGGGCGCGCCCTTTCGGACGTGCCGGTTGATCAGGTCTTCATCGGCTCCTGCACGAACGCCCGGATAGAAGACCTGCGCGCCGCCGCCGCCGTCCTAAGCGGGCGCAAGGCGAAGGTGCCGGGCCTCGTCTCTCCAGGCTCGCAAATCGTGAAGGCGCAGGCGGAGGCAGAGGGGCTGGACCGGATCTTCACTGACGCGGGCCTCGACTGGGTCAGCGCCGGTTGCTCCATGTGCGTTGCGATGAACGGCGATGTCGTGGCGCCCGGCAAACGCTGCGCCTCCAGCACCAACCGCAACTTCCGCGGGCGGCAGGGTCGGGGCGCGCGCACGCACTTGATGTCCCCCGCCATGGTCGCCGCCGCCGCAGTGACCGGCCACCTGACCGACGTGCGCCCCTTGCTGAGCGGGAGGGCGGTATGACCGGCTGGACCACGCATGACGGGCGCGCCATCGCGCTCGACCGCGAAAGCGTCGACACCGATCAGCTGATCCCGGCCCGCTTCATGTCCACGCCCCGCTCCGAAGGCTATTGCCGCTTCCTGCTGCACGACCTTCGCTTCGATCCCGATGGTTCGCCCGTCCCGGACTTCCCGCTCAACCGCCACCCCAACGCGTCCATCCTCGCCAGCCGCCGCAACTTCGGCAGCGGCTCCAGCCGTGAGGCGGCGGTATATGCGCTGGTCGACTACGGCTTCCGCGCCGTCATCGCCCCTAGCTTCGGCGACATCTTCGCCAGCAACGCCGTCAACAACGGCCTGCTCCCCGCCCGCGTCGACGACGTCGACCCGCTGATGGCCGCCCTTGGCACAGGCACCGCGCAGGCCCGCGCTGATCTGTCGACCCAAACCGTCACAATCGGCCCCCTCACCGTGCCGTTCCACATCGACCCCGTCTGGCGCCAGAAGCTGATCAACGGCTGGGACGATATCGACCTGACTCTGGCCCACCGCGACGACATTGCCGCCTTCCGCGCCACCCGCGCCGCCGCCGCGCCCTGGGCCATTCCAAACGACAACAACGGGGACCGAGGACCGGCCCCTTCACAGGGAGGCCAGTGACCTGGCCAATTGGGAGAAGGAGAAAAACCCATGAAGATGAACCTCATCGCCGGAGTCATTGCCGGTTCCACCGCCATATCCAGCACGGCCTATGCGCAGGAAACCATCACGGCCGTCCACGCCTTCCCCGAAACGCTGATCTACACGCAAAGCTTTCTGTCCTTCGTCGACAAGGTGAACGAGGCGGGTGAAGGCGTCGTCCAGATCGAGGTGCGCGGCGGCCCCGAAGCCATCGGCATGTTCCAGCAACCCGACGCCGTCCGCGACGGCATCGTCGACATGGTCTATACCCCCGGCTCCTTCAACGGCGGCGCACTGCCCGAGACAGACGCCCTCGTCGCTACAAACCGCACTGCCATTGAAAAGCGCGAAAACCGCGGCATCGCCC
>JBCCXY010000005.1:0-66044 GCA_039190895.1 Pseudomonadota bacterium | reverse complement strand
GCGCCTTCCAGCTTCAGACCAGCTTCCTTTCCGATCCCATGGGGTCGAAAACATTTCCCATCATCCTGGGATGCGTGGCCGTGCTGTGCGGCCTCGTGATGATCTTCAAGCCGGATGAAGAGGCCGAGTGGCCGAACACCGGCGCGATCATAAAAATCGCGATTTCGGTCGGCGTGATGGTCGCCTATGCCTACCTCTTGAAACCGCTGGGGTTTCTGGTGCCGACAGCGCTGGCCGCTGGTATCCTGAGCTACCTGATTACCGAGCGTGAGGGCTTTAACGCGATCGTTGGCATTGGCTTGTCGGTGGGCCTGTTCCTGTTGTTCCGCTACGCTTTGGGGCTTGAGACCCTGCAGGCGTTTCCCAAGTTTCTGACGGGCTAGGGCCAGATCATGGATATCCTTTCCAACCTCGCGCTCGGCTTTTCAGTGGCGCTCAGCCCGTGGACGCTGATGCTTGCGGTCATCGGGTGCTTTATCGGCACCATCGTCGGCGCGCTGCCGGGCCTTGGCCCGTCGAACGGCGTCGCCATTCTGATCCCGCTGACATTCACGCTGGGCCTTGATGCAACCTCGGCGCTCGTCCTGCTGACGTCGGTTTACTACGGCGCGATGTATGGGGGGCGGATCAGTTCGATCCTGCTGAACATTCCGGGCGATGAACCGGCGCTGATGACGACGCTCGACGGCTACCCCATGGCAAAGGCAGGGCGACCGGGCGATGCGCTGGTCATCTCAGGCGTGGCGTCCTTCGTCGGTGCGTTCCTTGCCACCATTGGCCTGATGCTGCTGGCGCCGCTGTTGAGCCGCGTAGCCTATCAGTTTGGCCCGGCAGAGTACTTTGCGCTGTACCTGCTGGCGTTCTGCACGCTGGGTGGGCTGGCGTCGAAGAACCAGGCGAAGGCGGCCTTTGCGGCGGTCCTCGGCCTTGCGATTGCGACCATCGGGCTGGACAACCAGACGGGGATGCCGCGGTTCACGGGCGGGAACCTGCACCTTTATGACGGGATCGATTTCCTTGTCCCGCTGGTGGGCCTCTTCGCCGTGGCGGAGGTGTTCATCTATATCGAGAAACAGGGCAAGGATTCGTCGATTGGCATCAAGCTGGAGAAGGTGACGATCCCCTTCCGCGACATCGGCGCCTCGTTCATCACGATGCTTCGGGCGAGCGTGACCGGTTTCATTGCCGGCGTCCTGCCGGGCGCGGGCGCCTCGCTGGGCTCGTTCCTTGCCTACATGACCGAGAAGTCCTTTGCCGGGAAGAACGGTGGCTTTGGGACGGGCGTGCCCAAGGGGATTGCCGCGCCGGAGGCGGGCAACAACTCGGCGGCGGGTGGGGCGCTGGTGCCGATGCTGACGCTGGGTGTGCCCGGCTCGGGGACGACGGCGGTGCTGCTCGCGCTGCTGATGACGCTGAACATCACGCCGGGGCCGACGCTGTTCACTGACCGGCCCGAGGTTGTCTGGGGCCTGATCGCGGCGCTTCTGATTGCGAACTTCGTGCTTCTGATCATGAACGTGCCGCTGGTGAAGATCTTCGTCTACATCCTTGCCGTGCCGCCCTCGCTGCTGCTGCCGGGCGTGATGATGGTGAGCTTCGTGGGGATCTTCTCGCTGACGGGCAGCTACTTTGACCTTCTGCTGATGACCGGTTTTGGCATCATGGGCTACTTGTTCCGCAAGATAGGGGTGCCGACCGTGCCAATTATCCTAGGGATCCTGCTGGGTAAGCACATGGAGGACGCGCTGCGTCGGGCGATGATCCTGTCGGATGGGGAAATCAGCTATCTCTGGTCCTCGCCCATCGCCATTGGTCTGTGGGTCGCGGCCATCGCCGGGTTCATCGCACCGATGTTCCTGCGTCCGTTGCTGAAGCGGCCGGAAAAGGTCGCTGACTGACATGGTCCGCGTGCTGATCCCCTCGGGCGCCCTTGGTCTGGGCTATGACCACGCGGCGCTGGAGCGGGGGATTGCCAACAAGCCCGACCTGATCGCGATTGACGGCGGGTCGACCGACAGCGGGCCATCGTACCTTGGGCGGGGCGTGTCGAAGTATGCGCGGTCGTCCACCAAGCTGGAATGGGCCGGGCTGATCGACGCCGCGCACCGGGCCGGGTGCCCGCTGGTCATCGGCACCGCCGGGACCTGCGGCGCGGGGAGCGCGGTGGATTGGCTGGTGGACATCACGCGTGAGATCCTGGCCGAGGCAGGGCGGACCGCGAAGATCGCGGTGCTCAAGTCGGATCAACCGGCGGGGCGCGTGCAGGACGCGCTGGCCGGGGGGCGAGTGACCCCCCTCTCCCCTGCCCCGGAGGTTGATGCGGACGTTCTGGAGGCATGCTCAAACATTGTCGCCCTTGCGGGGGTGGAGCAGGTGCAGGAGGCGCTGGATACGGGCGCCGAGATCGTGATTGCCGGGCGGACGACGGACACCGCGATCATCGCCGCCTTGCCGATTGCGAAAGGGGTCGATCCGGGGCTCGCCTGGCACGCGGCGAAGATCGGGGAGTGCGGGGCGCTGTGTGCGACGAACCCGCAATCGGGCGTGATCCAGATCGACTGGGACGGGGATGCGTTCACGCTGACTCCGCTGGCCGACGGCGCGAGGGCGACGCCGCACACGGTGTCGGCGCATATGCTGTACGAGAATTCCGACCCGTATCTGTTGCATGAGCCGGGTGGGACCCTGGATGTCACGGACGCGCGTTATGAGGCGGTTGACGACAAGCGGGTGTCGGTCACCGGGTCGGTCTGGCGAGAGGCAAACCATTATACGGTGAAGCTCGAAGGGGCGCGGGTGGCGGGGTACCAGACGGTGGTGCTCGCCGTGCTGCGCGACCCGCATTATGTCGCGAATGCCGAGGGCTGGGCCGAGGATATCGTGCGGCGCTGCACGGCGAAGGCGCTGGAGCGGACGCAGGCGGAAGCCGGGGATTTCTCGATTGAAATCAGGTTGATCGGGAAGAACTCGGTGCTGGGTGCGCTCGAGACGAAAACGGGCGACCCGGTGGAGATCGGCGCCTTGGGCCTTGTGACCGCAAAGACGGCGGAGTTGGCGGGCGAGATCGGGAAGCTGCTGAACCCCTACCTTCTGCACCACCCGCTGACGGTGGAGGAAGAGGTGCCGACCTTCGCCTTCCCATTCTCCCCCGCTGAGATCGACCGTGGCCCGGTCTATGAGTTCTGCCTGAACCACGTGATGCGCCTCGACGACCCGATGGAGGCGTTCACGCTGGAGGTCGTGAATGCCTGAACTCCGCGCGGTGGCCGAAAAGGTGCGGTCGAAGAATGCGGGGCCGTTCTGGGTGACGGTGGACATCTTTTGCGGCACCCCTCAGGCGTTCCAGCGGGTGCGCGACGGCCTGCGGACAGAGGTGGTGGCTGAGCGCTTTGGCACCCCCATGCAGCTTCTGAAGCGTTTCGATATCGAGAGCCTGAACGTCGTCAAGATCTCCGTCCCTCGTCCGTCGGTCCAGGGCACTGCGGCGGATCGGGACATGCACGGCGCGGGCTGGGCCGCGCTGGTCGCCGAGATTGAGATCGCCTGATCCGAACCGGGCGGTTACGAGGCAATCGTCCGGCTGCCGTTGGAGACGTCGAGGAATTGCTCAAACTCGTGCGCAGACATGGGCTTTGAGAAGTGGAATCCCTGAAGGACATCGCACCCGATCTTTTTCAGGAGCCGGACTTTCTTCTCAGAATCAACGCCTTCAGCAATGACTTTCATGTCGAGCGCCCGGGCCAGGTCGACAATGGACATCGTCATCCGAAGGGCTTGCTGGCTTTCGACAATGGGCTTGATGATGTTCCGGTCGATCTTCAGGGCATCTGGCCAGATGTTCAGAACGCTGTTGATGGACGCATGCTGCGACCCGAAGTCGTCAACGTCGAACTGAAAGCCAAGCTCGCGCAGCGTATCGATGGTCATCTTCAACGAGCTGCTCGTTTCTTCGTAGTAGACGGATTCGAGGATCTCGAAACCGAACCGGTGCCGTTGTCTTGGAATTGTCTGGCACACGTCCTGGACGAAATTCGGGTCGTTGATCCGCGCGGCACTGACGTTGAATGCGACGCGCGGAATGGGGTAGCCCTGCGCGATCAGACGGTCACTGATCTGGACGGCCTGCGCAAAGACCGCACTGTCAAGCTCTGCCTCCAGGCCCATCTGGCGCACGACGCCGAGGAACGTGTCAGGCGTCAAAACGCCAAATTCTGGGTGGTTCCAGCGGGCTAGGACTTCTACGCCAAAAATCTCGCCTGTGTCGGCGTAATGCTGGGTCTGGAAGAAGGGGACCACCTCGTGATCCCGCAGGGCGTAGCGGATGCGGTCTGACAAGCTGCGCTCGCGCACGGCCTCGGTGTGCATGTCCCCATCATAAACGGCCACTGCGGCACGGCCCGCGTGCTTTACGGCGTAGAGCGCCTTGTCGGCTGCATTCAGCAATTCGCCGTGGCCCAGACCCAGAGGCTCGGTCGAGGCGATGCCGAAGCTTGCGCCGACCACGCATTGCTTCCCTTCAAACATCACCGGTTCAAGGATGTCACCCAGGATGGCGTGGGCCATCGCCTTTGCGGCCTCGATCTGGACGCCCTCTTCGCACAGAATGACAAACTCGTCACCGCCGACCCGCGCGAGGGTGTCCTCGGGGTTGGATCGGCTGCGCATGCAATCGGCCACGCGGCGCAGCACAAAGTCCCCCGCTTTATGGCCAAGGACATCGTTCACCTGCTTGAACCGGTCGAGGTCGATCCGGATAATCACAACTGGATCCGACCGCTGCGCCAGCGCCTCATCAAGGCCACGTCTGTCGAGAAGAGAGGTCAGGTGATCGGTGATGGATCGGGCCTGAACCTGTCGATTGGCCTGGTCGAGGCTTCGCGCGACCACTGCCAAAAGCAGAAGCAGAAGAACGCTAAGGCCGCCCGTTCCCGTGCGGACGAGGCGGCGAATATGGCCCTCGATCTGGGCCACGTAGGGCTCAAAGGCGACGCTTTTGTCGCGCAGGGTTTCGAGGTTCAGCATCGTGTCGTTGTGATTTTGAAATCTATCGACGGCGGGCTGATCTTC
This sequence comes from Pseudomonadota bacterium, assembly GCA_039190895.1. Classification (GTDB taxonomy): domain Bacteria; phylum Pseudomonadota; class Alphaproteobacteria; order Rhodobacterales; family Rhodobacteraceae; genus Ovoidimarina. Next base: position 60,977 of record JBCCXY010000005.1, on the reverse strand, counting down.
ATCCGAGAACGCCTGCAACAGTCGGATCGTCGAAAGCCCCGCTGCCGTTGCCTCGGCACAGAGACTGAGCGCGCCAGAGGCACCAAGCCCTTCCAGCACCATGCGGTCAACGCGGCTGAGGTTCCTGACGCACCAGATCGATTGCTCATTCGCTTTTTCGACGTGCTGGACGAGGCGTTGGACGTCTTCCTCCTGCGGAAAGGGGCGTTCGCGGAGGAGGTCGATCGCGCTGTAGACCTCAGAGAAGTGTTCAAAGTTCGCGTGACGGTACGCGCTGGCGAGCAGCAGATAGCGGTAGCCCACAAAGGACATGCCGGTTGAAAGCAGCAAAATGGCGACGAAGAAGCTGATGTGCCAGCTTGATCTCATGCTGCGCGGACCTCCGGGAAAAAGTGGTGGGACGGTACGGCACAATCGTTAAGCTTGCAGAAACGGGGCCCGAGGTGCAGCGCGGACTGACCGGCAAGAAGCCGCCAAGCCGCTGCAATTCTAAGCAAAAGCGCAAGATGTCCGGGGGGACGAAACGTCAGCCTTGCCTGAGCGCCGGATTCGGACCACGCTGAACGGATAGCCAACATTCATAAGGGAGAACCCATGCTTAGACTGTCTTCCCGAACAGCCGTGCTCAGCGCTGCGCTTTGCGCGCTTCTGGCCGGCTCTGTCTCTGCTCAGACGTATTTCCGTGGCAACGACGGCAACCCCGAGACGCTGGACCAGCACAAGACGTCGACTGTCGCCGAGGCCAACATCCTGCGCGACCTGTACGAGGGTCTTGTCATCTATAACTCCAGCGCCGAGGTCATCCCGGGCGTGGCGACCGACTGGTCGGTGTCAGATGACGGCCTCGTCTACACGTTCAACCTGCGCGACGATGCGAAGTGGTCGAACGGCGATCCGGTGACGGCGGGCGATTTCGTCTATTCCTGGCGTCGGATCATGGCGCCCGAGACCGGGGCGAAGTACGCTAACATCCTGTATCCCATCAAGAATGCCGAGGCCGTGAACAAGGGCGAGGCTGAAGGCGTGTCGATGGGCGTCGAGGCCGTGGACGACACGACGCTGCAGATCACGCTGGAGCAGCCGACGCCGTTTTTCATCGAATTGCTGACGCATCAGACGGGTCTTCCCGTCCATCCGCCATCGGTCGAAGAGCATGGCGCTGACTTCGTGCAGCCCGGCAACCTGGTGTCGAACGGGGCGTATACGCTGGTCGAGAACTCGCTAAACGACAAGATCGTGCTGGCGAAGAATGAGATGTTCCACAGCGCCGACACCGTCATGATCCCCGAGGTGCATTACCTGCCGTTCGAAGACCGCGCGACCTGTGTGCGCGGGTGGGAAGCGGGTGAGGTGCATTCGTGCTCTGACCTGCCGGCCGAAGACATTGCGCGCCTGAAGGCGGAGCATGGCGATGCCGCGAAGGTCGCGCCGTATCTGGGCACGTATTACTACGCGCTGAACCACACTGATCCGATCCTTGCGGACCCGGAGGTGCGTCAGGCGCTGTCGATGGTGATCGACCGGGAATTCCTCGCCGATGAGATCTTCCAGGGCACCATGGTCGCCGCGACATCGTTCGTGCCGCCGGGGATCGGGAACTATGCCACCGGTTCGCCGGAGGTGGAGTATTTCGGGATGTCGATGCTCGACCGTGAGGATAAGGCGGCAGAGATCCTGGCCGGCAAGGGCATCACGCCCGACAGCCCGGTGACGATTGAGATCATGTACAACACATCCGAGAACCACAAAAACGCGGCGACGGCGATTGCTGACATGTGGTCGAACTTCGGCGTGAAAGTAGAGTACAACGTGCGTGACGCCTCCGCCCACTATGCGCATCTGCGCGACAAGGGGGACTTTGACGTGGCGCGCGCCGGGTGGATCGGCGACTATTCCGACCCGCAGAACTTTCTGTTCATGGTGGAATCGGACAATGACGGCTTCAACTATGCCAACTACAACAACGCGGAATACGATGCGTTGATGGACAAGGCGGCAGCGATTACCGACCTTGAGGCGCGGTCGGATGTGCTGCGGCAGGCGGAGGACATGTTCATGCGCGATCTGCCGTTCATTCCGCTGCTGTATTACTCCTCGCGCTCGCTGGTGTCGCCGCAGTTGAAGGGCTGGGAGAGCAACATTCAGAACGTGCATCCCACGCGTTTCCTTAGCCTCGACGGCTGACACGGTCGGGGCCGGGAAACCGGCCCCACCCTGACGCATGGCAGCTTACGCGATCCGGCGCCTGCTTGGCGCAATCCCGACGCTTTTCATCATCGTGACCATCGCGTTCTTCATGATGCGCGTGGCGCCCGGTGGCCCGTTCGATCAAGAGCGGACGCTGGAGGCGACGGTGATGGCGAACCTGAATGCGACGTTCGGTCTCGATAAGCCATTGTGGCAGCAGTATTTTATGTATCTCGGCAACCTGTTCCAGGGCGACATGGGGCCGAGCTTTATCTATCGCGATCTGCGGGTGCATCAGATCCTGGGTGAGGGTCTGCCGGTGTCGATGGCGCTGGGCGCGTGGGCGCTGGTGGTGGCGCTGGTGTTCGGGACGCTGCTGGGAACGATTGCGGCGTTGCGGCAGAACTCGACGACCGATTTTGCGGTAATCGCGGTGGCGACGTTCGGCATTACGGTGCCGAACTTTGTGGTCGCGCCGGTGCTGTCGCTGGTGTTTGCGGTGATCCTGTCGTGGCTGCCTGCGCAGGGGTGGGGCGACTGGAACCAGATGATCTTACCCGTGATCGCGTTGGCGCTGCCGCAGATGGCGGTGGTCGCGCGGCTGATCCGGGGCTCGATGATCGAGGCGCTGCGGTCGGATCATGTACGGACGGCGCGGGCCTATGGGCTCCCGAACCGGATTGTCGTTGTGAAACATGCGCTTCGGGCAGCGATCCTGCCCGTGGTCAGCTATCTTGGCCCGGCGGCGGCGGCGCTGCTTACGGGCTCCATCGTGGTGGAGCAGGTGTTCAATCTGCCGGGAATCGGGCGGTTCTTTGTGCAGGGGGCTTTGAACCGCGACTATACGCTCGTCATGGGGACGGTGGTGATCGTCGCGGTGTTCGTTGTGGTGTTCAACCTTATCGTCGACCTGCTGTACGCGGCTTTGGACCCGCGGGTACGCTATGACTGACACGACGCTCCCCGACGCGCCTGTTCTGACACAGGAGAGCCGCTCCCTCTGGGCCACCGCGATGCTGCGGCTGCGTCGGAACCGGGCGGCGATGGCGTCGCTTGTGGTGCTGATCGTGATGCTGTTCGCGGGGATCTTCGGACCGCTCGTCGCGCCGCACAGCTATGCCGAGGTCTATCCGGAGTTCGTAAAGGTCCCGCCCAGCCTCACTCCGTATCCACAGGCTGAAGCCATTGAACCCGCAGCCCAGTCGGCGCTCCGACGGGCGCGGTTGGAGATTGGGGAGATCAGCATTTCCGGCGGTCAGGTGAGTATCGAGGTCGCCTCCAGCCGCGAGATCGACCCGCGCGTGAGCCGGTATATCGACCGCTCTGACGTGTTTTCGAACGCCGAGACGACGGTGGCCGATGACGGGTTGAGCGGGGTGATCACGGCGGACGTGCAGCAGTTGTACTTCCTGATGGGCACCGACGGGAACGGGCGCGATCTGTTCAGCCGCATCCTGATTTCATTGCGAATTTCGCTGCTGATCGGGTTTCTGGCGACGGCGGTGGCGTTGACCATCGGCGTCCTCTACGGCGCGACGGCGGGGTTCATCGGGGGGCGGGTGGACAACGTTATGATGCGGATCGTGGACATCCTGTATTCGCTGCCGTTCATCTTTTTCGTCATCCTCCTCGTCGTGTTTTTCGGCCGCAACGTCGTCCTGATGTTCATCGCCGTGGGCGCGGTAGAGTGGCTGGATATGGCGCGGATCACGCGGGGACAAACGCTGTCGCTGCGCCGTCGCGAGTTCGTTCATGCGGCGGAGGCGATGGGCGTTTCGCGCAAGGCCATCATCCGGCGGCATATCATCCCGAACACCCTCGGAACGGTGGTGATCTACATGACGCTGCTGATTCCGAAGGTGATCCTTCTGGAATCGTTCCTGTCCTTCCTCGGCCTCGGCGTGCAAGAGCCGCTGACATCGCTGGGCGTCCTGATCGCCGAGGGCGCCGACAACATGCGCAACGCGCCGTTCATGCTGTTCTGGCCCGCCCTGACGATGACCGCGCTGCTGTTTGCGCTGAACTTCCTGGGCGACGGGTTGCGCGACGCGCTGGACCCGAAGGATCGCTGAGATGGTTCTGAAGGTCGACAATCTCGAGGTCACCTTCGACACCCCCGACGGCCCCGTCGAGGCGGTGCGGGGCGTGTCGCTGCATGTCGACCGGGGAGAGACGGTCGCGGTCGTGGGCGAAAGCGGGTCGGGCAAAAGCCAGATCATGATGGCGACGATGGGCCTTTTGGCGTCGAACGGGGCGGCGCGGGGGTCAGTCACGTTCAAGGGCGATGAGATCCTGAACGCCCCGCCCGAACGGATGAACCGCATTCGGGGCAAGGCCGTGACGATGATCTTTCAGGAGCCGATGACGTCACTGGACCCGCTCTACACCATCGAAGCGCAGTTGATGGAGCCGCTGCGGGTCCATGCCGGTCTGTCGAAGGATAAGGCGCGGGCGCGGGCGTTGGAGCTGTTGAAGCTGGTCAAGATCCCGGAGCCAGAGCGGCGGCTGAAGGCCTACCCCTACGAGATGTCCGGCGGGCAGCGGCAGCGGGTGATGATCGCGATGGCGCTGGCGAACGATCCGGATATGCTGATCGCGGATGAGCCGACGACGGCGCTGGATGTGACGATCCAGGCGGAGATTCTCGCCCTACTGGCAGAGCTTCAGGCGCGGCTCGGGATGGCGATCCTGTTCATCACCCATGACCTGACCATTGTGGAGGCCTTTGCCGACCGCGTTTATGTCATGAAATCCGGTCTTTTGGAGGAAACCGGCCCGACCCGGCAGATCTTCACCACGCCGAAGACACCCTACACCCGCATGCTGCTGGATGCCGAGCCCGAGGGGACGAAAGCGCCGGTTCCGGACAGCGCCCCGGTGCTGCTGGAGGGGTCGCATATCGACGTCAACTTCCAGATTGGCGGAGGGCTGTTCAGCCCAAAGACGCATTTTCGCGCGGTGAAGGACGTGTCGATTGCGCTGCATGAGGGGCAGACGATTGGCGTCGTGGGCGAGAGCGGTTCGGGGAAGTCAACGTTGGGGCGTGCCCTGCTGCGGCTTTTGCCGGCATCCGGGCGTGTGGCCTATGTCGGGAAGGACATCAGCGACCGGGGTCGGGCCGAGATGACGCCGCTGCGGAAGGGGCTGCAACTGGTGTTTCAGGACCCCTACGGTTCGCTGTCGCCGCGGATGACGGTGGGGGAAATCGTGACGGAGGGGCTGCTGGTCCATGAGCCCGGGCTGTCGCGGCAGGACCGGGCGCGGCGCGCGGGTGAGGCGCTGGAGGCGGTGGGCCTCGGCGCGGGTCTGCGCAACCGCTTCCCGCATGAGTTCTCGGGCGGCCAGCGCCAGCGCATCGCCATTGCCCGCGCGATGGTCCTGCGGCCCAAGGTTGTGGTGCTGGATGAGCCGACCTCGGCGCTGGATCGGTCCGTGCAGAAGCAGGTGATCACCCTTTTGCGCGACCTGCAGACGGAGTTCGGGCTGAGCTATGTCTTCATCAGCCATGACCTTGCCGTGGTGCAAGCGATGTCGGATTTTGTCATGGTGATGCGCGATGGCGAGGTGGTGGAGCAAGGCTCTACCAGGGCTATTTTTGACGCGCCAAGAACAGCTTACACGCAGGAGCTGATGCGGGCTGCCTTCCATCTTGACGACATTCTCGTCCGATCATCGCCAAAGGCGGCCCATGGCCGATAAGTCAAAACAGGCGGCCGCACTTGCCCTTGCCCGCTCGGCGCGCACGGAAACGTTCGCGGACATCGCAAGCCATGACCTGCGCGAGCCCCTGCGCGGCATTGCCATCAACGCGCAGTTCCTGCGAGAGGAACCCCTGTCCGAAGCGGCGCAGGCCCGGGTGGAGCGGATGCTGACGCTCACCCGGCGGATGGAGGAGATGATCGACGATCTTCACACACTGTCTCAACTGGAGCGGGTGCAAGCGACGGACGACAGCGTCGATTCGGTCGCGATTATCGCCAGCATTGGTGAGCAACTTGACGGGGACGTCCGGGTTGTCGGCCCCCTGCCCCATGTACGCGCGGACCGGACGTCGGTGACCGTGCTCTTGAAGGCGGTCATTCAGAACGGCCTGCTTTACAATGACGCACCGCAGAAATTGGTCGAGATCAGCTTTGCCCGCGAGGTCGACGTAGACGGGCGCCAAGTGACCAACGCCTTCTGCGTCAAGGACAATGGGATCGGGATTAATGAACTCGACCGCGAGTATATTTTTCGCTTTTTCAGACGCTTACCAAACTCAGACACCTATGGACCCGGCCGCGGCACGGGGTTGGCGTTTTCCCGAAAGATCGTCGAAAGCCACGGCGGTGAGATGACGTTCACATCTGCACAAGGCGATGGCACGACGTTCCTGTTCCAGCTTCCGCTGGCGTGATTTTATCGCTAACATAGCGGTGTGCAGATGGCAGATATGACAAAACTTATTATCATCGACGACAGTCCAGAGGATCGCGAATGGCTGACCGGACTCGCCCAACAGGCGGGTTGGACGGACATTTCGGCGTTTGATCGCGCGGCCCCTGCCCTTGATTTGTTGGGGTCCAGTGAGGATGTGATGGTCCTGATGGACTACAACCTGGAGGGGCGCGTTGGGATCGTAGATCTGGGCGCAATCTTTTCGGAGAATCCCAAGGCGCGAGCGGTGCTTTTGTCGGGGCAGGAATCGTCCAGCATCAAGCAGATCGCGGCGATGCTTGAATTGCCGTTCCTGTCCAAGGGAGACCTAAAGGTCGAAGACCTGGCGTTCGACTAGGCTCACTCAACCCTTGGTGGTTTTGAGAACTTCTCCTTTTCGCGTGAATTGCGTAAGCTGTCCCATGGCGCGGGTGGGCGCCGATCAGACGGAACCGGTATGAGTCAAAAGCAAAGCAGCGCCGCCGAGGCAACCCCTCGGCAAATGGGCCAGGTTGACGAGAGTTTCTACCTGATCGGGGTCGGTGCGTCCGCAGGCGGGCTGGATGCGATTAAGCAATTGCTCAGCCGCGTGGAGCCGGACTTTCCGCACAGCCTTGTCATCGTCCAGCACATCTCGCCCGATTACAAATCGCTGATGTCTGAAATCCTGGCACGGGAGACAACGCTCCCGGTGCATGAAGTTACGGATAACATGGCCGTTGAGGCCGGTAATATCTATCTGATCCCGCCCCGCGCGAATATTCTGATCCAGGGCACCAAGGGCGACACCGCCGCCCACACGCCGGACAACGGTGGCGCGCATACCGGCCTGCGATTTTCATTGGTTGAGCCGAAGCCGCGCCCGGGGCTCAACCTGCCGATCGACGTGTTCTTCCAGTCGCTTGCAGAGGCCGTGGGGGACCGGGCGATTGCGGTAATCCTGTCAGGCAGCGGGTCGGACGGCAGCCGCGGGTTGCGGGCGATCAAGGACCGTGAGGGCTTTGTGCTGGTACAAGACCCCAAGATGGCCGCGTTCGACGGCATGCCCCGCTCTGCCATCGCGTCTGGCATTGTCGACATGGTGCTGGCGCCCGACCTGATGGTCGGCGAGATCAACCGCTACCTCGAAATGCGCAGTGGCGGGATCGAGAATGTCGACACGATCTTTGACTCGGTCGACGACACCCTGGCCGAGCTTTTGCGCCGGGTCAGCCGAGTCGCCGAACTGGACTTCACGCTCTACAAAGAGCCGACACTCAAGCGCCGGATCGCGCGGCGGATGGCGCTGAAGGGGTACTTCGACCTTAATGACTATCTGGCGCACCTCGACGAGGACCCGTCCGAGCTGAACACCCTGTATCGGGAGTTTCTGGTTGGCGTCACCAACTTCTTCCGCGACCTTCCCGTCTGGCGCCACCTGCGCGACACGGTCATCCCCGAGCTTTTCCGCGAGGGCGGAGAAGAGCCGCTGCGGATTTGGTCGGTCGGCTGTTCGACCGGCGAAGAGCCCTACACCATCGCCATGATTCTGCAGAAGTACCGGACCGACAACAACATCAGCCGAGATTTTCGCATCTTCGCCACCGACGTGAACGAGCGCGCAATCCAGACGGCGAAACAGGCCATCTACCCCGACACGATCCGTGAAGAGATCCCGGACGAGTTTCTAAACGAGGGCTTTCTGACGTTCCAGGCGGGCACGTTCTCGGTCGCGCCAACGATCCGGAACAAGGTGGTCTTGTCGGTCCACAACGCCATTGAGCATCCGCCCTTCACGAGAACCGACCTGATCGTGTGCCGCAACTTGCTGATCTACCTCAGCCCGGATGTGCAGGCGAAGGTGATGACGCATTTCTCGTTCTCGCTGCGGCGGGGCGGCGTTTTGCAACTGGGCGCGGCAGAGACGACCGGGCCGCATGGGGACATGTTTGAGGCTATCCTGCACAAAAGCCGGGTGTACCGGAACACGCGGCAGGCCACGTCTGTTTCGGGGCGTGCGGTGCGGACCCTCGATTTTCCGGTGACGGCGCTGGTCCGGCGACCAACCGGACAGGGCAGCAGCAGCGACGCCGAAGGGGATATCGCAACGCTCCTCAAGCTGACACTGGAAGAGCAGCACGGGTTCATCTGCATCACGGACGAGCTTGGCAAGCTTACGCGGACGTTCGGCAACCACGCCGGGATCTTTGACATTCCGGACACCGGATTTTCCGCAACGCTCCTTGATCTGGTTGATGATCGTTTGCGCAGCGCTGTCGCCCTTGTGCTGCGAAAGGCGGATATGGAGGGTCACGCCGAGAAGAAAGGCGTGCGTCTGTCGATCGATCCCGACAGCGATCTGGTCGACATTTCCTGCCGCAAGGTCCCGTGGCAAGCCAAGGCCTGGTCCTACGTGGTGACGTTCCGGCACCGGAAAGCCGAGGCGCCCGTCACAGGCTCTCGGATCGAGGTCAGCGCAGATGATGCCCCCAGCGCGGCGCGGATCCAGCAGTTGGAGGCCGAGATCCAGTCGCTGCAGGATATACTGGGCGCCACGGCGGAAGATCTGAGCACCTCGAATGAGCAATTGCAGACGACGAATGAGGAATTGATCGCCTCGAACGAGGAATTGCAGGCGAATAACGAGGAAACCCAAAGTATCAATGAAGAACTCTATGCGCTGAACGCCGAGAACTCGGAAAAGATTGCAGAGTTGGAGGCGGCGACGGCCGATATCAATAACCTTCTGGAGACCGCTGACCTTGGCGTTCTGGTGCTCAACAAAGAGCTTTATATTCGCCAATTCAGCACGGGAATGCTGCCCTATATCGCGCTGGAACGATCCGATATTGGGCGCCCGCTGGAAAACTTTGCGATCATGCTGCAACCCGAGTCCATTCAAAGTCTGTTTGAGTGCATTCGCGTCTCACTTAAAGAAGGCAGAAGCACGTCGCGGGAATTGCGCACGCGAAAGATGGGCTACACCTTTTGTCGGACGCGGCCCTCTTTCGATGTGCATGGGGAGCAAAGCGGTGTTGTTGTTACCTTGCAGGACATCACGGAATTAAAGCGCCTGGCCGAGGAGGTTCGCCGCTTCGCGTTTCTGGCCGCGCATGATCTGGTTCAGCCGCTCAACACGATTGGCAGCAGCATCACCCTGTTGAAAAACGGCCTGCCAGACGATCTGGCCGACGACATGCTGCAGATGATCCGCTTCCTCGATTCCTCGACGTCACGGATGCGCAATCGGGTTGAGAGCATACTGGATTTCGCCAGGATTCAAGAGGTTAGCGGCGACCCTGAGCGGATCAACATGAACGTCCTGATCCGCGATGCGCTGGACGATCTGCGGCGACAGGTTGACGAGGCGGGGGCAGAGGTGATCGTGGGCGACCTGCCCCAGGTCATGGGCCTGCCGCGTATGATGTTGCGAGCGTTTGAAAACATCCTGAGCAACGCCCTGAAATTCCGCCGCACGGACCGTGGCTGCCGGATTGATGTCTCATCGGTCGAGGCGCCGGAGGGCATGGTGGTGATACGGATCGCCGATAACGGAATTGGAATAGCAGAGGAACACAAGGCACGCGTGTTCGAACCGTTTGCGCGCCTCAACGCACAAGAGGAATACACGGGCGACGGTATGGGATTGGCCATGACGGCGCAGATCGTGCAACGCGCTGGGGGGAAAATCGAAATTGCGGAAGGAATTGACGGCGGCGTCGCCTTCCTCGTCACGCTGAAGCAGTGGGATTACTGATGCATGCGGCGATAGTAGATGATTTTCTGGAGGATCGGTTTTTTCTCAAACACGCCTTGTCGATTCTGGAGAAAGGCGTGACCGTCGAGGAATTCGCCTATGCCGAAGAGGCATTGAAGCGTGTGCTTGATGAAGCCGCCCCGGCCTTTGATGTCTTGTTCGTTGACATCAATATGATGCGGATGGACGGCTTTGCGTTTGTTAACGCCTATGTGGATGGCATGCAGCCCGATAGACCGCCGGGTCGCATTTTTCTGGTCTCTGGGACGTTCGATCAGCGGGATATCGAGCGGGCGGAGACGCACCCGCATGTGGCGGCGCTTGTCAGCAAACCTGTTTCCGTAGATGCGCTGCGCGAGGCGATCAGCTAGCGGTTAGCTCATTCACGGCCGCAACGATCTCGTACAGAGAGATCGGTTTGGTCAGGCGTGGGACATCGTCGAAGCGGCCCTGCAACCCAAAGCCCTCGCTATACCCCGTGACGAAGGCGAACGGCACGCCGATTTCTTGCAGGCGGACGGCGACATCTTCGCTGGTCCCGCCTTCGCCAAGGTTGACGTCCAGCAGTGCGAGCGACGGGGTGTCGGTTTCCAAAACCTCGAACGCCTGTTCGCGGGTCGGGCAGATGATGACGTCGCCGACGCCGTTTTCCGTCAACTGATCGGACAGTTCGCGGGCGATCATGAAGTTGTCCTCCAGCACAAGGACCTTGCTGCCACGCAGCCAATCGGGAAGCGCGACAATGTCTTCGCGCGTGATCGGGATCCGCTGTGCGGCATCTGTGGCGGGCGGCTCGGCCTCGGGCGGCGCCGCGACCAGGTGGCGCGCGGGGATCGCCATGGTCACCGACACCCCGCCAGGGGCAGCGTCAATGTCAACGGTGCCGCCCAACTCGTGGGGGATCGCCTGCTCGATCATGGCCATGCCGAACCCGTTCTCCAATTCCTGCGGAACCGGAGGGCCGCCCGTCTCTGTCCATGTGATCCGCAAAGCCTCATCATCGGGCGTGACGGTGATCGAGACTAACCCGTCCGGCGCCGAAAGCGCCCCGTATTTTGCGGCGTTGGTCGTCAGCTCGTGAAACACCAGGGCGACGAGAGGCGCAATCGCGGGGGCGAGGTGCGCGTCCCCGCCGATGATCTCGGTCTGCGATCGTGTGAAGGTGCTGAAGGGCTCAAACTCCGTGGCGAGCATGGTCCGCACCGAAATCGAGCGTCCTGACAAGCCACTGCTCATGTCATGGGCCGCGGCCAAAGCACGGACGCGGTTTTCGATGGCGGTGGCATAGCTGTCGAGCGACCCGTACCGCCGCCGTGCCTGACGCGAGACGGAGCGGACCAGCGCGAGGATGTTGCGCACCCTGTGGTTCAGTTCGCCGATCATCAACGCCTGTTGCCGGTTCAGGGTGTCCATCGCGGCCTGACGCTCTGCCGCCTGGAGTATGGTGCGCAGGTGCTCCACCAAATAGATGTCGACGGGTGTCCACGGCTCGGATGTGCCGCGCACGATGTCGAGGAATTTTGAGAACGAGCCACGCGGCGACAGGCGCTTGCCACCGCTGTAATCCTCGATGGTCTTTTCGGGGTTGCCCGCCCATGCGACCTCGCTCGCATGCTCGTCCCGGAACACGCAGATCGTGTGCCCGGACCCTAACGATGCGACAAGGGCACCCGCCGATTCGCCCAGCTTATCGGACAGGTCCGGGACGGCGTCCGCCAGCGCGTTGATGGCCAGTGTTTCACCCCGCGCGGCAGCCATTTCTGTAACGCGCTCAATGACTTCGGGCGCCGGGGTGGAGCCGTATGTCGCGGTGCCCCTCTCGGTCATGGCCGAAATGCCATGGGCGTTGAGGACCCTGAGAACCCCCGGTGCGCCTGCCGGAAGCACAACATCCAGCCGCTGCGCCCCGTCGGGCCGTGGGGCAACCCCGTCATCCAGCGCGCGAAGCCTGTTCAGCGTCGCGGATTGTCGAAGCGAAAGAAGCTTGCCCTCGAACACGCCGAGAAAGTTGACCAGGATACTGCGCAAGGCCGGTGCGGGCACCCTGGGCCGCCGGTGATGAAACGACACAATACCCCAGAGACTGCCTTCGACCTTGATCGTCAGCGTCATGGTCGCGGTCGAGTTCATGTTCTTGAGGTATCGCATGTGCACCTCTGACACACCGCGAAGCATGGCGTGGGTCATGTCGAGCGGGGGCATCGATGGTTTGGCGAGCACGGGAACCCGTTCTTGATCCACGTCCCCGATCATGCGCAGCGGAAGCTTCAGCATCAAAGCCCGTGCCTGGGCCGGGATGTCCCAATGCGGAAAATGCAGGCCCAGAAACGGCGTCATGCCCGAGCGGGCGGCCTCGGCAACGACCTGACCGTTGAAGTGGCTGTCAAAGCGATAGACCATCACGCGGTCATATCCGGCGATGTCCTGCATCAGTTGGACGGTCAGATCGAACAGCGTCTGCGCGTCCCCGGCGTTCTGGATCTGGGCCATTAGGTACGTGAGCGTTTTCATGGCCATGGCCCCGTCGAGGCCGGAGTCCATCTCGGGCTCAAGCTCGATGATCAGATGGCCTTCGCTGTGGAACACCCGCATCTCCAGATAGGTGTCACCGATGTGGACGGACCCGGCCTCAACCGGGGCGTCGGCGACCGAGGACTGCGACAGCGCGTTCTTGATCGCGTGCCAGGCGTCGACGCCCAGGACGTCCCGCGCGGACTGGCCCAACGCTGGGCCTGCAGCGTGCCCAACGAAGTGTTCAAGGTTCGCGCTCGCGTATAGAATTTCGGCCGAGTCCGGATCGACAGCAAGAAGGCACCCGAAGGGCTGGATGATCCCCGGGATGTGGGCCGGTTCATCTGCGCAGTTCTGAAGCGCGGTCTGAAAATCGTCGGTCATGGTTGCCCTCCCCCGGCGCGCGCTACCTTACCGGGTTGATAACCATAAAGCGAATGCGCACACGAGAATAATCGTCTGGGTGGAAACCGCGAACAGTCTTCTTGAAACGATGGGAGCCATGGGGCAAGTCAACCAAACCGTATTCTCCGGCGATAGGACCGAGACGCTGTCACGTGTGCTGATCATGGATGACGACACCCCCCAGGCGATGGAATTGGGCGCGCAGCTAAGGGAGTGCGGGCACGAGGTGGTGCTTGCCTATTCGACCGAGCAGGCGCGGGATGCGCTGTGGCACTGGGATTTCGACGTGCTGATCACGGACATCGTGGTGCGCCGTGACGGGCGCCCGGTTTCGGACAGTGGATTGAGCCTGATCAGTTGGGTGCGACAGCAGACGATGATCACCCCGGGGCTGCGTAAGCTGCCCATCGTGGCGATCTCGGGCTCGCAAGCCGAGCTTGGGATGGATTTTCTGCTGCCGACGGCGAACCGGATCGGGGCGGATGTGGTTCTGGAAAAACCCTTGGATATCAAACATCTGGATGGCGTTGTTCAGAAACTGAGCGCCGACACCTAAGGGTGGCGCTTGACGGGACGCTCATCGCGCTCGACCGAGCGCGCCTCGCTAGCGGCGGGTGCGCTCGGCGATCAGGCAGATCATCTCGAACATCACGGCCATGGCGCTGAGCGCGGTGATATTGTTGGGTGCGTCCTTCGTGGGCATCATGCAGACGACGTCGCCGCCGATGATGTTCATCCCCCGAACGGCGCGCAGAAGGGCGATGGCCTCGTCCATGAGGAAGCCTTGCTCGCCCGGCTCCAGGTTGCTGACGCCCGGGGCGATGGTGGGGTCGAGGCAGTCGAGATCGAAGGTGATGTAGACCGGTGCCCCGGCGAGTTTGTCTCGGATCAGGGCGATGGCGGCGTCGAGGCCCATGCGCCGGTACTCTTTCATCGTCACGACGTTGTAGCCGTAGTCGTAGGATGGCTGCAGCCAGTCCAGCGTGCGGGGGTTGCCGCGCAGGCCGAACTGGACGGAGCGGGTGGGGTCCACGCGTCCGTCATCCACCAGATAGGCGCCCCAGTGAGCCGCGGACTTTTTGGCGCCGAGGAAGTGGTCGACCTTTGTGAAGACATCCGTGTGCGCGTCCATGTGAAGGAGCGCGACGGGTTCGCCCCCGGCAAGCGACCCGCGCCCGAGGGCGCTGACGATGCCGCCGGTGATCGAGTGGTCGCCGCCCACCGTCAGGGGCCGCGCCCCGGCGGCGTCGATGCGGTTGAAAAAGTCGGTGATGCGCTGGATGCAGGCCTCGTTGTCGTTGGCCTCCGGGAAGGGCACATCGCCAAGGTCGCGGATGCGGGCGGCCTCCCACGGGTCAAGCTGGAAGTCGAGGTGGACCCGCCGCCCGACGGCCGAGACATGGCGGAGGGCGCGCGGACCAAGGTGCTGATCCCGCTCCGTCGTGCCGTTCCCGGTGGAATGGGGGGCGCCGATGAGGGCGATGTCGGCCTCGGACGGGTCGGTCGTGAACGGCGCCCGGAAGAGCGTTGGCACGCCCCACCAATACAGGTTCTCCATCATCCGGTCTTCAGGCGTCGCCATGCGCCTAGTCCAACCCGGTCTCCGCCGCAGACACAAGCTTGATGTCCGCCCCGGCCGCCCAATTCAGCAGGTTATCCCGCCGCAGGGCTGCCGCCATGAGGTCGGGAAACTGGTCCGGCGTGCACGCAAACACCGGCGCGCCGTAGGAGGCAATGGCCTCGGCCACATGCGCGTCGAAGCTGGGCTGCCCCTCGTCCGACAGCGCGAGCAGGACGATGACGTTGACGCCCAGCGCCTTTAGCTTGGCGAGGCGAGAGATCATCTCGGGCGCCCCGGCCCCTTCGTAGAGGTCGCTGATCAGGACGAGATGCGCCTTGGTGGGCCGCTCCAGCCGGTCTTCGATGTATTGCAGCGCCTTGTTGGTGTCGTTCCCGCCGCCAAGCTGCACGCCGAACTGGACGTCGACGGGATCGGCGAGGTCTTCCGTCCAGTCCACCACCTCGGTGTCGTAGCAGATGAGCTTGGTCTTCACGACCGGCAGCGAAGCCATGACGGCGGAGAAAATCGAGGCATAGACGACCGAGCGCCCCATGGACCCGGATTGGTCGACGCAAAGGATCACTTCGTCGAGATCCACGATCCGCCGCTGCTTGCGCTGGAAGCCGACGAGGCGTTCGGGGATCACGGTTTGCTGGTCGGCCTGGTAGGTGTGAAGGTTCTTCTGGATTGTCCGCGCCCAGTCGATATCCGCGAACCGGGGGCGGCTGGTGCGTTTGGAGCGGTCGACGGCGCCGCGGACAGCGTCGGAGGTTTTGCGTTCGAGGCGTTCGACGAGTTCCTCGACGACCTTTTCGATGACGGCGCGGGCGGAATCCTTGACCTTGTTCGGCAATACGTTGCGGAGCGAGATCAGGGTGGCGACGAGGTCGACGTTGGCCTCCATTGCTTCGAGGAATTCGGGCTCCATCAGCATGCGTTCCAGGCCGAGGCGGTCGAACGCGTCTTTCTGGACGACCTGCACGACCGGGGACGGGAAGAACTCGCGGATGTCGTCCATCCATTTGGAGACCTTGGGCTGCGAGTACTCGCGCCCCACGTGGCGCTTTTTACCGTCGTCCTCCCCGTCTTCCTCGCCGCCATAGAGCATCGTCAATGCGGCGGAGAGGCGGCGGTCCTCGTCGCCCAGTTCGCCGTCTTCGCCGCCAAGGGCAAGGCGCCAGCGGCGCTCGCGGGTTTCGCGGTCAGACATGGCGGGCCCCCGCGGTAAGAAGGGTTTTCAGCGCTTCGAAATGGGCGGGCCAGAGGGCGTCGGCGTGGGCGGCGAGCACCCGCTTTGTGCCGCTGCCCGCGCGTCCGAAGAGGACGTCGAGCAGTTGCTTGCGCTCGGACCAGTCGAGGGACGCGAGGACGCGGCGGAAGAGCGGCAAGTGTTCGGTGAAGGTGTCTTCGTCAAGCGAGATTATCCACGCATCCACGCAGTCGCGCAGCGTGTCGTCATACAGCAGGCGCTGCCCGGCGCCTTCGAAGAACCCTTCGAAAAAGCCCGCCGCGTCGATCACCTTCGTGCCGGGGGACAGCATGCGGCCCAGAAGCGTGGTGGCGTCTTCGGCGGTCATCGCCTCGGCCTCGTACAGCAGGCGGGCGGCGGCGCCCATCACGAGGCGGGCGGCTTTGTCGTCCTGCGTGACCTTGGTCAGCGCCTCGTTCCACGGGTCGGTGAGGTCGGCGGCCTCAGACAGACGGATGGCGCTGTCGGCCTCGCCGATGAGTGTGGCGAAGTCGCGGGAGGTTTCAGCGTCGAGGTTGCGCGACGCGTAATGCAACTGGATCGCCCCTTGCACGGCGATGCGGTCGAAAAGCGATGTCAGTTGGGTGGCGTCGAAGGTGCGGGCTTCGCCGTAGCGGATGACTTCGGCGAGGGGGCGCATGGCGGACAGAAGCTCGCGGCAGTCGCTGGTCTGGGCGGCGCGGGTGTCGAGGCGGGCAATCCCGGCGGCAGCGGCGTTGGGGAGTTGCGCGGTGAGGGCGTCGAAGACGAGGGTGGCGAGGTCGCCCAGCGTGCGGGCATCGTTCAGCCCGGCGGTCATGCGGCCCGAGGCGGCCTGTTCGATGGTGGTGCCGTGGATGAGGTTTTCGACGAGTTCGACGGCATACTCCGGCTCCCACCTAAGCAGCCATTTCTCGCGGAAGGTGCCCCGGCTGCGGCCTGCGTCGAGGAGTTGGCCCCAGGGGACATGCAGGATCTGGAGGCGGTGGAGAAGCGTGGAGCGGAAGAGGCCACTGTCGCTGCGAAGGTCGAGCGAGAGCTCCTTTTCCAGCGCTTCGGGTTTGAGGCGAGCCTTCTTTTGCTGACGCTGAAGGTCTTCCAGCAGCGGTGCGGCGGGGACGTTTTCGGGTATCGCGCCGACGTCGTTGCCAAGGACGAGGCGGGCCTCGATGACGTGCCACAGGATCGGATCGCCGTAGCAAAGGCAGGCGACGGTGGCCTCGCGCAGTTCCTCAAACCCCGTGCGGGGACGGGCGCGGACGGCGGCGAGGGCGATGGCGAGGCGTTCGGTCTCGATCAGTGAGGCGGTGGAGATGGTGTGCCCTTCGGCGCGCAGGGTGCGGGCGATGCGGGCGAGCCATGTGCGGGCCTGATCGGCGCCGGGATTATCCCACAGGTGCTTGCACCAGCCCGGAGCGGTGACCCCTGCCCCGTAGCCTGACATGACCGCGAGGCGGGGCGAGGTCCACGGTGCCCACGTGGCGGTGACCTTGGTTTTGGGGGCGCCTTTCAGGAGCGCGCGGTCGTCCTTGGCGGCGTGTTTGGCCTTCAGAGCGGGCACGTGGAAGGCGCCGCAGACCACCGCGATGGGGCCGTCGGCGGCTTTGGCGGACTTGGCGATTTCGAGGCGCATATTGGCCTCGCGGGCGGCTTCGCGGCGGTCGAGCGGGCCCTCATCCTCGCGCAGGGCCGTCATCGCGTCCGAGACGGCTGCGAAGATCGGGCCCGGGTCGGGGTTTTCCTCGATCACATCACGCCACCAGCTTTCGCCGTCTTCGTACCCGGCGGCGCGGGCGAGGACGCCGATGGGGTCTCGGCGGACTTCCGTCTGAAGGCTGGGTGCTTCGGGATCGGGCTCTGGTGCGTCGTCGGCTTCTTCCTCGGCGGGTTCCTCGGGCAGGCGCCATGCGACGGGGAGGTCGATGTAGCGGACAGGGACGTCGTGGGCCAAGGCCCAGCGGATGGCCTGGTATTCGGGGGAGAAGGTGGCGAAGGGCCAGAAGACGGCCTGGTTCGGCGCGTCCTTCGGGTAGGCGAGTTGTGCCACGGGCGGGACCATGGCGTCGTCGGCCAGCAGCGGGAGTTGGTCGGAGAGGTCGCTGGGGCCTTCGACGAGCAATTCAACAGGCCGCAGCGCCTCCAACGCCTCCACCACCCGGCGGGCGGAGCCGGGGCCGTGGTGGCGGATGCCGAGGTATGTGACCTCTACCGCCATCAGACGAGGTCGGTCATCGCGCTGTAGTAGTCGGAATAGTCGCGGCGGCCCTTGAGAACGGTTTCGAGGTATTCTTCAAGGATTGCCTTGTCTTGCACCGGGTCCTTCACGATGGCGCCCATGACGGTGGGCGCGAGGCCTTCTGCCGACAGGTCGCCGTCCGAGAAGAACGCCGCGTGGCTGAGGCCACCGACCATGACGGCGATGGCCTCGGCGGTGGAGAGCGTGCCGGAGGGGGATTTGAGTGTGGTCTTGCCGTCCAGCGTCTCGCCGTGGCGGAGTTCGCGGAAGATGGCGAGGACCCGTTCCACCTCTGCCTGCACGTTCTTCGGGGCGGGCAGGTCGAGCGATCCGGCCATCTCGGTCACGCGTTTCGTGACGATGGCGATCTCTTCGTCCATGTCGTCGGGCAGCGGCAGGACGACGACGTTGAAGCGGCGTTTGAGGGCGGCGGAGAGCTCGTTCACGCCCTTGTCGCGGTCGTTCGCGGTGGCAATGACGTTGAAGCCGCGGGTGGCGTAGACGGCGTCATTAAGCTCCGGGATTGGCAGCATTTTCTCGGACAGCACGGTGATCAGCGTGTCCTGCACGTCGGATCCCATGCGGGTGAGTTCCTCAAGGCGACAGGTCTTGCCCTCTTCCATTGCGCGGAACAGCGGCGTCGGGACAAGGGCCTCGCGGCTGGGGCCTTTGGCAAGCAACTGGGCGTAGTTCCAGGAGTAGCGGACCTGGTTCTCATCCGTCCCTGCAGTGCACTGGATCACCATGGTGCTGTCGCCCGACACGGCGGCGGCGAGGTGTTCGGAGACCCACGACTTGGCCGTTCCCGGCACGCCGAGCAGCAGCAGCGCCCGGTCGGTGGCGAGCGTTGCCACCGCTGTCTCAATCAGCCGCCGTTGACCCACGTATTTCGGCGTGATCTCGGTCCCGTCCGCCGCCTTGCCGCCCATCAGATAGGTCACAGCGGCCTGCGGCGACATCGCCCAACCCTCTGGCTTGGGCGCGGTGTCGCCCGCCTTCAGGGCGGCGAGTTCGGCGGCGTAGGTCTGTTCAGCAGGCAGGCGGAGCTTGTCGGACATTCGGGGTCTCCAAGTTTCAAAGGGCGGCGTTGAGGCGCAAGAGGGTCAGGCGCGGGTCGACCGGAAGGACGCCCCCGGCCACGAGGGTGTCGACGATGCGGGTCGCGGCATCGCGGTCGGCGATGAGGCCGAGGAACATAACACCGGCGGCGGCCTGCGCTTCGGTGTTCGCATTTTTGCTCTCGGTCAGGGCCGAGGTGATCTTCTTGAACGGCAGCGACGACAGCGCGTCCCAGCTGACGTCGCCCTCCGGCTCGGCGATCCATTGGCGGGTGAGCGGCAGGGCGAGGTCGTCGTGCTTCAACACCTGCAAACCGAAAGCGCGGCGGGTGGCGGTGTCCAGCCGTTCCATCAGGGGAAGGGGCGTGTATTCGGTGGCTTCGATGGCACGCTCGGCCAGGCGGCTGACCTGCGCGTCGGTACCGGTGGCGGCGACGAGCGCTATGATTTCGTCCGTGCCTTCGCCGAAGGACCATGCGTCGATCACCTCGTCCGGGGTCATCTTCAGCACGTCGGCGAGGCCCGCCAGCGACATCTTCGCAAACACCTGCGCGCGGCTCTTTTTCTGCGCGGGGGTCTTGAGCTTGCGCGCCTCGATGATGCGCTTGCGGGACAGAATCCCGGCCTTGGCCACGTCGATGTAGTCCGGGATCTCGGCGGCAGCATCCGCGTCCGATTGCGGCCCGGTGCCCAGCCGCGCGAGTTGGGTTTTGACGAAAGTCTGGACTTTCGACGAGCGGTCGCCGTCGAAGCCCTGCAGCAGGTCCGCATCCCCGTCCGTCAGCGCTGCTTGCACGCATTGGAGCATCCGCAGCCGCTGATCGGCAGCGAGCGTCGGCGCAAGCGCCGTGATCAGGGCGCGGGCTGCTTCGGGATCGTCGCGGTGGAGGCGCGCCAGATCGGCATAGCGGCGGCTGGGGGCGACCATGTCCCATGTTTCGGCGGTGAGCGCGTGGTCCTCCGCCTCTGCCGGAAGGGCGTCGTTCAGCCAGTCGCGCCAGACCTCGTAGGCGGGCGGCAGGGAGTCTGCGGTTCGCCTGGGCATCCAGTCGACGGGATGCACGCCATAACCGCGGGCGGCGATGAAGCGGACAGTGTCCAGCGTTTCGAACTGCTTGTCGTCCCGCAGGCGGCGGAACTGCGGGCGCAGGTCCTCGGGCAGCGGCTTGAGCGGTAAGGCCGGGATGTCGGGGCGCGGCGTAAGGGGCGCGGACGTGCCTGGATGCGTAGCCACTCGCGCAAACTGCCCGGCGAGCGCCAGCAGTGAGAGTTCGTCGAGGCCCTGCCACTCTTCCGGGCCGACACCCGAGGTCGTGGCCCCGGTCATCCACCGCGCCTTGAGCGCGTCGATCTGTGCCGCCGGGCTATCCATCCAGCGCCACCCGGCCCCAATCCGTCTGCGCCGACAACAGCGACAGCCGCGCGCCGTCCCAGAGGGCGCTGGCGGCTTCCAGCGCCATCCCGGTCACCGCATCCGGCGGCGGCTGATCCAGTGGTAGCGACAGGTCGCCCCCTGCCGCCGTCCACCACGACCGCTTCCCCGACAGGGCGATGCGCCCGGGCGGGAGGAGGACTGGCGCGACTTCGTTCCACGGCAAGGCCGTCTCAAAGCGCGCTGCCTCTGCCAGCGGTTCAGCTTCGGGTGCGGGCCATGCTTTTGGATCGCAGGTCTTTCGCTGATCGACCAGCGCGCGCAGGGGCGCACGGGCGGGGTAGAAGACAAGCTCGGCCTCGAACTGTTCGCCGTTCGCGAAGGCCGTCGACCGGCGCCCGAGCGACGCCGGGAAGAAGTCCAGCAGCAGCGCGAAGCGGGGGCCGTGGGCTTGCAGGTTCAGGAGCCATTTGGCGTGGATGACAAGGTCGTCGCGGCGGGTGGTGACGCGTTCGCCCACCACCTCCCACGTGCTTTTGACGCGCAGCGCGTTGGGGTCGGCGAGCACGTCTTCGCGCTTCTCTGCTGTCGCGACGGCGCGTCGGATGTCGGGCTGTTGCGGGTCGGCCCGAAAGGCGCGCGTCAGGATAACAAGCTTACCGAGTTGGGCGATGAGGGCGTCCAGCCGCTCCTCCCCCGTCAGGGCGAGAACCCGCCCCGGAATCTCGTCAATCCGCCCGGCGAGCGCGCCCGCCTTGCCATCCACCATCCGCGCGGCAATGGCGCGGCAGCGGGTGGGCAGATCGTTCAACAGGGCGCCGAGGCCGGTGCGGAGTTGGTCTTCGATCCACACCTCCAGATCGTCAACGGCGGTGAGCAGCGCGGCTTCCGTCTCTTCCGCGCGCTTCTTGGCCGCCGCTTCGCGCCTTGCGATGGCGGCTGGATCCTCCGGTTTCTCCGGCTTTTCCGCGCGGGCGAGCGACAGGCTTTTGCCCTTGCTCGAAGGCTTGTCCGCCGGGGCCGCCCCGGTTTTCCGACGGCGTCCGAGCCAGTCCGTCACCCAATCCGGCACGTCCCCTGCCCCGAAGTCGGCAGGCGTTTCGGCGTACATCCACATCAGCGCAAGCGTATGTTTGCAGGGAAATTTTCGCGAGGGACAGGTGCATTTGTAGCCCTGATCCGAGGCGTCAAACACGACGCGGTAGGGGTTGGCGCCCGACCCCTGACACTCGCCCCAAACAAGGTTCGAAACCTCGTCCCTCAGCCGAACCGGCCACTTCGCGGCTTTCATCAACTTCGACGCGGCCTTCAGCGAGGCCTGATCCGGAGCAAGCGCCGTGACGGTGTCTGTCGTGATGGTCATATGTGCCCGCTTGGTCCCGTTAAGGAAGGGGCACCACGCCTTGGTGTCAATCCCACGGCGGCAATGCGGCGGCGGTGTGGTGTGATGCGTCGTCCACGGTTCATGGGCCTTTAACTTAACGGCCGTTAACTGCGGTCATGTGGAAGCTGGTTTTGCCGGTTCTTATTCCGTCATGGCGGTTCTTCAAGGCAATAGAACCCTCGCCGCGCGTGCAATGGGCCATGGCCTCGGACAGCCCTGTCTGGCTCGAATTCCGGCCGCGTCCTTTTCGGGTCTCAAGGCTGGAAATGATCCGACGGCTGTTTTGGAATCCGGATTGGAACGACACCCTGTTTGTCGTCAGTTGTGCCGAACGCATTCAGGAGAACCCGACAGAGCACAACATCGCCGAAATCAAGCGGCGCATTTCGGAGGACGTCTCTCAAGGTGCCTTCCAATTCCGCCTCGTCTTCGTGCATCGTGACGGAGAGGACATCGTTTTCGTTTCCGATGTTTTTCCCCTCACATGACCTTGGAAGTCGCCTTACGCGCAACGGAACTTCTGCTGGCCCTCGCCTTCCTCCAGCAAAGCGCCGAGCACATTTTCGGCCACCGCGACCGCCTGCTGTTCGCACCGCGCGCTGGCTTGAGCCTTTTGCTTCTGGCGGGGATTCACAGCCCTTGGGTGCTGCTGGCGCTTACGGCGCATAGCATGTTGATTTTGCGTCGCTATCAGGGGCCATACAACGGCGGCAGCGACCGGATGGGGCTCTTGATCCTGTTTTGCCTGTGCCTTGCGTACTGGCTTCCGGATGGCCTCCCGACCGAGGCCGCGTTCGGTTATCTCGCGGTGCAGGTTTTGCTGTCGTATCTCATCTCGGGTCAGGTGAAACTCGCCAACCCCGACTGGCGCAACGGGCGCGCGTTGCAGGACGTGTTTCGCTTCTCGGCCTACCCGGTTGCCGAGTCTCTCCGGGCGCTGGCAAACCGCCCGCGCGTTCTGTGGTGCGCGTCGTGGGTCGTTATGATCTTTGAAGTGCTGTTTCCAATTAGCCTGCTCAATCTCAAATTGCTCGTAATGGCGCTTATTGCGGCAACCGCGTTTCACGTCGCGAATGCAATGCTCTTTGGATTAAACCGGTTCGTCTGGGCCTGGATTGCCGCCTACCCGTCCATCATTTGGCTGCAATTCCGGCTCTTCCCTTAAAGCATCCGCTTCAACAGCCGATCCTTCTTGAAAAACTGATGGTACAAGACCAGCCCGATGTGCCCCGCCATCGCGGCCAACAGCACCCAGCCCGCCCCGATATGCGCCCACTTCGCGACATCGCGCAGGGTGTCGTCCTTCGGCAGCGGGCGCGGCATCTCCCACACGCCGAACAGATTGACCCCGTAGTTCCCCCACATCACGTAGAGCCAGCCCGTGATCGGCATGACGAACATGGCGAGGTAGAACAGCTGCTCCACCCTGTGGATAACTTTCCGCTCGGTGGTCGACAAAGTCGGCGCCCATGGCGGCAGCTTGCCGAGTTGCCGATTGATGATCCGCAGCACGGCGACCACGAGCGCGACGAGCCCCAGCGACTTGTGCCAGTTGTAATACGTGTTCGTGCTGATCCCGGCATAGCTGGAGTTGAAGTCGATACTCGTCATGATGTTCCCGCCAACATATTGAAGCGCAAACAAAATCACGATGGACCAATGCAGGACCTTGGTCATGGTCCCGTAGCCCGCGTTCGAATTCACCAATGTCATATCACTCACCTGCGCTGCCGTTCGGGTCACAGCGGCCACGCTAGCCCGACCCGTCAGACACCGCCATCCCGTTTTCGCGTCCAGCGGTGCAGCCAGACCGGGCTTTGGGCAGCACCGTCCGCGTTTCGCAGGACAAAGCGCAGCTCGTGCGCCGGAGCGTCTCCCGGGGTCAGCAGAAAGGTCGCCCGCGTGCCGCGCCCGTCGGGCAACGGAAAGACGCTGAGGCCGGACAACACGCTATGATCTGCGCCGAGAACCGACAGGTCGGGCACAAGCTCCGTCGCCCGCGTGTCGAAATCCAGCACATAGCGCCGCACGCCGGGGGTCAGATGCTCCCGCCCGCTGCGGGATTGCAGGATCGGCGCGGCGGCCTCGGGCGCGGGCGACGACAGCGTCCAGTGCAACTCGTAGTCGTAGCGATACTCGCCCCCGGCCTGGAAAGGCGTTTCGGGGCGCCAGAAGGCGACGATGTTGTCCAGAAACTCCGTCCCCGTCGGGATTTCGACCAGCAAAACCGCCCCAGTCCCCCAATCGCCCTTGGGCCGGACGACGGCAGAGGGGCGGTCTTCGTACCGGGCCTCGGTGTCCTCGAAATCCTCGTAGGTCCGGGCCGCCTGGTAGAGGCCAAAGCTGACCGGGGACGTATCGGCGAGGGCCGATGTCTCGACATGCGTGGGGTTCTCGATGGGCCGCCACAGCGTCTCGCCCGCGCCGTTTTCGACGACGAGCACATCGCTGTCGTGCACATGCGGGCGGAAATCGTCCGACGCAGCGCTGTGCATCGGGCCCTTGAGGTACATCGACGTCAGCGGCGCCACGCCAATCGTATCAATCGCAACACGCGGCAAGAGGGTCACCGAGATGTCCATCACCGTGTCCGTCCCCGGCGTCAGGACCATGTCCAAGTACCCGGCAAGCGAGGGGCTATCGATCACCCCCTCCAGCCGGATCCGCCCTGCCTCGCCTTCGTACAGGCGGAGCTTCGTGAAACGCGGGAACTCTTCAGGCGCCGTTCCACCCGTCCCGAGGGCGACGGCTCGGGCGGAGAGGCCGTAGACCATCGCCTCGCCTATGGCGCGGAAATAGCTGGCGCCCTGGATGACGGCGACCTCGTCCATCACGTCGGGCGCGTTCACAGGATGGCGGATGCGCAGGCCAGAGAACCCGGTTTCCTGCGTCCCAACCGGCGTCGTCTTGAAGTACCGGGGGTCGAACGAGAACAGATCGAGCGTCAGCGGCAGCGTGCGCACCTCGCCCCCTACGATCCGCTCGACCGCGACGGGATCGGGGAAGTAGAGCCCCGGCGGCAGAAGATCGACGCTGAACCCCTCCCCCTGCGGCAGGTCCGCTGCGCGACCCGGGATGGGCCGGATGCCGCGATACGAGTCATAGGTCAGGTCGTCGAACGGGGGTGGCAAGACGTTTGCAGGCACCTGATACGGCGCAGCGGCCGACGCGCGCGCCTGATCCAGCAGAGAGGGCGCGTCGCCCTGCCCCGTCGCTCGGCCCGCCACAAGCAGAGAGGCCGCTCCGCAGAGAAGCGCCGCGCGTCGGCTCAGGGGCATTTGCGTGTCCGCGTCAGCTCTGCAATTCTTGGCACGATCCCCTCCGCCTTGCGTCTTCCGGACCAGTCTATGCCTGTCTTTCTCACGAACACAAACCCGGTTGGCGGGGTGGCGCTGTGACGTGGCCGAAGGGCACGGCCCGGGCGATTTCGCGGTCGTTGGACATCTACTATCGCGACGCCGCGCGGATGGCGCGGATGGACCGCCTGAACGCTTCGTTCGTGAGGCCGGGAGCGCTTGCTTTTGATATCGGCGCGCATCTTGGCGACCGGACGGCGAGCTTCCGGCGCCTGGGCGCGAGGGTCGTCGCGGTTGAGCCGCAGCCCGCCGTTTTCCGCGCCCTGCGGCTGCTGCACGGCAGCGATCCCGGTGTTCACCTGCTTGCCGCTGCGGTTGGCGCCGAGCCGGGGGAAATGGAGATGTTTGTGAACACGGCCAAC
Organism: Pseudomonadota bacterium; assembly: GCA_039190895.1. Lineage (GTDB taxonomy): Bacteria > Pseudomonadota > Alphaproteobacteria > Rhodobacterales > Rhodobacteraceae > Ovoidimarina. The sequence goes on along the minus strand of JBCCXY010000005.1, from coordinate 35,165 downwards.
CCCACCGTCTCGACCGTTGCCGAGGACCTTGTCACATCCGCTCGCCACGCGAAGGGGTGGTCGGATCAGGTGTGGGATCGGGTGATCACGACGCCGGTTCTGACGTTGGATCAGTTGATCGCCAGCCACGGGCGGCCCGACTTTGTGAAGATCGACGTGGAGGGGTTTGAGGCCGAGGTCCTTCGAGGCCTCAGCCAACCGCTCCCAGCGATGTCGTTTGAGTTTACGACGCTGCAGCGGGCCGTCGCGGTCGAGGCGCTACAGGTATTGGAGCGTTTGGAGCATTACGAATGCAACTACAGCACCGGCGAGGCGCACGACCTGCTTTTGCCGGACTGGGTGTCACCGTCGGCCATGGCGGACATCGTGACATCCATCCCGGAAGACGCCAATTCAGGCGACATCTACGCCCGCCGACTGGCGTAAGCCGCGCCATCGATGGGCCCTGGACCGGCGACCCCGACGGTTGGTTGAGAGCGTTTACGGTGAGCGTGTCGCCGTCGAACTGAGTGGCGTGCAGGTGGTGACGTATCGCCGGGCCTGGGGAGGGCCCGGCGATGGCGCGGCGGCTTTCAGCCTTGATTCCGCGCCGGGAAACGTTTGACCGTGTCTGCGAATTTCACCTCAGCCTTCGCCCCTATATGCTTTGACAGCCGATCGAGGACCGACGCTTGCCCCGACGATACGCCGAGATTTACCCGACCGAGCCGCTGCTCAACAGCGAGGCGATGGCGCGTCCGTCAGCGGCGGCGCTCATGTCGGTGCGCTATTTTCAGGCGCAGCCGGATCGCATGCCCGAGGCGGTGTTTGCCGAGCACCACGTGCTTCTGAACTTGCAGGACACACCCCACCGGGTCCAGAATTGGCGCGACGGGGTGCTGCGCGATTTCACGTTCTACCGCGATGAAATCATCGTCACCCCGGCTGGCATCCGCTCGGGCTGGCGCTGGTTCCAGCCCTCGGACGTGATTGTCGTGACGCTGGAGCCCGACAAGGTCGCGCGCTTTGCCCAGTCAGAGCTTGGCATCCTGCTTGATCCGCAGCAACTTGCCGACCTGCCACAGTTCTCCGACCCCGACCTCTGCGCGGCGGGGGTGATCCTGCGGGACGCGCTGAAGGACGACGACATCTCGTCCGCTGTGATGTTCGAGGCGATGAGCCGGGTGTTCCTCGTCAAGCTCCTCCAGCGCTACGGCAAACGCCGACCCGAAGAAGTCGAGCTATCCGCCCGATTCACCTCCCGCCACTACCAGACCGTCCTCCGCCACGTGCAGGCCCGCCTCGATCAGACCATCACCGTCGACGAACTCGCCGCCGAGGCGGGGATGAGCACCTCGCACTTTTCGCGGGTCTTTAAAGAGACGCTTGGTTCGACGCCCATGCAGTTCGTCATGGCCTACCGCATCGAGCAGGCGCTGAAGATGATGGAGGACGCGGCCCGACCGCTTGGGGATATCGCCCTGGCCTGCGGGTTCTCGGATCAGGCGCATTTCACCCGCAGCTTCAAGCAACTCATGGGCCGCACGCCGCGCCAGCATCGCGCCGGGGGCTGAAGCAGAATCGTTCAAAACTCAGGTCGGCAGGTGCAATTAATCTAGTCTGCCCCTGCGTATCTCTCTCGTCATCGGGCCCAGCGCCCCACCACGATGGAGATACCAGATGAACACGCTTTCGCTCACCACCGCCGCCGCGCTTATGGCCTCTACGGCAGCCATCGCGCAGGTCGAAACCCGCGTCGTGACCTTCGAGAATGAAGGCGCAGTCCTGTCCGGCACCCTGTACCTGCCCGAAGAACGTGGCGATGCCGCGCTGCCTGCGGTCGTCGTCACCGGGGCGTGGACCTCGGTGCAAGAACAGATGCCCGCCACCTATGCCCGCGAGCTGGCCGAGCGGGGCTTCGCCGCCTTCACGTTCGACTTTCGCGGCTGGGGCAAGTCGGGCGACCTGCCGGGCAACGTCCGCTTCGTCGAAAGCCCGGCGGCCAAAACCTCGGACATCCGCGCGGCGATTGCCTTTGTCGCCACGCTGCCGGAGGTCGATGCGGGTCAGATCAACGGCCTCGGGATCTGCGCCTCGGCGGGCTATATGATCGACGCTGTTTCGGGGAACCCGCTGGTGCAGCGCCTGGGCCTTGTCGCGCCCTGGCTGCAGAATGGCGAGATTGTCGAGGCCGTTTATGGCGGCAAAGACGGCGTGGCGGGGCTGATCAGCGTTTCGCAGGCCGCCGAAGCAAAGGGGGGCGAGGTGATCCCCGCCGCCGGACCCGAGGGCGCCGAAGGCGTTCTGATGCCCATCGGCGGCTACTATTACGAGGCCGACCGTGGCGCGATCCCGGAATACGACAACAAGTGGAACAATGCGGGTTGGGAGGGCTGGCTGACCTACGCCCCCGCCGACAATCCCCAGCGTTTGGACAAGCCGCTTGCTGTTGTGCATTCCGAAAGCGCCGCCATTCCGCAGGGGGTCCAGTCGTTCCTCGCCCGTTTCACGGGCGAGGCCACCGCGCAATGGCTGGAAGACGTCACGCAGTTCGACTTCTACGACAACCCCGAGGACGTGACCCGGGCCGCCGACGTGGTGGCGAGGCACTTCGGCAGCTAACCAGACGGGCTGCCGGTTCTGCCCGGCAGCCCGCTTTCAGGAGACATTCCATGACCCGCACCCTCATCGCATCCCTCGCAAGCACCCTGCTCCTCGGAGGCCCCGCCATGGCCGACCACCCTGGCATCACCCGCACCCTCACCGACATCGCTGCAGGGGCCGACCGGCACGACTGGCCCCGCGTTCGCGCGGCCTTCTCGGACAGCGTGACAACCGACTACTCCAGCCTGTGGGGCGGTGAGCCTGTCACGCAGCCCGCCGACGCGTTGATCGCGGGTTGGGCGGGGTTTCAGCCGGGCTTCGACAGCACGCATCACATGGTCACAAACCACACGATCACCTCTGCGTCCGAGACCGAAGCGAGGGCCGAGGCGGACTTCACCGCAACGCACCGGCTTGGCGACGGGCTTTGGGTCCTTGCGGGCCGCTATAGCTATGCGCTTGAAAAGACGGGGGATCGCTGGGTGGTCACATCCCTGTCCATGACCGCATTGTGGGAAACCGGCGACCGTGCTCTGGTCGCCGGGGCCGGTGAACGCGCCGCCGCCAACTGAAAAAGGAGAAGCCCATGACCCGACTTGCCCTCGTCACCGGCGCCAATCGCGGGATCGGGCGCGAGGTTGCCCGACAGCTCGCCCAGGACCACGGGGTTACGGTGCTCGTCGGGTCCCGCGACATCGACAAGGGGCGCGAGGCGGCGGAGCGGATCGGGCACGGCGCCGAGGCTATCGCGCTGGACGTCGCTGATGACCAATCGATCCGCGCGGCATTTGCCAAGATCGAGGCGGCGCATGGTCGGCTCGATATGCTGATCAACAACGCGGGGATTGATTACGACACTGATCAGCGCACGACGACCGCCGACCTCACCCGCGTCCGCCGCACGTTTGAGACGAACCTCTTCGGCCCCTGGGCCACCACCATCGCCGCCGCGCCGCATTTGCGGCGGGGGACGCAGGCACGGATCGTCAACGTGTCCTCGGGCTCGGGTGCGCTGACTGGCATGTCGGGCGGGACGCCCGGCTACGGGGTGTCGAAGGCGGCGCTGAATGCGCTGACACTCAAGACGGCGGCAGAGCTGAGGCCCGATGGCATCCTCGTCAACGCCGTTTGTCCCGGCTGGGTCGCGACGGACATGGGCGGCGGCGGGCGCCCCGTGTCAGACGGGGCGAAGGGGATTGTCTGGGCAGCCATGCTGCCCGAGGACGGGCCGACGGGCGGGTTCTTCCGCGATGGAGTGCCAATCGACTGGTAGGTCAGGCCGCGTCCTGCGCGCTGCGCCAATCCGCCGGGGCCAGCCCGACCTCGCGCTTGAACGCGCGCGAGAAGGCCTCGGGCGCCTCGTACCCCACCCGCGCGGCAATCTGGGCCACGGGGACGCCGTCATTCAGAAGGGCCGCTGCCAGCTCCATCCGCTGTGTCAGGATGTAGCGGCGCGGGCTTGCACCCATCGCCTCGGTGAAGCGCTCTACAAACGCCGAGCGGGACATCCCCGCCTCGTGCGCCAGATCCTCGACCGTTGGCGGGTCGTCCAAGGCGGCGTGGATGCGCGCCAAGGCGCGCCCGATATTGGGGTGCGCAATGCCGCCAAGCCATCCGGGCGGCTCGGGGCTTTGCTCGATATGAGCGCGCAACGCCTCGGTGAGCAGCAGGTCAGACAGCCGCGCCATGGAGCCCTTGTGGGTCAGCCGCCCCTCGGTGAACTCGCGCGCAGCCATCAGGGCCGAGGCCTCGATCCACTGACGGGTTGCCAGACTCTCGATCCCGATCACCAGCACCTCGGGCAGCGTATCAAGCAGCGGGGTCGCGCCAGAGTCGCTCGCAACGAACCCGCACAAAAGACGCGTCTGCGCCCCCCCACCCCCGTGGCGGATCCGGACCAGCGCGTCATCCCCGCCGGGCAGCAGCAGGTCGTCGCCACAGTGCGGGACAAGACCGGTGCCGCTTGCCAGAACATGGCCCGGGTTGTGGGGCAGAAAGATCACCTCTCCCGCCCGCACAGTGCGGTGCGGTCGGTACCCCGCGCCGTCATCCATGGACAGCAGCACGTCGCCCTCGACCACCACGTGGAAGGCGATCACCTGACGGGGGATCGGCATGAAGGGGCGGCAATCGTCCTCGGTCACGTGGGCACTGATGGCCCAGGGCGCCGTGAGGTCGGCCTGCAGAAACACCGCGCCCGTGAGGTTCAGCGAGCGCACAATATCGGACAGCGGATCGGTGGACATCGGGTCACCTCGTGCAGTTCCGGGCGCGCGTACCGTAGCACACGCACCCGATTGGGTCATCCAACGGCCTTGGGCAAGGCCGGGTCAGCGCCCCACTCCGCCCAGGAGCGGTGGTAAACCCGCACACGCGGATACCCCAGAAGCCGCAGAGCGACATAGCTGTGGGCCGACGCGAGCCCGTTCTGGCAGTGCAGAACGACGTTGCGCTCGGGCGTGACACCCCGGTCGCTGAAATGCGCGAGGAGGTCGCCCGCAGACCGAAAGCGTTTGTCGTCGCGCAGGTTCTGGCTCCACGGCAGGTTGATGGCCCATGGCATGTGGCCCTTGGCGTACAGCTCGGTCGGGCGCACGTCGACGACCACGGTGTCCGGATCGGCGCTGTGGCTTAGGATGTAGTCCGCCGTCGCGAGCCGCCGTGGGCTGATCGCGCCTGCAAACTTGGCAGGCGCAGGGCGGGCCACGTCTGCAGCCGGCGATCCGCCCGCTGCGCGCCATGCCGCCCAGCCGCCATTCAGCACCGAGGCGCCGCGATGGCCGAGGTATTCCATCAACCAGAACATCCGCGCGGCGTGGAAGCCGCCCCGGTCGTCGTAGAACACGACGCGCGATGTAGGGCCGATGCCGAGACCGCCCAGCATCGCCTCGATCTCTGCCGTCGGGCGCAGGGCCCCTTCGACCGGGCTGTCGGGCGCCGCCACCGCGTTCGCGTCAAGATGCAACGCTCCGGGGATGTGGCCCTTTCGGTAGTCCTCTTCCGGGCGCAGGTCGACGAGCACGGCGTCTGTCGCGCCTTGCAGGAGAGCCTCGGGTTGCTCCAGCACCTCCGGATGCGCAAAGCCCTTCGCAAGGCCGACCGCAGGCAGGCATGCGGCGGCCCCGAGCGTCAGCAGACCAAAGCTGCGGCGGGTCAGGTTCGTCTCCATATCCACACTCCTCAGGCCGGGTCCGCGACGAGGCGCAGATAGGGCAGCGGCGCGTTCCAGCCGTCGGGAAAGCGCTTGGCTGCCTCTTCGTTCGACACCGCTGGCACGATCACGACGTCGTCCCCCGGGCGCCAGTTCGCGGGCGTTGCCAGTTGGTGACGGGCGGTCAGTTGCAGGCTGTCGATCACGCGCAGGATCTCGTTGAAATCCCGCCCCGTCGTCATCGGGTACGACACGCTTGCCTTGATCTTCTTGTCCGGCCCGATGATGAACACCGTGCGCGCGGTGGCGTTGTCCATCGCGGTGCGCGTCTCTGACGTATCGCCTGCGTCCTCGGGCAGCATGCCATAGAGCTTTGCGATGGTGAGGTCCGGGTCCGAGATCAGCGGATAGCTGAGCGCCTCACCCGAGGCGACCTCGATATCGACCGACCATTTCAGGTGATCCTCGATCTTGTCGACCGACAGCCCGATCAGCTTCACGCCACGGCGGTCGAACTCGCGCTTCATCCCGGCAACCATGCCAAGTTCCGTGGTGCAGACCGGCGTGAAATCCTTGGGGTGCGAGAAGAGCACGCACCAGGCGTCCCCCACCCATTCGTGGAACTCAAGCGGGCCTTGCGTGGTTTGCCCGAGGAAGTCGGGCGCGGTGCTATTGATTGCGAGAGGCACAGGGTATCTCCTTCATTCGTTGTGCTGGCGCCGGGATATGACCGGCGCCAACGAAAGGCCTGAAGGAGACCTGAAAGAGTTCTGAATTACGCCGCGACGAGCGATTGGCGCATCTGCTGAAAGCGCCGGTCGCCCCGGAGCGGGGCAAAGCCCGGCTCTGCATCCAGCCAATACGTGTCGCGCCAGCCGTGATCGAACAGCTCTTCCAGCAGCCTGCGCGCACGCTCGGTCTCTCCGATCCGGGACCAGGCGGCGGCGTGATAGATCGCCTGCGAGCTTTCGGTGACGTCCACCTGATCCAGCGTGTTGGCGGCGGCGAGCGGCTCCCCTAACAAGGCCATGAGCGAGGCCGACGCGCTGAGCGCCCGTGGGTCGACAGGGTCGACGGCCAGCCGAAGTTCGGCGCGGCGGAGGCCCTGTTCGGCGTTACGGCGGGCGCGCGCGGTGTCAAAACCAGCGGCGAGTTGCGCGGCGATGAGATAGCCTTTGACGTTCTGCGGCTCCTGATCGCCCACCTGCTCAAAATACGTCACGGCGGCGCCGATGCGCCCGCGCGACATGAGGTACCATGCGGCGTTGTGCAGGATCACCGGATCGCGCGTCTCGCGGGCCAATGCGGCGCGATGTGCACGCTCGGCGGCCTGCCACTGCCCCGCAATCGTCGCCGTATAACCAAGCGCCGAATGCGCCAGTGCGAGGGTCGGATCCAGCTCCAACGCGCGCTGCGCGTTCTGCAGCGCTTCTTCAAGGCGATGGCGGCCCTCGGACCAATAGGTGTGGCGGCGGACAAGGGCGATGGCCCGCTCGGCCCGAACGCTGGCGCAATTCGGCGCGAGGGACACGGCCTCTTCCGTCAACGCGTCCGCCCGCTCGATCGAGCCGCGCCCGCATCGCACCACTTCCCGGCGCGCTTCAAGACACAAGGCGTGCGCCTCCAGATCAAACCCCGGATCGAACGGCGCGGGGTCGGTGTCCTGAACGACCGGGCACGGGGGTGTCGTCGTCAACCGATACCCGGTCCTCGGGATCGTCTCGATCAACTCCGCCCCCAGCTTGCGCCGCAACTCGGTCACCACCTGGGACAGGCTTTCATCGCTAACGAAGACATCGGGCCACACCCGATCCAGCAACTCTGCCCGCGTGCAGACGGCCCCGGCGGCGTGCGCGAGTTCTATCGCGAGCCTTACGGCCCGGGGGGACAGTGTCTTTGACACGCCGTCGCTGTGCGCCCGACGCGTGGTTGTATCGATGGTCCATCGGCCAAAAGGAGACGTCATGGTGTGAAAATCCGTTGAGCAATTGGTCGGGTCTACAGGCCCTCCGCCGCGCCTCCAAGGCCCCGCCGCCAAGCGCACGAACTCGTGAACACACGCGTCGGTCATGCATCCCGGCGGTTCGATCATTCGCTGGCAGCGCCTGATCCCATACCTCCCCTGCCAGTTATGATTTTCAGAGGCGAACCCCATGAAAGACTTCATCACCTGCCAAAACCCGCGAGCCAAGGCGCATTTCGACGCCGCGCTGCGGGCCTTCAACGTCTATCGCGGCGACCCGGTCGCCCATCTTGATGCCGCCCTGCAAGAGGCGCCGGATTTCACAATGGCGCATATCCTGAAGGCCTATCTCTTCGGGCTCGCGACGGAACCCGACGCGACTGCCGAGGCGCGCTTTGTCCTGAAAACCGCCCGGTTGCTGGCCGTGTCCGAGGCGGAGCAGTCGCACATCGCCGGCCTCGACGCGCTTCTGGATGGGAACTGGACCGCGGCTGCGGTGACGTTGGACAATCACAACATGGCCCACCCGCACGACCTTGTGGCGCTGCAGGCCGGGCACCTGATGGATTTCTACCGCGCCAATGCCCGCAACCTGCGCGACCGCATCTCGCGCGTTCTGCAGATGTGGTCCACCGACGCGCCCGGCTACAGCACGCTTCTGGGCATGTACGCGTTCGGCCTTGAGGAAACCGCGAACTACGCGCAGGCCGAGGCCGTCGGGAAAGAGGCCATCGCCCGCGACCCTCTGGATTGCTGGGCGCACCATGCCGTGGCCCACGTGCTGGAGATGCAGGGCCGCGCCGAAGAGGGCCTGCGCTGGATGCAAGAGCGAGAGCCGCATTGGTCCGGCGACGACAACTTCTTCCAGGTGCACAACTGGTGGCACAAGGGGCTGTACCATCTGGAACTGGGGCAACCGGCAGAGGCCGTTGCGCTTTACGATGCCCGCATCCGCCCCGAGCGAAGCCCGGTCGCGCTGGATCTAGTGGACGCCTCGGCCCTGCTCTGGCGCCTGCACCTGGGGGGCCATGACGTCGGCACCCGCTGGGCGGCCCTGGCGACCGCGTGGGAGGCGCATGCCGACGGCAAACTGTATCCCTTCAACGACTGGCACGCCGCCATGGCGTATCTGGGCGCAGGACGCATGGACAAGGTTGACCGGTTGGTGGATCAGTACCGCTCTGCTGACGTTTCGTCGTCCGAGGTCACGCGCTGGGCACAGACCATCGGTCTACCGCTGATCGAAGGGTTCAAATCGTTTTGGCTTGGCCGCTACGACGCCGCAGCCGACACCCTTTTCGCCGCGCGGCACATCGCCAATGCGTTCGGCGGCAGCCACGCGCAGCGCGACATCATCGACTGGACCCTGGTCGAGGCCGCCACCCGCTCGGGCCGCCGCCTCCCCGCAGAGGCGCTCCAGCATGAGCGAACCGCCATGAAACCGCACAGCCCAATCAACCGGCGCTTTCTACAATCCGCCGCAACGGCTCACGCTTAAAGCGCTTCCATCTTGGCAGAAATACTCTGGCTGGTCTGGGGGGCTTAGCCCCCCAGTTGGGCGACGCCGACAGGCGGCGCAAAACCTAGAACAAAAGCTGACACCCCAACGTGTCCCGAAGTGCCGCCACAAGATCGTCCACCGTTTCAGCGTTGACGTACAACCCGCCCGTGCGATCGTCGAGGCAGCGCGACACGGCCTCACTGTGGCGATACGCTTCGCCCGCCTGCTGATCCCACGCAAAGAAATCGCCGCGAACCTTGAAGCCGATCACATGCAGCGTCATGTCCTCTGCTGCCAACTCTGCCGCCAAACGACAGGGGGCGCCGCCGCACGTCTCTTTGCCGTCGGTGATCAGAACGATTGTCCCGGGTCCCCCCCTCGCAATCAGCACTCCCGCCGCATTACCGACCGCCTGGGTCAGGGGCGTGCTGCCTGCGGGTTGCAACCCGTCAACCGCCGACAGTATGGCCCGGGCCGCGTTCGCCATCGGCGGAAAGCGCAGGTCGATGCCGGTGCATCCATCCGCCGACCCAGGCCCATAGATAATCAGACCCAGCGCCCGATGGCTGGCGATGTCGGGGATCGCCTCGGCCATTGCCCGGCGCGCCTCGAAGATGCGGGGCTCATCCATAAGGTTGAACCCCATCTCGGCCATCGAGCCGGACCCGTCGAACACGATCATCGCGTCCTCGGTACACGCCTCTTGGGCCTTGGCGGGCAGCATCGCCAGACAAAGCGCAAGCACAGGGGCCAGACCCCGAACCTGCGCCACGGGCGGCATCAGTCGGCGGTATCCAACAGACGCGACCGGATCAGGAACCGCCGCTCGGTCCCGTTGTCGAGGCTGAACATCCCGCCCCGCCCGGGCACCATATCCAGAATCAGTTGCGTGTGCTTCCACGCCTCGAACTGCGGGCCAGAGATGTAGAACTCCGCCCCCTGTATCTCGCCCAGCTTGACGTCGGTGCTGCCCAGCGGAAACTCCCCCTTGGCATAGCACATCGGCGATGACCCGTCGCAGCACCCGCCCGACTGGTGAAACATCACCTCTCCATGATTTGCCTGTATCTCGGTCAGCAACTCTAACGCCGCCGGCGTGGCCACGACCTTTGCGCCCGGATCGGTACCGGCAACTGGGGCTTCATCTGTGACGCACACCACGGGTGTTTCGGACATGACGCTTTATCTCCCATTCTTGGTTAATGAAGCGTTTCCTCCGCAACAGCCCCTGTCAATTGGACTGTAGTCGTAGTGGCGAGGCGCCCCGCAAGGGGCGACGAGCGGGCCGCTACAGCCCCAGCACCAGCCGGTCAGTCTCGGTAAACAGGCGGCTCCTGGTGAAGAACCTCCGCCCGGTGCCACTGTCGAGGCTGACCATCGCGCCATGCCCCTTGATCACGTCGATCAGAAGCTGCCGCTCTTCCCAGGTCTCACTGTGCTTGGTCGAGACGTAAACCGGCGAGCCATCGATATCGCCAATCTCCAGATCGTCCTCGCCCAGCGCCAACTCGCCCGCCGGAAGACAGACCAGCGACGTCCCGTCGAGGCACCCGTCGGCATGATAGAACATCACCCCACCATGGCGGGCCCTGACCTCTCCAAGCAGATCCAGCGCGGCTTCGGTGGCACCCACCCGGGCCGCTGTGACGATCCCGGCAAGGGGATCGGTCAGGTCGAATTTCTCCAACAGAAAGCTCATCAGAACTCCAAACAAAATGGCGAGGCGCTTGCGCGCCCCGCCACGACATAGAGCTCTGATCTTACTTTAAAAGAAACCGAGCTTGTTCGGGCTGTAGCTGACCAGCATGTTCTTGGTCTGCTGATAGTGGTTCAGCATCATCTTATGCGTCTCACGCCCGATGCCCGACTGCTTGTAGCCGCCGAACGCCGCGTGCGCCGGATACAGGTGATAGCAGTTGGTCCAGACCCGACCCGCCTTGATGGCGCGCCCGAAGCGGTAGCAGCGATTGGCATCGCGGCTCCAGACACCGGCGCCGAGGCCGTAAAGCGTATCATTGGCCAGCGACATCGCCTCGTCTTCGTCCTTGAAAGTCGTGACCGAGACGACGGGTCCGAAGATCTCTTCCTGGAAGACCCGCATCTTGTTGTGACCGCGCAGGATCGTCGGCTGGATGTAATAGCCGTTGGCCATGTCACCCGGCATCTGCCGTGCACCACCGCCGGTCAGCACCTCGGCGCCCTCCTGACGACCGATGTCGAGGTAGCTCAGGATCTTCTCCTGCTGTTCCGAGCTCGCCTGCGCGCCCATCATCGTGTTGCCTTCGCGCGGGTCGCCGCAGTCGATGGCTTCGGTGCGGGCCACGACACGCTCCATAAAGCGGTCATAGATCGACTCGTGAACAATCGCGCGGGACGGGCAGGTGCAGACCTCGCCCTGGTTCAGCGCGAACATCACGAAGCCCTCGATGGCCTTGTCGAAGAAGGCGTCATCCTCGTCGGCAATGTCGGCGTGGAAGACGTTGGGCGACTTGCCACCCAGTTCCAACGTGACCGGGATGATGTTCTCGGTCGCGTACTGCATGATCAGACGGCCCGTCGTCGTCTCACCGGTAAAGGCCACCTTGGCAATCCGGTTCGACGTTGCCAGCGGCTTGCCCGCCTCAAGGCCAAAGCCGTTCACGACGTTCAGCACGCCCGGGGGCAGCAGATCGGCGATCAGCTCGCAGAAGACCATGATCGTGGCCGGGGTCTGCTCTGCAGGCTTCAGCACCACGCAGTTGCCTGCGGCCAGCGCCGGGGCCAGCTTCCAGGCGGCCATCAGCAACGGGAAGTTCCACGGGATGATCTGACCGACAACGCCCAGCGGCTCATGGAAGTGATAGGCGACCGTGTCGGCGTCCAGTTCGCCCATGGTGCCTTCCTGCGAACGGATTACACCGGCGAAATAGCGGAAATGGTCGATGGCCAGCGGCAGGTCAGCGGCACGGGTTTCGCGGATGGCCTTCCCGTTGTCCCAGGTCTCGCAGATCGCGAGCAGTTCAAGGTTGTCCTCCAGAACCTGCGCGATCTTCATCAGCGCATTGGAACGGTCGGTGACACTGGTCGAGCCCCAGGCATCCTTCGCCGCATGGGCCGCATCCAGGGCCGCTTCGACATCCGACGCGTCCGACCGCGCGATCTCACCGATGGCGCCACCCGTGATCGGGCTGGTATTTTCGAAGTAACGGCCTGCATTCGGCGCGCGGAACTGACCGCCAATGAAATTGTCGTAGCGCTTGGCAAACGGAGAGACGTGTGCCGTCGCCTCCATGTTGGTCATCACGTTCATTGAGTTTCCTCCAGGTGGTCTCAAGGAAAAGGCGGGTTGGGTTCCCGGCAAGGACCTAACGGGCAGACGAGACCGGCTCTGCACCTCCCTAATGCATGGAAGGCTACGCAGGCGTGTTGCACGAGGCTATTCGACCATGCGCGTAAGACCTATGTCGTACGACCACGCACGAGCTGTGGAAAAGCGAGGCGAGCCCGGACGCGCTCGATGAGCGACCGCTGCGCGGAAAGGCGCGTACGTCAGCGCTCTGGCGGGCGGAACGTGACGCCATACTTGGCGTGGATCGCCTCGATCCGCCCGTCTTCGAGCGCATAGCGCACGGCGTCATCCACCGCATAGGCCAGCGGACGATAGCGGAAGTTCACGCCCAGCCCTATGGTCCAACTGCCCACGCTAAAGCCGGGCAGCGGCGGCTCGTGCACGCCAAGCGCGTCGGTCAGCCCGTGGTCAAGCTGCCCCCTCGGCCCCATGGCAGCCATCACCTTACCGTCCGCGAGGGCATCCATCGCCTCTTCCATCGTGTTGAAGCGCTGGATCTTTTCCGATCCCTGTCGGCCCAGAAGCCCGGTCAGATAGAAATCGGCGATGCTGTCATTCTCAACCGCAACCGTGTCAAAGCGGAAATAGGCGGGGACGGGCTTTTCCTCGGGATACTCCGCCTTGCTGTAGGCAATGGCGACCGCCTCCCCGCTGTACTGGCCCGTGAACACCACCTGCTCAACCCGGCAGGCAAAGCTCGGGTCCCAAGGCACCCGCATCATCACGTTGGCGATCTGCCCGCCGATCAGCGCGCCCTTCCACAGATTGAACCGCAGATCCGCCTCAAGGTTCTCTCCCGCCGCGATGTGGTTAAAGCGGGCCTCAACGCCCAGATCCTCGGCAATCAGCCGGGCGATCTCGACGTCGATCCCCATGGGCGTGCCGCCCTCGACCCACGAATACGGCGGAAAATCCTCGTACACCGCGAACAGCATGTGCCCGCGCTCGATGATCTGATCCAGCTCGTGCCCCACGATATCCCGGCTCGCATTCTGGGGCTTTGGCTGCGGAACGTAATCCGCGCATGGGTCGTTGGACGCCAAAGCGGGGCCCGAAAGCCCCGCAAGTCCGATCAATGCTGCGCTCAGCAATGTCCGCATGTGTCAGTTTGCCGCCGATAGTCCAATCGTCAGGGTTTCGGCCGCTGTCTTGAAGTCGGCCTTGTCGGCAGTCAACACGCGCGCCGCGCGGAACGCAACACTGTCGGCGACCGGTGCGCCGGACAGCGTCTCGATGCCGCTGGCAATCTCGTTCAGCTTGTCGATCATCGCGTCGACATCGGCACCCGACGGATCGGCCTGCCATTCGACAAGCTGATCGCGGATGTCCTTCAACTGCGGGCTGACCTCTTCCATGATCTCGTCATCCGGACGCGTCTCGACATAGGTCCGGATCGCCCAGGCCGCCTCCTGCCCCAGAAGATCGCCGAACGCAGGCATCCGCGTCACGCCGTTCTGGGTGTAGCCGTGAATGTAGCGCTCCAGATACCACTCATCGCCCCAATCCTCGGCCTCCAGAAACCGCAGATCCGGGGCAAGCCCGCCCGACACGGCCTCAAGCCCGTGGCACCTCGCGCAGTTCTGGTTGTAACCCGAGGCGCCGATCTCAATCGCCGCCTGCCAGACCTCTTCACCCGCCGTCTCGGCGCGATACGGGTTCTCCAGCAGCCACTCTTCCCCCGTTTCGGGCAGACCCGCCGTATCCACCGGCTGAGGCGCCACGTCGCCATGCGGCACCGCCGCAGTCGCCAGTCCAAGGGTCAGCGCGGCTCCGACGACTAGGATCCTGGTCGTGTTCGTCATGGGGGTCTCCTCCGGTTGGCAATCTCGCTAAGGATGACAATACGCGGGTCCGACCCCCCTGACATTTAGACCTTAGTGGCGCCGAAAGTTACGACTAAAGTCCCGTTTCCCCCGGCCCGAACATGGTTGTTTCATAAGCGGCGTGGGAGGACACATGAGACGGATTTTGTTCGCATTTCTGGCTAGCGCCTTCGCCCTGGCGGCACAGGCGCAAGAGGTTGAGATCGCCTACATCAAGGTCGAGGTCGACCTGCCGCCAACCCTGTCGAACCTCGATCCGATCCCCGAGGATCTGGGCCGCGCCGGGGCCGATACCGCGCTGACCGACAACGCGACCACCGGCAAGTTCATGGGCCAGGACTGGAGCCTGACGGAGCATTTCGTATCACTCGGCGACGACCCCGCCGAGGCGGCGCGCGAGGCCCTCGCCTCGACCCCGTATCTGGTCGTCGACGCACCTGCCGACGCCCTACTCGCCATCGCTGACTTGCCCGAGGCTCAGGACGCGCTGATCTTCAACGCGGGCAGTGGCGCCCCGGCCCTGCGCAGCTCGGACTGCCGCGCCAATGTCCTGCACACGCTGCCGTCCACGGCAATGCGCACCGATGCCCTCGCCCAGTTGTTCGTTCAGAAACGCTGGTCCGACCTTGTGCTGATCGCGGGGCCACACCCCGAGGATCAGGCCTATGCCGAGGCGATGGAGGCGTCGCTGACGAAGTTCGGGCTGGACCTTCAGGCCCGCAAGGAATGGCGCTTTGACGCCGATATGCGGCGCAACGCGGCTCAGGAAGTCCCTCTGTTCACTCAGGATTTTGGCGACTACGACGCCCTGATCGTCGCCGATGAGTTCCACGATTTCGGCCGCTACATCCTGTACAACACGTGGCGCCCGCGCCCCATCGCCGGGTCCGAAGGCCTTGCCGCCGAAGCGTGGGGCACCTCGGTCGAGCAATGGGGCGCCGCACAGTTGCAATCCCGCTTCGAAGACGCGCACGACCGCCGCATGCAGCCCCGCGACTATGCCGCCTGGGCCGCCGTCCGTGCTGTAGGCGAAGCGGTCACCCGCACCCAATCCGCCGACCTCGCGACGATCCGCGACTACCTGCTGGGCCCCGACTTCGAACTCGCCGGTTTCAAAGGGCGCCCGCTGACCTTCCGCACGTGGAACGGCCAATTGCGCCAGCCCATGCCGATCCTGCACCCCCGCGCCCTCGTGGCCAGCGCGCCGCTAGAGGGGTTCCTCCACCAGCGCACTGAACTCGACACGCTCGGCCTCGACGAACCCGAGGCCGGATGCACCGCCTTCAACTGACGAAAGGGACCACCGCCATGCTGCGCACCACCGCTCTCGCCCTGATCCTGACCGCCGCCACCCCGGCCCTCGCGGATGAGATCTGGGTATCCAACGAAAAGGACGACACGATCAGCGTGATCGATATCGAAACGCTCGAAGTCGTCCGCACCATCGACGTGGGCGAACGCCCCCGGGGCATCACCTTTGCCAAGGACTACTCCGTCCTCTACGTCTGCGCCTCCGACAGCGACACGGTGCAGGTGATCGACCCCGAGACGGGCAAGGTCCTGCACGAACTCCCCTCGGGCGAAGACCCGGAGCAGTTCGTGCTGCACCCCGACAACCGCCACCTCTACATCGCCAACGAAGACGACGCGATCACCACCGTCGTCGACACCGAGACGCGCCGCGTGGTCGCCCAGATCGACGTGGGGATTGAGCCCGAAGGCATGGCCGTCAGCCCCGACGGCAAGATCGCGATCACCACGTCCGAGACGACAAACATGGCGCACTGGATCGACACCGAGAAGCAGTCGCTTTTCGCCAACACCCTTGTCGACAGCCGCCCTCGCCACGCCGAGTTTGTGAAGGAAGGGGAGCAGCTTTGGGTCTCGTCCGAGATCGGCGGCACCATCACCGTCTTCGACGTCGCCAACCAGGGTGAGATCGCGAAAATCGACTTCGAGGTCGACGGCGTCCACCCCGACCGCGTCCAGCCCGTGGGGTTTGAGATGACGGCAGGCGACACGCACGCTTTCGTGGCCCTCGGGCCGTCAAACCACGTCGCCGTCGTGAATGCCGAGACCTTCGAGGTCGAGGATTATATCCTCGTCGGCCGCCGCGTCTGGCACATGGACTTCAACGCCGACCGCTCCCTTCTGTTCACCACGAATGGGGTGTCGGGCGACGTGACCGTGATCGACGTCGCCAAGCGTGAGGCCATCAAATCCATCAAAGTCGGCCGCTTCCCTTGGGGCGCCGCTTACCGCCCGACCAACTAATCTGGGAGCTACCAACATGCGCACACTCATCGCCTTCACCGCCGCCTTGGCCCTTTCCATGTCCCCCGCTCTGGCGGACGATGATGACGACGACGGTTTCGGCCTCGCCGGCATCCTCTCGGCCTCCAACAAGGAAGACCTGGAGCCGATCCAACTCGGCGCCGGCATCCCGCTGACCTCCGCCCCGTGGGTGCTGAAGTCAGGCACCTATTACGAGTTCGAGATTCAGGGCGACGGCAGCCAGGAACTTGCGCTCGTGGGGCCCGAGTTCTTCCGCGCCATCTGGATCGACGAAATCGTGGTGGAAGGCCTCGAAATTCGTCCCCTCGGCGTCGACTCCATCGAGTTTGACGAGGCGGGCGAGATGGAGATCGGCTTCGTCGCCATCAAGCCCGGCAGCTACTATCTGAAGATCCCCGGCTCGACCGGTGAAACACAGCGGGTGGAGATAACTATCGAGTGACCCTGCGCGTCACCGACCTCTCTTACGCTTACGGGCCCAAGACGGCGCTCGACGGGGTCAGCTTTACGCTGGCCCCGGGTTTTTGTGCGTTGCTCGGCCCGAACGGGGCCGGAAAGTCGACGCTCTTTGCGCTGCTGACCCGCCTGTTCGCCGCCCCGCCACCGGGCCGGATTGAGATTGCAGGGTCCGCACTGGAAGAGGCGCCGCGCCGGGCGATGGCCGCGTTGGGCGTTGTCTTTCAACAACCGACGCTCGATCTCGACCTGACGGTGCAGCAAAACCTCATGTATTTCGCCGCGCTCCACGGGGTGCCGCGCCGGGTGGTGTCGCAGCGCATTGTCGAGGCGCTGGGCCAGCTCGACATGGCCGAGCGGGCAGGCGAGAAAGTCCGCAAACTCAACGGCGGCCACCGCCGCCGGACGGAGCTTGCGCGCGCGCTGCTGCATGACCCCAAGGTGCTGCTGCTGGACGAGCCCACCGTCGGCCTCGACCCCGCCTCGCGCGAGGCGATCACCGCGCATGTCCACCGCCTGGCCGAAGGCGGCATGACCGTCCTCTGGGCCACGCACCTCACCGACGAAGTGCAGGACAGCGATCGCCTTCTGATCCTCCACCAGGGCCGCCTGCTGGCTGATGGGACTGTGGCGGATGTGACCGGAGGACAGCCCCTGAAGCAGCACTTCCTGTCGCTCACCGCGGACGCCGCCGCATGACGTGGTGGCCCAGCCTCCGGGCCATCGTGACCCGCGAGGCGCTCCGCTTTATCCACCAGCGCGAACGCTTCCTGTCGGCCCTCGTCCGCCCGCTGGTGTGGCTGCTGGTCTTCGCCGCAGGCTTTCGCGCCGCACTGGGCCTGTCGATCACGCCGCCCTACCAGACCTACATCACCTACGAGACCTACATCGTTCCCGGCCTCTGCGGCATGGTCCTTCTGTTCAACGGCATGCAATCCTCGCTCAGCCTCGTCTACGACCGCGAGATGGGCTCCATGCGCCTTCTGCTGACGGCCCCGCTTCCGCGGTGGTGGTTGCTTTTGTGCAAGCTGATCGGCTCGACCGTGATCTCGATTCTTCAGGTCGCCGCGTTCCTCGCCATCGCCGCCGCCTTCGGAATCCAGATGCCGGTGATCGGGTATTTTACCGTGATTCCAGCGCTCTTCGTGGCGGGGCTCATGTTGGGCGCGCTGGGGTTGATGCTGTCGTCCCTGATCCGCCAATTGGAGAACTTCGCAGGCGTAATGAACTTCGTCATATTCCCGATGTTCTTTCTATCCTCAGCCCTCTACCCCCTCTGGAAGATGGCCGAAAGCAGCGAGCTCCTCCACGACATCTGCGCGGCGAACCCCTTCACCCACGCCGTCGAACTGATCCGCTTCGCTCTCTACGGCGAGCTCAACCTCCCCGCCCTGGGCTGGACCCTCCTCGCCCTCGCGGTGTTCGGCGCGCTCGCCCTCTGGGGCTACGACCCCTCCAAAGGCATGCCCCGCAAACGCGGCGAATAGCCAATCTTGGAACGGTGCGCCTGAAGGCACACCCTACGGTTGGTCCGACACGATGCGCGCCGGTGTCCCGCCCAGCGTCACAACCCGCGTCGCCAAAGCCCGGGTCTCTGCATCGGAATGCGTGACGATCACCAGCGCCCGATCCTCGCGCTGGCATAGCCGCGCGATCAGGGCCTGCATCTCGGCCACCAGGTCCGCATCAAGCGATACGAACGGCTCATCCAGCAGCAGCAACTCCGGCTCCATCGCCAAAGCGCGCGCCAGCGCCAACCGCCGCTGCTGCCCGAGCGAAAGCTGCGTCGGCAACGCCTCTGCCCTGTCCCCAAGTCCGACGTCGGCCAGACGCCCCAAGGCCACCTCTCGCGGGCATCCCGTCGCGATGCACACGTTGGCAACCGCCGACCGCCACGGCAAAAGCGTTGGCTCCTGAAACATCAGGGCGGACTTCGGGGTCACCTCTCGGGTGCCCTCAAACCCACGCTCCAACCCCGCCAGAATGCGCAGAAGCGTCGTCTTCCCCACGCCCGATGGTCCGCGCAAGGCGACCGTCTCTCCGGCGGCGATGGTGAACCGCAGCGCCCCTAAAACATGCGCGCCGCCCAGATGGGCGGCGCGCACCTCAACCGTGGCGAGGGTTTGGGCCGCCACGATTGAGCCTTCAAACCTCACCGGCGCGCCTAGCTGCCCGGCGCGAAGAACGTGCCCTCGGGCAACGACACCGCGTCGCCAACCAGATCCTTGCCCCCGACCCTGCCCATCAGATCAAGCATCCGCGCGGCGGCATCCTCATTGATTGGCCCGGGCGCCGGGATCCCAGCCCGAAACCCCGCCTTCAGCGCGTCGAATTGGGCGTCGGTCTTGGCGTTCATGCGGGGGCGCAACCGCTCCCACTCTGCGTCGTCACTCGCCAGCATCTCCTTCGCCTGCCGCGACGCCGCCGCGAGGCTCGCCACCAGCTCCGGCTGATCGCGCAGCATCTCGCCGCGCACGACATAGCCCAGCAGCGGTGTCTCGGGGTCCAGGCCCAGCGCCTCTGCCGCGTCGCTGACATCGATGAGCTTGCGCATGCCCCCGGCTTCCATCTTCGCCATGAAGTGCCAGAAGTTGATCGCCCCGCCGAGTTCCCCCTGCAGCGCCGTCTTGAAGATCAGCGGCGGCGCCCCGAACACTTGTTCGGTGTTGCCGGCCAGATCGACACCCTGCATGTCGGCATAGGCCTGCAGGATCAGCCATGATTTATCCAGCGGCCCACCGGCAATGCCGATCTTCTGACCCTTCAGGTCGGCAAGCGACTGCGCCGCGCTGCCCTCTGGCACCATCACGCCGCCCACGGCCTTGGAATACGGGATAAAGACATAATCCTTCCCCGCCGCCCGCTGCCGCGCGACCCACAGCCAGTCCGAGACGATCACATCGGCCTCACCGCCCTGCAGCGCCACCTTCGCGGCAGAGCCACCAGCCACCCCGTGAACCTCCAGATCAAAGCCGTTCTCTGCGTCCAGCCCGTGATGCTTGATCACATCAAGCTCCCAGTTCACGGTGCCGAATTTCAGAACATGCGCGCGCAATACGGGCGCCTCGGCCAGTACCTGACCCGCCAATACAGCAGCCGCAACGGTGGCGGTCAGCAGTCTTATGAACATTGTACGTCCTCCCAACGTGTTGGGCTCAGACTAGGCGGGCGCGGCCCGGGGCCGATATACGACTTTGGCTGTAGGTCACCCGGCGTCGGCAGCCGGGATCTCAAGCCGAGGCAGCCTGTGGCTGTCAGGATCGGTCTCGTGAAGATCCTCCGCCGACACGGGGCGCATGTCGCCTGCCTGCGGTGGCACGGCAAGCTGGCTAAGGTCGATCTCGTGCGCCGCCCCCACCAACGCCGCGCCGTCCTTCGTCAGCACGTAATAGATGCCGTTCCACGTATCGATCCCATAGTCTGTCGCCCCCTTCCACAGAAACAGCAGGTCGTATTCCAGATCCACGAAATCGACCGAGATGTTCCTCGCGTTCGGATACGGATACGGCACATGGCACCAGTGCTTTTCGGGGCCCTCAAGGCACTTGAAGGGACGCATCGACAGAAAGTGGTCCGTGAACGGCGCATTGGCCATCGTCAGGTCATACGATCCATCCGGAGCGACACGCAGGCTCGCGATCTGTACCCGCTGTCCGGTGCCATCCAGCAGATAGACGGGCCTTTCGCCGCCCGCCATCACGGCCCCGGCTGCGACAAGAAAAAGGAAGAACAATACGGTGCGGCCCATGCACCCCTCCCGTGACTAAAAGCGGCCCGATGGTGCGACCGGGGGGCGTGCGGCGGCAAGGGCGGTGGGGTCGTAAGACCAAAGGCGAATACTCAAGGGCCCGGATCTCCCCCGATACTAAAGAGGATGCGCGCGCCACGATCAGGCAGCCCGCCAAGGGAGGACCCAGATGAAGAGATTTTTGCTAGCTACCGCCGCGAGCGTCATTGCCATGAGCATGGCCCAGGCCCAGGGCGTCAGCGAAGAGATGTTGGCCCAGGATCAGGCGACGCCGGAAGACATCGTCACCAACGGCATGGGGCGCCACCTTCAGCGCTATTCCCCGCTTGAGGTGATCAACAAGGACAACGTCAAGAACATGGTTCCGGCCTGGGCGTTCTCACTCGGGGGCGAAAAGCAGCGCGGCCAGGAAACGCAGCCGATCATCCACGACGGGATTATGTACATTACCGGCTCATACAGCCGGATGTACGCCATCGACGTGAAAACCGGGGAAGAGCTTTGGCAGTACGATGCCCGCCTGCCCGAAGGCATTCTGCCCTGCTGCGATGTGATCAACCGGGGCGCCGCGATCTATAACGACAAGATCTATTTCGGCACGCTCGACGCACGGATCATGGCGCTTGATGCAAAGACCGGCGACGTGGTCTGGCGCAAGAAGATCGAGGATTACAAGGCGGGCTACAGCTATACCGCTGCGCCTCTGATCGTGAACGGGCTGGTCATCACCGGCAACTCGGGCGGTGAATTCGGCATCGTCGGCTCCGTTCAGGCTCGCGACGCCGAGACGGGGGAAATGGTTTGGGAACGCCCCGTGATTGAAGGCCACATGGGCACGCTCAACGGCGAAGAAAGCACCATGACCGGCACGCTGAACGCGACCTGGCCGGGTGACATGTGGAAGACGGGTGGCGGGGCCACGTGGCTTGGCGGCTCGTACGATGCGCGGACCGATACGCTGATCTTCGGCGCTGGCAACCCCGCGCCATGGAACAGCTGGCTGCGCGATGCCGGACAGGCAAACGATGGGACCGGCGACAACCTGTATGCCGCCAGCCGCATCGGGATTGACCCGGCAACGGGTGAGATCAAGTGGCACTTCCAGACCACCCCGCGTGAGGGCTGGGATTATGACGGCGTGAACGAGGTCGTCGCGTATGACGACCGTGAGGGCAACCAGCGCCTCGCCACGGCGGACCGCAACGGTTTCTTCTACGTCCTCGACGCCGCCGATGGCGGGTTCGTCAGCGGTGTGCCCTTCGTCAAGGACATCAGTTGGGCCGAGGGCCTTGATGAAAACGGGCGCCCGATCTTCAACGAAGAGAACCGCCCGGGCGATCCGTCGGCAGCGGCGGACGGGAAGAAGGGCGAAGTGATCTTTGCCTCGCCCTCGTTCCTTGGCGGCAAGAACTGGATGCCAATGGCGTTCTCGCAGCGGACCGGCAACTTCTATGTGCCCTCCAACGAGTGGGGCATGGACATCTGGAACGAGCCGATCAGCTACAAGAAAGGCGCGGCGTATCTTGGCGCGGGCTTCACGATCAAGCCTAACTACCAGGACCACATCGGCAGCCTGAAGGCGATCGACCCCGACACCGGTGAATGGAAGTGGGAGTACAAGAACGACGCCCCGCTCTGGTCGGGTGTGATGACCACCGCAGGCGGTCTGGTGTTCTTCGGGACGCCCGAAGGCAAGTTCATCGCCCTCGACGACGAAACCGGCGAAGAACTGTGGAGCTTCCAGACAGGCTCCGGCATCGTCGGCCAACCCGTTACCTGGATGCAGGACGGCGAACAGTGGGTCTCGATCATTTCGGGCTGGGGCGGCGCTGTACCGCTCTGGGGTGGCGAAGTGGCCAAGAAGGTCAACTACCTCAATCAGGGCGGCCTCCTCTGGACCTTCCGCCTCCCGCGTGAGCTTGCCTCGGCCAACTAGGCCGCCGGCTTCCTTCGCCGGTCCTCTCCCACCGGCAACAAACTTTGCGCGCTCCAACGGAGCGCGCATTTTTGTTTGGCCACACCGGGCGAGGCGCCCCGAAAGGGGCGAAGAGCGGCCCGCCAGGCCGCCCCAACCCCTTGCGACTTTTGGATTAGATGCGCTGCGCCCAACCGCTGCTATAGTTCCCCAATGACGATCCAAACCGCCCGTTCTGCGCTTATGCCGACGAAAACGTTCAAACCAGACGACTGGGCGATGATTGTCGACGACCACCCGATGTTCTGCGATGCGCTGGAACTGACCCTTCGGTCGATCTGCGAATTCCGCGCCATCGAGATCGCAAACTGCCTGCAAGACGGCCTCAACACCGTCGCCACGCGCCCGACTCGCCCCGGGCTTGTTGTCCTCGACCTGCACATGCCCGACGTCAGTGGCTTCGACGGCCTCGTCCGCATGCTCAAGGCCGTCGACCCGGCGCCGGTGATCGTTGTCAGCTCTCTCGCCGATAATGCGGTCGTCACGCAGGCGCTCAAAGCCGGGGCCTCGGGGTACGTGCCCAAGCACTCCCCCCGCAACACCTTCCGCCGCGCCATCGACGCCATCGAACAGGGCCGAACCTTCGTCCCCGACAACTTCGTTGCCGCCGAACCGGTGGACCGCCAAAGCAACGCCATGCGCTCTGTCGCAAGCCTGACACCCCAGCAGGCCCGCATTCTGGAGTTGATTTGCGACGGCATGCTCAACAAGCAAATCGCCTTCGAACTGTCGATTGCCGAAGCCACCGTCAAAGCCCACGTTACCGCCATCATGCGCAAGCTGGGCGTGCAGAACCGAACCCAGGCGGTCCTGGTCGCAAATGACGCACGCTTCGATTCAAGCTTGCCTGACGCCGGAAACAGCGTCTAACCTCCCCCCGGGAGGAAGTTTGAACCATGGGACGCTTGCTTGCGCCGCCATTTGGCGAGCCGGGCGAAGGCTACCGAAGTGCGTTCTTGACCGCCGAAGCATCCGTGCACGACCCCGACTGCGCGGCACGGATCCTCGAACAGCTTTCGGGCGTCGGTCTAGCCCACGTGGTAGTATTCGCCGGAGCCGAGGGACCCTTTCAAACGCTCATGCAAGAGTTGCATGACGCGTTGCGCTGCACCGTGGTCGGATGCACCACCGCAGGCGAACTCGGGTCCGACGGATACGTCAACGATACTGTCCTTGCGGTGGGCTTTCCAAGCTCGCTCTTTTCCGCACGGACCTGCCTGATCGAAAACCTCGACGGCGCCGACCTGAAAATCGAGGTCGAAAAGCTCGTGCAGGATCGCATCGCCGTTCAGGCCGCAAACCCAACGATGAAAGGCGGCTTCAGCTTCATGATGGTCGACGGCCTGTCGCGCTGCGAAGACGCGCTGGTCTCTGCCGTCTCTCCGCACCTTGCCGGATTTCCCCTGTTCGGCGGATCGGCTGGCGACGGGCTGCGGTTCCAGCACTCCTACGTCGGGGTCAACGGCAAGGTCTATCGCAACGCCGCCACCCTGACCTTTGTCGTCACGAACTGCCTGACCCGCGTCTTTTCGATCAACCACATGTCGCCCACCGACACCCGCATGGTCGTGACAGAGGCCGACCCGAAAGAGCGGGTCGTCAAATCGATCAACGCGGAACCGGCAGCCGCCGAATACGCCAGACTCATCGGCAAGGACCCGGGCCAGCTTGACGAACTCATCTTCGCCGCCAACCCCGTCACGGTCTGCATCGGCGGCCAATACCACGTCCGCGCGATCCAGCGTGTCAACGCCCAGGGCCACCTCGTGTTCTTCTCGGCCATCGACGAGGGCATGGTCCTCACCGTGGCCGAGGCGGGCGATATGGCCGCCGACCTTGACGCGAAGGTGTCCGAGATCGTCAACGGCTACCCCGCGCCGTCTATCCTCGGCTGCGATTGCGTCCTGCGGCGGATCGAGGCTCAACGCGGCCAGCAGACCCACAAGGTCAACGCCGCCCTGCGCAAACACGGCATCGTTGGCTTCTCGACCTATGGCGAGCAGATCGGCACCCTCCACGTCAACCATACGATGACCGGTGTCGCGATATTCCCGATGGACGCGGGCGAGGGGTATTAGGTGGACAGCCTCCTCAACCCCACCGACACGGTCGAACGCCAGCGCGACAAGCTGGTCGAGATCTGCGGCGCCCTCATGCGCCGGGTCCAGCAGACCCCAGACGACCAAACCACGGCCTACGTCCAGTTCGAACGCGCCGCCTTGCTGGAGGCACAGGTGCGCACGCGCACGGCCGACCTTGAGAAAGCGCTCGACCTGCTGAACGAAAGCAACGCGCAACTCGCCGACGCGAACATGGCGCTGGAGACCGCGCGCTCCAACCTCGACGAAGCGCTTGAAAGCATGGACGACGGCTTTGCCCTGTTCGACCGGGACGAGACGCTGCAACTCTTCAACAGCCGTTTCTGCAATGGCCTCGGCGACGTGAAGGCGAAGCTGGCGAAGGGCATGTCGTTTCACGAGTTCGTCGAAAAGGTCAGCGGCTCCAGATACCTGGATTTGCCGGAGAACATGGGTCCGCAAGACTGGGCCAGACGCCGCCTCATCCGGCACGAGGACCAGCGCGTGGTCTTCAACATCGCCCTGGTGGAAGATCGCTGGATGCAGGTCGGCGAGCACCGCACGCAAGAGGGCGGCACGGTCATTCTGCAAACCGATGTCACCGACATCATGCGCGAACAGCGCCGCCAGCGCGAAACACTGGTCGACACACAGGCCCGGATGCTCCGAGCGACGCTCGACCACCTCGAACAGGGCATCTGCATCTTCAGTGAGCGCGGACGCCTCGTCGGCTGGAACCACATGCTAGAGCGGATGATGTCCACCGCCCTGCCGCGAATGGGCATGGCGTTCACGCAGTTTGTCGATCTCTTCTGCCCGATGATGAGCTTCAGCGAAGGCTCGGGGCTTGAGTGGCTCAAGGCGTGGGCGGACCACTGGGATGGGCGAAAGCCAATCACGTTTGAGCTCACCGACAAGACCGGCATCATCTTCAGCGTCTTCGCGCAAGAGATGCCAGACCATGGCTTCGTGATATCGTTCTCGGACGTCACCGTGCAGCACCGCGCGGCAGCCGCGCTGCGCGATGTGAACAAGACGCTGGAACAGCGCGTGGCCTTGCGCACGGCAGAACTGGGCGTCGCGCTGGAACAGGCAGAGCGGGCGAACGAAACGAAATCCCGCTTCGTCGCGGCGGCCGGGCACGACCTGCTCCAGCCGTTGTCAGCGGCCAAGCTCTTTGCCGCGTCGCTGCAGGATCAGGACCTGGGTGACGAGGCAAACCAGATCTCGGACAAGGTCGTTGGCGCACTGGCAAGCGTTGAGGGGATCATCGAAGCGCTGCTCGACATCTCGAAACTGGATGTGGGTCAGGCAACGTTCGACATTCAGGACCTCCGCCTCAGCGACCTCTTCTCGTCCTTGGCGACCGAGCTGTTGCCATCCGCTCAGGCCAAGGGCCTTGACCTGCGGGTCATCGACAGCGACGCCTGGGTGGTCACCGACGCGGTGTTCCTGCGCCGCATTCTGCAGAACCTCATCACCAACGCCATTCGCTATACCCATCAGGGCCGCGTCGTGGTGGGCGTCCGGCGAGATGGAGCGTCTAGGGTGCGGATTGAGGTTCACGACACCGGCCCCGGCATCGACGAGGCGGATCACGAGAAGATTTTCAAGGAGTTCTCGCGCCTGTCCCCCTCGCGCAGCGGCTCCAACGGGCTTGGGCTGGGGCTGGCGATTGTAGACCGCGCCTGCCGGTCCCTTGGCCATCCGCTCAGCCTGCGCTCTGTGCCCGGACGTGGCTCCTGCTTTGCGGTGACACTCGAAACCGCGCCGCCTCGGCAGGCGGCGCCGCATCTGGCCGGGGCGGCGCTAAGCGACCCGAGCGCGCTTGAAGGCAAGATCCTGCTGCTTGTGGAAAACGACCCCGTGCTCTCCGGCGCTATTGAGCACTGGCTGGAAGGCTGGGGCGCGCACGTGCTCTGCTCCGGCGCGGCGGTAGAGGCGCTGGACATGCTCGGTGAGATCGACATCGTGCCCGATGCCATGGTGCTCGACTACCAGATCGACGGGCTCTACAGCGGCCTCGACCTGCACCGCGAAGTCATCCGCCGCTACGGCCCGGTCCCCGCCCTAGTGATCTCGGCAGACCGCTCCCCCGAGTTGCGCCTCGGCTGCGAGGTAATGAACCTGCCCCTGCTCACAAAACCCCTCGACCCCGAAGAACTCAAAGCCGCCCTAGAAACCCTAAGCCGCCCATAGCCCCCACTGGTAGGATGGGGTTCCACCCCACCACCCCGCACATGGCCACGCGGTAGGGTGAGCAATCTGCCCACCACAGTGGTAGGCCGGGGTTCACCCCGGCACCGCCCCGCAAGCGACGAGGGCGCACTTCACCCCAAAAGCTAACACCCGACCACCGAACGCCCTGTTACTCGGCCAAATCGGCGCGAGGCACCGACGCGTTACAGACGAAATACCGACGTAATACCGACGCGCCAAAATCGCCTCATCCCCCTTGTTAACCAAGCCGATTCTCACAAACGGCCCACTCGACAGGCGCTTGCGGCGCACGGTCGCTTAACCCGCCTCCGCCCGCCGCCACGCCGTGCTCCGCCGCTCCCACCGCGCGAAGATCGCGTACTCCACCACCAGCATCAGCGCCACGAAGCTGAACGCATAGGCCAGGACGTACCCTGTCTCAAACAACTGAAAATACAGGTGAATTTGGAACCCGATGCCATCGGGCCGCCCCAGAAACTCGACGACCAGCACGATCTTCCAGATGATCGCGATGCCATTGCGCATCGCTGCGAACAGATAGGGCTGCATCTGCGGCCAGATCACATGCCGCATCCGATCCCAAAGGCCGATCCGATAGGCCTCGGACAGGTCGCTCAGCCCCCGGTCCAAGGCCCGCGCCCCCTCCCGCACCGTCACCGCCACCATCGCCGTCTTGTTCACCGCCACAGCCGTAATCGCCGCCACTTCATTCAGGCCAATCCACAGATAACAAAGAACAATTACGACCAGCGCCGGGATATTCAGGAACACCGTCACCCACGGTCCCAGCCACGCATCCACGCGCTCAGACTGCCCCATCGCCCAGCCCAGCAGGGTGCCCAGCCCCATCGCCAACCCGAACGCCGCGGCCACCCGCCCCATCGTCACCCACATGTGTCCCAACAAGGGGCCGCCGACAGTCTCGGCCCAGAAGATCCGCGCCACCTCCACCGGACCCGGCAGCACGGTCGGATCCGCCGTGGTTGCAGCCGCCACCACCCAGACCGCCACCAGCGCCGTCAGCGAAAGAACAAAGGGGATCACGCGCCCATCCATGCCCCAAGGCTAGACCCTCACCCCGCGCCAATCGTTGCGACCTTAGTCGCATTCAGAGCATCCGCTCGCCCCCATACAGTGTGCGTATGTTGACGCTTCTGCGCATCGCGCTGCTCTGCCTTCTGGCCGGCACCGCCGCCCTGGCCGAGCCCTTGCCACGCGATGCCATCGCCGAGCGCATCCGCGCGCCCATGGAACTCGGCGAGCCCGTTAACGACAAGGGCGTCTACCAACTTCTGAACTCAGGCGGTGGCCATGTCGGCTACGTCTTCGAGACGGAGCCGATGGCCCCCCTGCCCGGCTTCTCGGGCTCGCCGATCAACCTGCTCGTGGTGCTCGACCTCGAAGGGCGGTTCCTTGACGTCCAGCTCATCGAGCACAACGAACCGATCTTCGTCAGCGGCCTGGGCCAAGCCCCGTTCCACGCATTCTTCGAGCAATATCAGGGCCTTTCCATCGGCGACACCCTGGTCGTCGGCACACCGTATGGCGGCGGAACCGATAGCTCGTCGCTGGTCTACCTCGACGGCGTGACCAAGGCGACGGCCTCGGTCCGGATCGCGCATGAATCCATCCTCGCCGCCACCCTGCAGGTTGCGCGCGAGAAGCTGGGGGGCGTCTCCAGCGGCCCGCCCGCCTATCCGGACCCCTCGGTGTCCGAGGATCTCACCTGGGACGACCTCGTCGAACAAGGCATTGCGCGACACGAAACCTGGACCAACGCCGAGGTCGACGCCGCCTTCGCCGGAACCCTTTGGGAGGATGACGACCCAGAGGCCCGCGACGCACCAGAAGAGGCGTACCTCGACCTTTGGGTCATCGACCTCGGCCCGCAAGCCGTTGCCCAGGCGGTGCTGTCCGCGGACAGCTATGCCGAACTGCAGAGCTTCCTGGAAATCTCCGGCAGCGACGAACCCATCCTCGTGATCGACGCAGGCCGCCACGGTCTGGTCTCGGAAAGCTTCGTCCGTAACACGGCCCCCGACCGGATCAGCGCGGCGCAGGGCGGGTTCCCCATCTCGCTCCGCGACGCTGATCTGATCATTGAGCTGCACGACGACATGCCGTGGGAGCTTCACGACGCAGTCGATTATGGCCAAGCGCTGATCCTGCGCACCGACCGGCGGCTCGGTTTCGACCCGACGCAGCCCTGGACCATGACGGTCCAGGCCGTCCGCGAACACGGCATGTTCCAGCCCGAGCTTGGCTCTGTCGACCTGGCGCTAGAGGCCGCCTCGCCCGAGCGCTTCTTTGCCCGCGCCGAGGCCTTTACCCCAGTCCCCCCGTGGCTTGAGGCGCTGCGCGGGCGTGCAATCGACCTTGCCATTCTTGCACCCCTGTTGCTGATCCTGCTGATCGCCATGGCCCGCCGCCTTGATGAGCTGTCGGCGCACCCCGCCTACCCCACGATCCGCTGGACGGTGCTTGCGGCGGTCGTCGGCTTTGTCGGCTTTTGGGGGCAAGGGCAGTTGTCTATCGTGACGCCCCTCGCAACGCTGAACACCGCTTTGACGCAAGGCTCGTACGCCTTCCTCGTTTATGACCCGTTCTCCCTGCTGATCTGGGCGGTCACCCTCGTCGGCCTTGTCCTTTGGGGCCGCGGTCTGTTCTGCGGCTGGCTCTGCCCATTCGGCGCCCTGCAAGAGCTCGCCGCAAAGCTCGGCAGTACCCTCGGCCTGCGCCAGATAGAGCCCTCGCCCGCCTGGGACCAACGCCTCAAAGGCGTAAAATACGTCGTCCTCGCCGCACTGGTGTTCATCGCCGTTGCCGCCCCCGCCAGCATTGACAAGGCCGCCGAGGTCGAGCCGTTCAAAACCGCAATCACCACGTTCTTCATTCGCGAATGGTACTACGTCGCCTACGCGCTGTTTTGGCTCGTCCTGTCGATGACCCTGTTCAAAGGCTTCTGCCGCTACGTCTGCCCTCTTGGCGCTTTGCTCGCCCTGGGCGGGCTGGTCCGGCAGCGCGACTGGGTGGCGCGGCGGCTGGACTGCGGCGACCCCTGCCAGCTCTGCCGGGTGAAATGCCGCTACGGCGCCATCGCGAAGTCCGGAAAAGTTGCGTACAGCGAGTGCTTTCAATGCCTTGACTGCGTGACGATCCACGAGAGCCCCAAGCAATGCGTGCCCCTGATCCTCGCCGCGAAACGGCTGGAGAAAGCGCGCACCAGCGCCCCGGTCGAGGCACAGGCATGAAGCGACGGCGCTTTATACAGGTGGTCGCGGCAACGATGGCGGCAGGGCCTGCACTTGCGAAGGCAGGCGCGCAAACCTGGCACGGGCACGCGATGGGGGCAGAGGTCTCGCTCGATCTTTACGGCGCGACGCAGGACGACCTCGACGCAGCGGTGGCCGAGATCCGGGCGGCCGAGGCCCATTTCTCGCTCTACGATCCGACGTCTGAGCTCTCTCGCCTGAACGCCGAGGGTGGAGGCACGCTTTCGTCGCCTATGGCCGAATTGCTTGGTCTCTGCGACGTGATGCACCGAGAAACGGGCGGTCTCTTCGATGCGACCGTGCAACCCGTCTTCGCTGCCCTCGCCCGCGGCGAACGCCCCCCGTGGGAGGGAGTCGGCTGGGATCGAGTCATCCTCAACGACAACGAACTCGCGCTCGCCCCGGGCCAGGCGTTGACCCTCAACGGGATTGCCCAAGGCTTCGCCACTGACCGCGTGCGGGCGACCCTCTCCGCACGCGGCCTGACCCGGGCGCTCGTCCGTGTCGGTGAACATGCGGCCATCGGCGGCCCATTCCGACTGGGCATTGAGGACCCGATCCACGGGATCGTCGGCACCCGAACCCTTACCAGCGGATGCCTTGCAACCTCGTCCCCCGGCGCCCTCCGGCTTGGCGAGCACACCCACATCCTGCACCCGCGGAACCGCCCACCGCTTTGGTCGACAGTTTCGATTGAAGCCGACAGCGCCGCAGTCGCCGATGCGGCTTCTACCGCCCTGTGCCTTGCGCAGCTCGACGAAGTACGGCGGATCACACAAGCCCTGCACGTCCGCACGACGCTTGTGGACGCGGCTGGCGACGTCTCATTGATCCACGCTGACAAGTCCTGAAGACGTTCATGGTGCGTGTCTTTGAGACTCTGTAGACTTCGTTCGTCTAAGGTGGCGCCCGGGGGCAATGCCTTGATTGCGCAGGCCGCGCAATGAGCATTGTCCATTTAGTCATTGATTTAAAGGTATATTGGCGCACCCGAGAGGATTCGAACCTCTGGCCTCTGCCTTCGGAGGGCACGATTTGTAGGGTGTAGTATTCGGCTAATTGCCTGATTTCCGTAAATATAACTGTTGTGTTGTATTTGTAAATACGACATAATCTACACGCCAATGGCGCGTTACGTGCCAAATTTATGGAGATCGAAATGACACCTAAAGCAGAGGTTCGACACATGGTCACTCTGACTCTTTCTGATGGCGAAAAGGTTCGAGTTGTCCCAAGAGGGGAAGGACTAGAAATAGAAGGTGAGTACATCGAGTTCAAAACACCAGAAGATGTTGCGTCTCTTGTGTTTGCCATAGGGAAAGTTTGCCCTGGTACGGTAAAGGTCGAATGACACCCACCGTCTATCTGGCGGCGCACGGAACCACGCGGTGGCATAACAACCCCGTGGTTCCGGCCCAGACCGTCGCCGACCACTGCGCTGGTGTCGCCCGGTTCGTTCTTTGGTTGAAGCCATACCCGTCGCCTGGATTAATTCTGGAGGCACTTCACCACGACGACGGTGAGGGTGTTGTAGGCGACATTCCCGGCCCAGCGAAGCGTGAGTTCCCAAAGTTACGCGATTGGTATGAGTATTATGAACACATCGCTCGTGTAGGGATGCGGTCCCCAACTGCAAAAAGCCTGTCCGATGAGGAACGTAAGGTTCTCCGCATCGCCGACTGGCTCGAAGCCATCACCTTCGCCAACTACTTCG
The DNA here is from genome assembly GCA_039190895.1 of Pseudomonadota bacterium. Taxonomy (GTDB): domain Bacteria; phylum Pseudomonadota; class Alphaproteobacteria; order Rhodobacterales; family Rhodobacteraceae; genus Ovoidimarina. The sequence goes on along the minus strand of JBCCXY010000005.1, from coordinate 3,058 downwards.
GTCGCCCTGGCCTTCTCGAACGTCAGGACTGGAAGGACCAGTGCTGGGCCGTCGTTAACATGGCTGAAGAGCTGGACGACGAGATCGGCTCGAAAGTCCGCAAGTGGATCCAGGAGATTACCTCATGACCACCAAAGACACCAACCCAAAGGACGCTGTCGGCACCAAGAAGCCACAGTTCTCCACCGTGCCCATGAACGTGGTCCAAGAGGTCGGCGCCGGGATGCTGGAGGGCGCCAGGAAGTACGGCCGTCACAACTACCGCGCTTCTGGCGTGCGGGCGTCGGTCTACTTCGACGCCACTATGCGCCACCTCACCTCGTGGTGGGAGGGCGAAGACGTCGACCCCGATAGCGGGCTGAGCCACATCACCAAGGCGTTGTGTTCGCTCGTGGTGCTGCGGGACGCCCAGATGAACAAGATGGTGACCGACGACAGGCCACCGCGGGTGGACGTACCGTTCCACCGGGAAGAGCTGCAAGCGGTTATCGATGAGATCTTCGAGCGGCATCCGGAAGCCAAAGAGGCGCACATCGCGGGCTTCAGTCAATCAGATCTGGACGATCTCTTGGAGGAAGTTGCGCGCAATCCCCCGCCGTTTAACCTCTTGGGAGGATACAAACCATGACCAAGTTTGAACCGATCACCCGCCCCCACGCACCCTATCTTGACGAGATCCTCGGGCAGCCCCACGATGTACTGGACCACGGTTTCATCCGCGTCATCGATTACATGGGTGACGAAGCCGCGATCGTGCAGGCCGCCAGGGTCAGCTACGGCGAAGGTACAAAGACGCCTTCCGACGACCGTGGGCTCATCCGCTACCTCATGCGCCACTGGCACACCACGCCGTTCGAGATGTGCGAGATCAAGCTCCACGTGAAGCTGCCTATCTTCGTCGCGCGCCAGTGGATCCGCCACCGGACAGCTTCGGTGAACGAGGTGTCGGCCCGGTACTCCATCCTGCCCGGTGAGTTCTACGTTCCGGCCGCCGAGGACGTACAGGCGCAGTCGAAGACCAACAAGCAGGGTCGAAGTGGTGAAATTGGGCCAGATAGGGCGAAGGGCTTTAGCACTGGCGCGCGAGACTACGGAGACATGGCATTTCGAGACTACAACACATCTCTCAAATGGGGTGTTGCTCGCGAACTGGCTCGGATCAACCTGCCGCTCTCCACCTACACCGAGTGGTACTGGAAGGTGAACCTGCACAACCTGATGCACTTCCTTCGCCTTCGTGCCGATCCACATGCTCAGCTCGAAATCCGGCGCTACGCCGAGGTGATCTGCGAGATCCTACAGAGCTGGCTTCCGAATGTCTGGGGCGCATTCCAGGACTACCGACTCGACGCGGTGACGTTCAGCTCGGCTGAGATGGAAGTGGTTCGGCGTGCGCTTGAGAGCGTACCCTATGCGATACCTGCCGACTTCTCGAAAGGCGAGGCCCTGGAATTCACACAGAAGCTATTCCCCGAGCACTCCAGCGATTGATCCGAACGCCTGACTAGACGCCATGTGATCCGGGCAATGGTGGCCATACACCTTATCGACGGTCTGCGCGGTGTCACCCAGCAGCTTCGCCACCTCCCACATCGCCACGCCATCCATGAGCATATGGGTGGCGCGGCTGTGTCGCAGAATATGCGGGTTTGATCGATCACCGAAGCCGCACTTCTGACACAGCCGCCGAAACACCTTATAGACGTCGTACCCGGCCGAGCCGAACAGGTACTCGGTCTCCGTCTTCAGCATCAGCTTCTTGATCTCGCGCGCCATCTCGTCGGTGATCGGGACCACCGGGCGCCGCTTCTTGGTCCGCGCCGCACCGACCGGGTCCAGATGCAGCCTGCGGCGCTCCAGATCGACCTGTGAGACGGTCAGTCGCTCGATGCTCTTCCGTCGTGCCCCGGCGAAGTATGCCAGCACACAGAACGCCCTGACGCGCGGGTCGCCGTGCTCGGCCGCAGCGTCGAACAGCGTCTTTACCTCGGTCTTCGTGAGCCACTTGGTCTCGTCCGGCGGTGCATGGGCCGGCAGCTCAATGGATGGCACCTGATCGGCTGTCAGCCGCTTCCAGCGCACCGCGTGGTTCACGGCCGCCACGAGCATGTTCAGCTCCCTGCGCGCCGTCGTGTGGCCCGCTGGGGGCTTCATGGACGCCCGGGTCTCCACGTAGCGGCGGCACTCCGGAATATCGATCGAGGTGACCGGCGTGTCGCCCCAAACGATCTTGAGCACCTCTCCTGCCCGCTTCTGCCGGTACTTGTCCGCAACCCCATTGACGCCCGGCACCTCGGCATCAAGCAACGGGTTCCAGCCCACGTGCTCCATCAGATAACAGTCGATCACCTCGGCGACAGTCACTCCAGCATGCGCAGGGCGGCGTAGTACGCTGGATCCTTCCGTGAGGAACGCGATGTAGCGACCCTTTGCTTCGTCTTCATCGCTCGTACGAAGTGAGAGGCGTTCAGTCCGCTTGGTTTTTTCGTCGTACCAGAAGACGTACCATTTGTCGCCGCGTTGATCGAGCCACGGCACAGCTCTCTTAGGTCTTGGCATTGTTCCTCCGTCCACCGATGGTGGCCCCCAGGGGACTTTGCGGCCGGTCGAACTTTCCCGGCAGCAATCCAGCGTTGGAGCGTCCGGTGAGACACCCCTATCTCGCGTGCGGCCTCACCCGTCGTTCTGAGGTTCTTCGGCGATGTCGGCATCGTTCACCAGCTTCAGTATCTCGACGGCCACCGGCCACGGCACTCGACGATTCAGACGCAAGAACGCCATACCGTCGCCAGTGTCTCGCACATCCGTTGTCGGGAGAGCGGCGGCGTCCTTGGGCCGGAGCCCACGTTCAGGCAGTAAGTCTTCAGGCGTGGTCCCGAGAGCTTTCGCTATTGCGAGAAGGAACGCGTCTCTCGGCAGCGCTGTTTCTTTAACGTAGTTGTTGATGCTGTAACGCTGGATCTTATGCCCCTTGGGCAAGAACCTAGAGGCTCTGTCAGCGAGTTCAGACTGGCTCCAGCCACGCTGAGCCATCTCAGCTTTAATCCTAGTAGCAAAT
>JBCCXY010000004.1:0-73836 GCA_039190895.1 Pseudomonadota bacterium | reverse complement strand
GAGCTGCTGTATGACACCATCGTCGAACACCGCCACGCGGTCGGACATCGTCAGCGCCTCGGTCTGATCATGCGTCACGTAAACCGTCGTGATCCCCAACTCATGCGCGAGGTTGGTGATTTCGAATTGCATATGCTCCCGCAATTGCTTGTCGAGCGCACCCAGCGGCTCATCCATCAGCACAAGCTCCGGCTCAAACACCAGTGCCCGCGCCAGCGCGATCCGCTGCTGCTGACCACCTGACAACTGCGCCGGGCGGCGGCCTCCGAAGGCGCCCATCTGCACCATGTCGAGCGCGCGCTGCACCTTGGTTTCGCGGTCGGGCTTCGACATCCCCCGCACTTCCAGCGGGAACGACAGGTTTTCGGCCACTGTCATGTGTGGGAACAGGGCATAGTTCTGAAAGACCATGCCGATCCCGCGCTTGTGCGGCGGGATATTGTTGATCTCCCGCCCGTCCAGCCGGATCTCTCCATGGGTGGCCGTTTCAAACCCTGCGAGCATCATTAGACAGGTCGTCTTGCCCGACCCTGATGGGCCGAGCATTGTCAGAAACTCGCCCTTGCCCACAGAGAGGTTCAGGTCCTTCACGACCAGCGTCTCGCCGTCGTAACTCTTCTGTACGCGCTCGAACTCCACGAACGCGGTGCCGTTGGCTGCGTTGGCTGATGCCAATGCAATCTCCCTGTGTCTTCGCCCTCGTCCCGGAGCGGTTAAGCGATTGGAATAGAGCGCACCTCCATTTGATATGCAACGGATTCCATGCGTCTTTGCCGCGATATGCCGCGTTTGCTGGATAAAGCGGCGGCGTGTGAACAGGGTGACGTCAGGTCGCCCGCGCGAATCGCCCAGCTTGCGCGGGCTCGGGTCCTATGAGCATATGGCCTTAAGCGCTGAAAACAGGCGTCGAGATCGAGCATGGCGATAGACACGGACACCGCGCAAGAGGCGTTCCGCAAGGCGGACGGCATGGGCTATCGCCGGTTCCTGCAAGAGATGCACGGCCAGGTGGCCTTCGACTGGTATATGGAGGTCGGCTGCCGCTCGGGCCGCTCTTTCGCGCCGGTGCGCAGCGCGACGATTGCGGTCGATCCGCACTTTTCGATCAACGCCGATGTGGTGGGGGAGAAACCGGCCCTGCACATCTTTCAGCAAACGAGCGACGCGTTCTTCGAAAGCCGGTTTCTGCAGAAGAACGGGATCAGGCTGGGGCTCAGCTTCCTCGACGGGATGCACCTGATCGAGTTCCTGTTGCGCGATTTCATCGCGACCGAGGCCGCGAGCGCGCCGGACGGGATCACCACGATCCACGATTGCTGCCCGTTCTCGCATGAGATGACGACGCGCGACCTCGACAACCTGCCGGGCGGGGCGTGGACAGGGGATGTCTGGAAGATCCTCCCGATCCTGCAGACCTACCGCGACGACCTGAAGATCGACGTGCTGGATTGTCGGCGCACCGGGCTGGTCGTGGTGTCGAACCTCGACCCGAAGAGCACCGTGTTGCGCGAACGCTATGACGATATCCTGACCGTCTACCAGCGCCTGTCCCTGCAGGCCTTCGGCGTCGACCGGCTGTTCGACAGCTTCACCTACCGCTCCGCCCGGGACGAGGCGCGCGCGGGGTTTCCGCTGTTTCAGCAAGCTGCCCGGGCCGAGCCCGTCACAGGCCGTGCGGCGAAGGTGACGCCGTGATCGAGGTCGTGTTCCTCTACCGGGCGGGCCATGTGAACGCGGGCGCCAAGATCATGCGTTGCGATCAGCTTGGCGCCATGGCGCAGCAGCGGTTGGGCGCGCGGTTTCAGTTCTCGACCATGGCCTTGCCGCGCCCGGGCCGCGTCCGACGCCAGCGCAAACTGCCCGAGGAACTTCGCGGCAAGGTGGTTATCTTCCTCAAGCGCGCGGATCGCGCGTTGGACCCGGATGTGCTGGCCAACCTGCGCCAGACCGTGCGCGCGATGTGCATCGATTTCGTCGATGCCCGCATGCATCCCGCCCCGACCGTGCCGATGGACGTCATGATCGCCGCAAGCCACGCGGGCCTCCGCGCGATCAATGAAGACCTCGCCGCCCGGATGGACACCCCGCCGGTCGCGCATCTGGTGATGCACCACCACGACCCGTCGCTGCAGTGGGTCGACCGGTCTGCCGACACGCAGGCCCGCCTCGGCTATTTTGGCCTGCGCGAGAATGCGTTTCTGCCGGATGAGGTCCTGGGCGATGTGCAGATCGCCGATTACTCCGGCACGCATGTCGATCCGCAGACCCTGGCCGAGGTCGGCGCGGTCAACGCCCATTATGCCGTCCGCGAGGGGCCGGGTCGCAACAAGCTGTTGGAGTTCAAGCCCTTCACAAAGGGGTTCAACGCCGCCGCCTTGGGCGCTGTCGTTCTTGTCAACCGCCAGGTTCCCGACGCATTGGATCTTCTTGGCGGCGGCTATCCCTTCCTCATCGACGCGCCCACGCTGGACGCCGTACAGGACGGCATTGCGCGCTTGCGCGCGGCTGCGGGCGGGCCGGAGTGGTCCCTCGCGCTTGAGGCGATGGCCGCCCTCCGCGAGGCCAGCAGTGCCGAGACGGTGACGCGGGAGCTCGGCGAAGCTCTGGACATCGCGCTTAGCAACGACGACGCTCCGCTGGTGATCGAACCCCCGCTTGTTGAGGCAACGGGCGGTGGGCAGATTGCCCACCCTACCGGCGATGACGACGCGTTTGCGCTAACCGACGTCCCGGTGCTTCTTGCGCCTGCCGAAGACACGTTGTTCGCTCCGCCTGTACCGGAGGCGCGCTCCGCCACCTCTACGCGACCGGCGGACCTGCCGGTAGTCGCACCCGACACGCTGCCCGCCGCGCTCACCGAAACCGCGCCTGCGCCGCTTGACCTCAAATCCGCACCGCAGGATTGGGGCGTGGACGTGGGCGCCGATGACCGCGTCCTTTTCGTCGGTGACGGCTGGCTGCCGGAGGGTCTGTCGGAAGAGGCCGTCCTCGCCCTTGACGGCAGCGAAGACCCTGACGAGGTCGCCGACTTTGCCCCCACTGTCGTGGTCTGCCATTGGCAGGACCTGTCGCTTGCCGTGCTCGACCTGATCGACCTCGGCCATGTCCACACCGTGGCCATCGGCCCGACGGTGGAAGGCATCTTCTTGGAAACCGTCCTTACCGAGGCCGGGCTTAGCCAGGCCGCCCCGCACCTGTTCCGCCGCCACGATCAGGGGCTGGAGGTGCTGCCGACCAATATCAATAGCCGCATGCCCCGCCGTGCCTATCGCCGCTGGGGCCGGGACGAGCCCCGGATCCTCATCGCCACCTGTATGAAGGACGAGGGGCCGTTCATCCTTGAATGGATCGCGTGGCATCAGGCGCTGGGCGTCACCGACTTCATCGTGTTCACCAACCACTGCACCGATGGCACGGACAAGCTGCTGAACCGCCTCGACGCGCTGGGCGTCGTCACGCATCTCGAAAACCCGGCGGTGCATGAAGGCTCCACCTACTACCAGCCGGTCGCCCTGAAGCACCTGCATGGGCTGCCGGGCTTCGCGCAGGCAGATTTCGTCATCTCGATGGATGTCGACGAATTCATCAACATCCACGCCGGCACCGGCCACCTGCGCGATTTGCTGGCAGAGGTGGACCCGTTCGACGCCCTGTCGATGTCCGAGCTCAACCACGGCAGCAATGGCCGGGAGGAGTTCGAGCCGGGCTGGGTCACCGACCAGTTCCCGGCCCACCAGACCCGCAAACCGGGCAAGTGGAAGGCCGCGCGTGGCGTCAAGACGATCATCCGCCTCAGCCCCAAGCTTGGCCAGATCCGCAACCACCGCCCCGACTTCAGCCCGGGGGAGCGGGTGGTGTGGCTGAACGGCTCGGGCGAGGCAACCGACGCGCTGTTGGCGGACCCGAAGGAGAACGGGATCGACTGCCGTGGCGCCTATCACCTTGTCACGCTGGAGCACTACCCTCTGCGGTCGGTGCAATCTTATCTGGTGAAGAAATCCCGCGGCGATGTGGTGATCGACGGCAAATCCGTCGGCCAACGCTATTGGCGATTGCGGGACCGCAACGAAGTGATGCCCGACGCGCCCATGCGTAACGCCGACGCCGCCCGTGCGGCCTACAGCCAACTTCTGCAGGACCAGGAAGTCGCGACCCTGCACATGAAGGCCTGCAACCACCACACGGCCCGCATCAGCGAGGTCATCGCCTTGCCAGAATTCCAGGAACTTTGGGCCTGGATACAGGACCAGGCCACCCCCGAACCCGAAGACGCGGAGCGTGTTCCCGTGGGAGGAGAGGGCTAGCGGAGGCGCGCCTCAGCGCACGATGAACTCTGCGTGCAGCGCGCCGGCAGCTTTGATGCTTTTCAGGATGTCGATCATATCGCGCGGCGACACGCCCAGCGCGTTCAGCCCCGCCACGACGTCCGACAGAGTCGGCCCGCCATAGACCTCTGCCATCGCGCCTTCTTCGGTTTCAATCGACGCGGCAGAGCGGGGCAGCACAATCGTCTCGCCCTGGGAAAAAGGGTTGGGCTGCACCGCATCGGCGTTCTCGGCGATGCGGATCGTCAGCCCGCCCTGGCTGACCGCCACCCGCGAGATGCGCACATCCTGCCCCATCACAATGGTGCCCGACCGCTGATCCACGACGACCCTTGCCCGGATCTCGGGCTGCACCCGAAGGTTTTCGACCAGTCCCACCGCGTGGGCGGGCGAGGGGAGCCCTGTCCCGCCTATATCGAAGTCGACCGTCCCGGCATCGCGCATCACGGCGACCTGTGCGCCGAATGCCTCGTTGATCACCGCCTCGATCCGACCCGCCGTCGTGAAATCCGGGTTGCGCAGCGCCAGGCGGACCATCTCCAGCGTGCCGAAATCAAAGTCGATCTCCCGCTCGATCCGCGCGCCCGCCGGGATACCCCCGGACGTCGGCACGCCGGTCGTCACGCTCGCCGCATCGCCCTCGGCCGAGATGCCACCCGCGATCACCGTGCCCTGGGCCACCGCGTAAATCTGCCCGTCCGCCGCCGTCAGCGGCGTCATCACCAGCGTCCCGCCCAGTAGACTGTCGGCATCGCCGATGGCCGATACGGTCACGTCGATCCGACTGCCCGTCCTCGCAAACGCGGGCAGCGTCGCCGTCACGAACACCGCCGCCACGTTGTTGGGGCGAAACTGCTCCCCCGTCACGTTGACGCCCAGACGCTCCAGCAGGTTGGTCATGATCTCTTCGGTGAAGGGCGAATTCCGCAGCCCGTCGCCCGTCCCGTTCAGGCCGACGACGAGGCCGTAGCCCACCAGATCGTTGCCCCGAACGCCGTCGAACTCCACCAGATCGCGAATGCGGATGTCCTGGGCTTGCGCCGCCAGCGGGGCGACGGCCAGAAACACGGCAACGATAAAGCGTATCATCTCAGGAAGTTGGCCAGCGACAGCGCCGCCAGCCGGCCCGTTAGGATATAGAGCGTCTCAAGCTGAACCTCGGTCTCTTGCAGACGGGCTGCCGTCTCGAACGGGTCGGCATTTACGATCTCGCCCAGCGCAATCTCGGTCGAGGTCTTCTCGGCGGCAAGCCGGGTCAGCGACCGCTCCAACGCCTCTTCTGCGATGCCGACCGCGGCGCGGGCGTCCGTCAGATTGGCCGAGGCCTCCAGCAACGATTGCCCGACATTTCCGGCCAGCAGGATCCGCTCATCCGGCTGCCCGATGAGCACATCCAGATCGATGAGCGCCGCCTTCGCCGTCTCGGCCAGCGTCTGCGTGATGCGCGGATCAGTGGCGAGCAGCGTCGGGTCCGCCGTCTCACCGCTGCCCAGCCGCGTCGGCGTCGCCGCGACATCGCCCAGATAGGCCGTCGTCTCAAACCCGCCGCCGGGGGCGAAATAGGCATCCACGATGGCCTCAACCCCGGCGGCCGTCGTCTCCGCCGCTGTTGCGAGAACCAGATCGGCCAGGATCGTATCCGCGTCGATGGTCGCCGCGTTGCCGAAATCCTGCCCGGCGAAGACCGACCGGCCCGCCACGTTGGTGTTCAGCCCGGCAATCGCCGCCTCGAAATTCTGCCGTGCGCTCGCGGCGGCCTTTTCGACAAGCTCCGGATCCGGGTTTGTCACCACCAGCAGAAGCGACGTGGAATCGTCTGAGGCACCGGTGGCAATCTGACCCAACACTTCCTGCCCGGCCTGCGCGATCAGCCGCGCCTCTTGAGCGGTTTGCGTGAAGCTCTCGATCGCTGACAAATCCCGCCGAAACGCCGCGAGGGGGCCGAAATCCCCCGATACGCCGGAGGTTACATCCGTCCGGCGCCCCGACGACAGCTCTTGCGTCAGACGGACCAGCTCGTTGTTCAGCCGCGCGTTGTTGCGGCGCGATTGCAAGGATGTTGCCAGATCACCTAAGCCGATAGTTTCCATGGGTTAAATCGCCAGCAATCTTTGGATAAGGTCGTCAATCGTCTGGATCACGCGGGCATTCGCGGCATAGGCCTGCTCGATCAGCAAGAGCTTCTGCATCTCTTGATCGGTGTCCACGCCACCCTCCAGCTCCAGATCCCGCAGCGAGGTCTGGCGCGTGCTTGCAAAGCTCTCGGACCGCTCGGCATCGACCAGATCGGACGCCGCGCGCGAGGCGAGGTCGGCGGATAGCGCCGTCGCGCTTCGCTCTGCCGAGGTGATCTGATTGCCTGCAGGCGCCCGGTTTGAGGACAGCGCGTCAGCGAACGCATAGATCTGGCCTGCAAACCCGACAGGGCCGGGGACAGTCGCGCCCAAACCGTCGCGGATCAGTGTGAGATCCCCGCCGCGTGCGGGGTCGACGACGGCGTTCAGCTCCACGCGTCCGGCCAAGCCGACCTCGTCGAGGGCGTCAAACACGACGCCGTTGTCGGTGAACAGACCAAGGGCACCCGCTGCCGTCGTTGGGTCAACCGCCGGGTCCTCAAACCGCTCCATCAAGTCGCGCGAGAATGCGTCCAGCCGCGCCTGCGCCAACACGGCAAGGTCATCGCGTACCTCGAACAAGGCTGCCAGCGACCCGCCGCCCATCGGGGGAAATTGCCCGGTGGTGGCCACCGGATCACCGTTCTGGATCAGCGGCGACAGCGCGCCGCTTGCCAGGGTCATGTCCGCCGTGATCGTTGACACCGGCGAGAACTCAAACTGCTGCGCCGGGCCGTCGATCAGCGTGGCACCGTTCATTGTATAGATCGCGACCGTTCCGGACTCGCGCGGCACCACGCGAACGGGGACCATCGCGGCAATGTCGTCGATCACAAGCTGGCGGGCCTCGACCAGCCCGCTCGTATCCTGCCCCGAACCGTTGAAGCGCGTGATTTCGGCGTTCATCTCTTCAACTTGCTTCAGGTTCGCGTTCAGGATGTCGATCTCACGCGCAATGGCGTTGTCGGCAGCCAGGCGTTCGGCTTGAACGGCACGCGTCGCTTCGTTCAGCTTGTTGGTCAGGTTGTTGCCGGTGCGCACAATCTCGGCCAGGCGCGTGTCGGAATCCGGGCGGCTGCCCGCATCCAGCAACGCCGATTCGAACGCCACCAACTGACCCGACAGGGACGCCGGATCGTCCGGCACGCCGATCAGATCGAGCGAGGTCTGCAGAAACCCCGTGCGCCCCGACTGATACCCCAGCTCGGCATCCGCAAGGCGCCGATCACGCAGCAGGCCCTGGTCGACGATGCGTTTCACACCGTCGACCTGCACCCCTGCACCCGAGCCGCCGACGACCCGCGTCGACAGCTCTAGCTCGCGTCGCGCATACCCTTCGGTCAGCGCGTTCGACACGTTGTCCGACACCAACTGGGCCGCCTTCGAAAAGGCGGTCAGGCCCGAATTGGCGCTGGACAGTGCGCTTGTGATGCTCATCGCCTAACCCCCAGGTCCATTAGCGTTTGATGTTCGTGGTTTCCTGCAGCATCTCGTCGACGGTCTGGATGACCTTCGCGTTCGAGCTGTAGGCCCGCTGCGTCTGGATCAGCTGCGTCAACTCGCCCGCCACGTCGGTTGAGGATTCTTCCAGCGCAAAGCTCACGATGTCCCCCGTCGGGCCATCAGCGGCATCCCACAAGAACAGTGTCCCCGACTCCGCCGACGTGCGGTAGGTCTGGTTATCGTCGGCGATCAGCCCGTTCGGGTTCGGCAGGTCGATCAGCGGGATCTGGTAGATCGTCCGCGTGATGCCGATGTCGAAGCTCGCGCTTACGAACCCGTTTGCATCCACTTCAACCGACACGAGGTTGCCCACGGTCGAACCGTCTTTCGAGATCGAGGTCGGCGCAAAGCTGTCCGCCAACTGCGTCAGGTTCGTTCCTGACCCCACAGCACCGATATTCATCGTGATCGGGCCGCTGACGACGTTCACCGTAAACTCGCCCGTCGTATCGTCGTAGAGCCCGCCCGACACCGTGGTCACCGAGTCAATCGTTCCGCCCGAGCCGCGCGAGTCGTCAAACACGATCTCGTATTCGCCAATCGTCGTCCCGCCCGAGGCGCTGTCGCTCAGCGTCATCGTCCACGTATTCGAGGCACCCGCAGCTGTCGGGACCGTCGGGCTGAACTGGATGCCGATACTCTGCGAGGTGCCGAGGTTGTCAAAATACTCCACCGACAGATCAAGCGGCGTGCCGCTTGCGCCGAACTCCGTTTCGGTCGCGGGAAGGTTCACGCCGAGGCTGACCTGCGTTGTCGGCTCTGACACGAACTGGTTCACATTGATCTGCACCGGTTCCAGGCCGTCGGCGGTGTCACGGGGGAAGGTCGGGATCGAGCCGTCGGGATCAGCCGGCCAGCCCATCAGAACGACGCCGGTACTGGTCCGCAGAAAGCCCTCTGCATCCGTCCGGAACGAGCCGGTCGTCGCCAGCGACAGCGGAAATTCCCCCGTTGCGGTGGCGTTCACGGCGGCTTCAGTTGTCACCGGCAGGAACCCACGCCCCCGCACCGCAAGGTCGGTCGAGTTGCTGGTCGTTGCCAGTGCCCCCGCCTGGTCGATCAGGCGCTGAGACGTGATCCGAACGCCGCCCGCCGTGTAGGCCCCGCGGCTGTTTGAGATGACCAGCGACGAGAACTCTGCCACCGCCCGCTTATAGCCATTGGTTTCAGAGTTCGCGATGTTGTCGGCAATCGTCGACAGGCGGCTGGCGTTTGCTGCCAAGCCGGCCACCCCAGCGTTCAAGGACGAGGAAATCGTCATGCTATGCTGCACCCTTCTGCTGCGTGCCCCCACGCGCCGCAGGGGTAAGGCACCGCGCTTAAGCCGTTGCTAACATCTAAAATCCGCTCGATTTTGTCACAGGCGCGAGCGAAGGAGGATGATCTCTACCCGGTCGTTCCGGGGCGCCAGCGGGTTGGCCGCCACCGGCTTCCGGTCGGCAAATCCGGTGATCCGCGCGATGCGGCCCTCGGGGAACCCTTCGGCCTGCAACAGTTCTTGCACCGTTCGGGCGCGGGCCGCAGACCGGTCCCAGCTGGAATCCTCTCGCACCACGATGGGGACCGAGGCGGTGTAGCCCTGGATCGCCAGATCGTTCGACACCAGATCAAGGATCGGCAGGAGCGCCTGAATCATCTGCTCCAGCGCGGGTTCGGCGGATTCGTCCTCTCCGAACAGGGTCACTTCGTCTGATTCGAACAGCTCGATCACGAGGCCCTCGTCGCTGAGGCGTGTGATGATGTGGCGGCTCAGAAGCTCTGAGATCGTGCTTTCCCCGGCCAGACCGCGCAGGGCGTCTTCGACCTCGGCATACTCGTTCTCTTCGTCCTCTCTTCCCTGGCCGCCGTCGCCCGCCGGGCTGGGGGCCTGCGTCGGCCCGGCACCCGTATGGGAGAGTGAGCTTTCCGCAAACGTGCTGTCGCCGCCAAACGCCCCGCTTCCCCCGCCAGAGGCCTTTACCACCGGGATCGTGGGGTTGAAGTAATCGGCGATGCCCTTCCGCTGCTTTTCGGTCGTTGCGCCCAGCAGCCACATCAGCATGAAGAAAGCCATCATCGCGGTTACGAAGTCCGCATAGGCGACCTTCCACGCACCGCCATGGTGCCCGTCGCCTGCGACGATCTTCTTTTTCTTGATGATGGGCGGCAGTTCGTTCGACATCTTAGCACCCCTTCCGGTCGCGGATGGGGCTAACGGCTGGCGGTAAATCCTTACTTAAGGATCGGTGGCGTCCCGGCGGTCAAACCAGACCGTGATCAGCACGCCCGCGATGAACCCGCCCAGATGCGTCTGCCACGCCAGATGTCCCTGCATGATCCACCACGGGATCAGGTTCAGCAGAAACAGAAGGCCGAGGATCCGGTAGATGGGCCCAAGGCTTTCCCCCGCCAGTTGGCGATCCCGCCAGCCCCAGGCAACGACCGCCCCGGCGAGCCCGAACAGCGCCCCCGACGCCCCGACCATGGGGGAGACCACCGGACCCAACAGCCCGAAGGCAACCGCGCCGCCAAGCGCCGACACCGCATAGATCGCGGCAAAGCGGGCGGGCCCGGCCCGGTCGATCACGTCCCGGCCGATGATGACGAGGGTGATCATGTTCAGTGCCAGATGCAGCGCGCCGGTGTGAACGAAGGGATACGTGACGAACATCGTGAACGGCTGGCCGGGAAAGTTCGGGCGCCAGTCGTACAAGAGGCCTGCGAAAAAACTGCCGTTGAAATACACCCACTGGCGCAGCCGGGGGACGTCGATCAGCCCCAGATCCGCCAGTTGCAGCACACCCTCGACGCCCACGCAGACCGCGACGATGATCACAAGCAGGGCGTGGCGTCCAAACGGGCGAAACGGTGGTCGTGGTGGGAGGGGCTGGTTTGCCAATGGCCCCGATCAGGGCCGGATCGAAAAGCTGCGCCCGATGGTGGCGAAGATACGGTTCGACGTCGCATCCGCGCCCGTCTCAGGAGAGTTCCGGCGCCCCTCGTAGCCAAGCTGCCAGTCCCAATCCTCGGTCAATTGCTGGCTGTAGACTACAGAGAGGCGCGCACTCGTCCCTTCGGTCACCGCGCCGTTCCCGATGTCATCGGTCCGGTCCAGCCCGAAGGACACGCCGATATTCGACACCGGCGTCAGCTCATGCGAGTAGCCCAGATCAAACGACGTGCGCAGAACCTCTTCGTCGTCGTCATTTGCGACCGCCGTCTGGTTCAAAGCAACGGTGAACTCGCCATTCGGCGTTTCGTGCAGGTAATCGATGGTCCCAAGGAGCACGAGGTCGCCCGTGTCGCTGTCACTTACGGCCAGCGAATAACCCAGGGAACCGCGAGGAAGCTCCATCTCGCGCCGCACGCCGAGCTGCGTGCGCGTCGTATCCGTGGTCACATTGCGGTCGCCAAACAGCGCGATAGAGCCATTGGGCATCTCACGTGTCAGCGTAAAGCTCAGGCCGACACCATCGGTCTCTGTCCTGCCCAGAATGGTGGTCTCGTCCACCTCGCGGAATGACACTTCGCCGTCGAAGGTCAGGATCGGGTCGATCTCGTAGGTCGTTCCGATGCCGAACGACGTGGTCGTGCGGTCGGTCTGTTCGACATCGTCGGCTTCGTAGTGCGTTTGCTCGACGAAGGTGCGGAAGGTCAGGGTCTGGCGTGGGCGGAAGTTGATCGTGGCGCGCACCGTATCGGTTTCGGTATCGAACAGATCGGGGCTGACCGTGTTCGAATAGTCCCGCTCCCGCCGCGAATAGGACAAGGCGCCGCCGATGGGGGCGGTCTGCCCGAACTCCAGCTCAACGCCATAGCGCGTGGTCTGGATCGTACCGACCGAGCTTATGACCGCGTCATTCAGGAGGTCTCCGTCGGTGTCGAGAAACAGCTCATCCAGCACGTCGGCTTCCCGGATGCTCGCGCTAAGCTCCAAGCGGCTGTCGGCGCCCTCCAGCGAGTACGACAACGACCCGTTCGGGTTTACAAATCCGTTCTCTTCAAACCCGGTATCGAGGTCTTCGTACTGGATGCGCCCGCCCACGTTGATGGCGAACCGCGAGGTCGGCGTTTCGGACACAAGGCCAAGCGACACGTCGGAATACAGAAGGAACTGACTGTCCTCGTTCGTCGCGGACAGGTTGCTGTTGTCATCGTACTCGGCACCGAACCGGACACTCCCGGTGACCTGAAGGCCGCCAGCGTCCTGCGCACCTGCCCAGTGCTCCGGTACGATAATGGCCGCGACACAGGTTGCCCCCGCCGCGACCGTTCTGGACCACCCGCCTGCCATGCGGCCTCTTGCTTTACTCGAACAGTCTACGCTGAGGTACGACGATCACGTCCCCGTCTGCAAGCACCGTCCGGCCTGAGATCTTCGCGCCATCTTCGACGGCACGATAGTTGAACTTAAACGACACATACGCTTCGGTCTGCGGGTCGACCCGGCGAAGCTGGATGCGGCGTGTTGCAGCAAAGCGGGTGAATCCACCGACCTGCGAGAGGCCCTGTAGAAGGGTCGTCCCATGCTCCAACTCCAGCCGTCCGGGGTTGGCAACTTCGCCCATGACGAACACATCGATGGTCCGGGGCGCAGCGGGGCCGCCGCCGCCGGTCGCCACACGTTCTGCCAGCGCGGCCACCGATACGAAGACCGACGGCGTGGTGGCAAAGTTCGGGGCCAGCGCCGCGGCCAGATCAGCGCGGAACTGATCGGTCGACTTGCCACCCGCCGCGATACCGCCCACCAGCGGGAACGACACCGAACCATCCGGCAAAACCAGCACCTGCCGGTTCAGCGAGGGATCCTCCAGGACCTCAACCGTCAACTGATCGCCGGTGCGGATCTGATACCCGGATTGGGCAACCGCAGCCGCCGCCCAGAAAATCGCGACGATAATCGCAAAGAACCTAGTCATCTGTGAGAGCCTCTTCTCGCGCAATCTGCCGCAGTATGGGCGGACGCCGCACGTAACAGAAGGGCTTTCGGCGAAAACAGGGGTTCCGCCGAAAGATTGCGGTTCAAGCGTTTCGTAGACGCAACAGCGCTACTGGGCCGCTTCGGTCTCGGTCGCGGACCCTTCGCTCGCGGCCTCAAGCTCCGCCTCAAGCCGCGCGATCTCGGCCTTGGCGGTTTCGAACTGCTCACGCGTGTCCGCCGGCCCGGCCACATCCAGCGCCACCCGGAACTGCGCAATCGCCTCTTCGGTGCGGCCCGCCGAGGCAAGCGCAACGGCATAGTGGTACTGCACCAGAGGGTCCGCCGGCAGCCCGGCTGCCGCAGGTTCCAGATGCGCGAGCGCTTCGTCCGTATCGCCACGCCGCTGCGCGATCCACCCGTAAGTGTCCTGAAACGCTGGGACTTCCAGCCCGCGCAAGCGCCGGGCAATCGTGTACGCACGCTCCAACGACTCGTCATCGACGCGATAAGTCGCCATCAGACTGGCAAGGTTGTTCGCCAGAATGGGCGAGTTCGGAAGACGTTCGTAAAGGCCCTCGTAGATGTTGATGGCCCCGTCGATATCGCCCGCCCGCTCTAGCTCACCGGCCAGCGCCCATTGCAGATTGGCCGCGTCCGGAACCACTTCCAGCGCCTCTTCCAGAACCACGCTTGCCGCCTCGGGATCGCCCTGGCGCAGCTTCATCGTGTACAGCGTTCGCCACAGCGTCTCGATCTCGGGGTTTTCGGCCAGAAGCGCGCGATACCCGGCCTCGGCGTCCTCGGTCCGGCCCTCGACCTGCGCAATCGCGGCCTCAAGCGACCGCAAAACGATGTTGTCCGGGGCCGCAGCAAGCTTTTCGGCCACATAAGCCTTCGCCGCCTCGATCTCGCCCGCCGCGATTCGCTGGCGCACGATCGAGACATCGGCCGGGCTCCCCGCGCCGGAGGCTGCGGCCAACTCTTCAAGGAAATTCACCGCCTCATCGGCCCGACCCTGCCCACGCAGACGCGCGACCTGCAGCGCATCGGCGGCACCGACACCCGCGTCTTCGGCCAGACGACGCAGCGTGCCTTCTACCTGCTCCACCCGCGGCCAATCCTCTTGCGCGACATAGATCTGGCCCAGAAGCTCCAGCACCGGCTGGTTGTTCGGCGACACGCGCAGCGAATCCACCAGGATGCTCTCTGCCGATGTCAGGTTGTTGTCCGCTGCGAGGAACCGCGCGTAGGTCACGCTTTCTTCCGGTGCGCTGCCCGAGGCCTCGACCGCCAGCGACAGCATCTCGCCCGCAAGACCCCGGCTGCCGTTGCGCAGATGCGCTTGCGCCATCAGCGACATGATCTGCGGGTCGTTCGGCGCCTGATCCAGCGCCTGCCGCAAGGCGACGATGGCCTCGTCCGGCATGTCATCCTCGATCAACCAACCGGCCCGCAGCTTGTTGGCCGCGACATGGCCCGCGTCGTCGGCCAAAACCTCTTCCACAAGTTGCCGCGCGGCGACATCGTTGCCGACATTGGTCTGCATCTGCGCCAGTGCGACCTTGTAATCGGTCAGCTTCTCGTTCTCGGGATAGGTTGCGACGACGGATTCCATCTCGGCAATGCCGGCGTTCCGGTTCCCGGAGTCGAACAGTAGCCCTGACTTCAGCGACCGGTACAGGGGCGTATTCACGTCTTCCGCGATGAACGCCTCTGCCTGCTCCAGCGCGGCATCCATGCCGTGAAGTTCCTGCATGAACCGAAGAAGCAGGACGCGCTGCGTGTCGGCCTCTTCGCCCTCGCTCGACGCGATGCGCTCGCGAATGAAGGCCTCGGCCGCGTCGGTGTTGCCCTTGGCGACGTACCACTGGATCAGCGTGCCCGAGTAGCCCTCGTTCTCGGGGAACAGGCGCACCATCGTCTCAAGCTGTTCCTGAATGCCATCCTGATCCGCAAGCTGGCCCAGGATCTGCAACTTAAGCTGCTGGTTTTGCTCGTTTTCCGGATCGACTTCCAGCGCCCGATCCAGCGCCTCCAGCGTCTCGCCGAACTTCTGATCACGCAGCAGGTTGTCGATCTCGATCTGCGCTGCCAGACGCTCATCCGCGAGGTCGCCGCCGACCTGCGCCACCTGAACCGCTGCCGCCCGGCGCGCCGGGTCATCCTCAGCCTCGATGGCCTCCTGATAGTTGATGATCGCCGAGATCGCCCGACCCCGCGCATCATCCGGCGCAAGCTCAGTCACCTTCTCGCTGTGACGCTTGGCCTGATCCCACTCGCCTACGAGGATGGCAATTTCCGCCAGTTCCAGCCGCGGAACGGGATCGTCGGGATATTGCTCGGACACCAGCAGGAACTGACTGAATGCCTCCTGCAAATCATTGGAATCGCGCATCATTGTGGCATACGCCATGCGCGCCTCACGATGCTGGCCGTCCAGATTGAAGACGTTCCGAAACTCCAGCGCCGCGCGGCTGACATCGCCCTCTTCCAAAAGCTCCAGCGCGCTTTGGTAATGCTCTTCCGCCCGCTTCTCGGCAGAATCACATGCGGCAAGAATGGTCGTTGAAAGCAGCAGCGCGCACAGGGTGGCGCGCGTCGTGAAGGGGGAGGACATCTGGGGCACTCTCCTCGAAGGATCTACGTTACAAGTCTACCGAAACATCGACCGATCCGCAAAATTCTGCGGCCGGGCGCTGTTGTTCGGTGGGGGACGTAGCAGTCGCGGGCACAGTGGGCAACGATTGCCGCGACATTTGCCCTGCGTGAAATCGCCCGCGCGCCCCAGAATCATTGGGGTTTGGGGCGCTGGTCACGGCAAGGTGACCCGCCGCACATCGCGGATGTTCCGAAACAGAACAATGCATTCCACCCGGACTGTCGCAATTATCCAAGATTTGTTAACCGATATGAATCTGGCCAGTTTCTGCAAGTTTCGTGCAAAAACCGTGATTTTTAAGGTCCACACGTCGCCAGAGCGGCAGGGTCTGTTAAAGCCTGACTCGCGTTTCGTAAACCAAACCACTACATCAGCGCTAAAGGCGCTTCCACCGTATGTGATAAGAGTTTTACCCAGTGCCGGAGCAGATCGAGTGAACATGAATTCCGATTTTGGCCTGTATCTTGAGCAGTTTAACCTGCACGAGCGGCCCTTCACGCTACTTCCCGACCCGGAGTTCATATTCTGGACGCCGATGCATCGGCGCGCCTACTCGATCCTTGAATACGGCATCATGACCCACGCCCCAATCACCGTCGTGACGGGGGAGGTCGGGGCCGGGAAGACGACCCTTGTTCAGAAGCTGCTGAAGTCGTTGCCCGACGACGTGACGCTTGGCCTGATCTCGAACGCCCAGGGCGGACGGGGGGAACTGCTGCGCTGGGTGCTGTACGCGCTCGACGTCGATACCGACGGTGTGTCGGATTATGTCGAGCTTTTTCAGCTGCTTCAGGCGTTCCTGATCGAGGAATACGCCCGCGGTCGCCGCTCGATCCTGATGATTGACGAGGCGCAGAACCTGTCGATTGAGGGGCTGGAAGAGCTGCGGATGCTGACCAATGTGAACTCCAACAAGGACGAGCTGTTGCAGCTTGTTCTCGTCGGCCAGCCCGAACTGCGTGAGATGATCCTGCGCCCCGAATTGCGCCAGTTCGCCCAGCGCGTGGTCGCGAATTTCCACCTGCCCGGCATGGATAAGGACACGGTCGCGTCCTACATCTCTCATAGGTTGCGTGTCGCTGGCGGGGAGGGGAACGAATTCACGAAACAGGCGTGCGAACGTGTCTGGGAAGTGTCCCAGGGCATCCCGCGTCTCGTTAACCAGATTTGCGATTTTGCAATGGTGTATGCCGCAACCAGTGAGGAACAGCTCGTGCTGTCTTCCACCGTGGATCAGGTCGTAAACGACGGCGTGTTCTTTGCGGGCTACCTGGGCAAAGAGGCTCAAGCAGATGACTGACGAACTCAAGTACTACTTCTCGGTGTTCCTGCGCCGCTTTCACTATTTCCTGATCGTCGCCATCGTGATCTCGGCCGCCGGGATCACCGTGGCTATGATGCTGCCCACCCGGTACAGCTCCGAAGCGGTGCTCTTGATTGAATCGCCTCAGATCGACCCCGATCTGGCCTCCTCCACAGTGCGCATCGACCCGCAGGAACAGCTCCAGATCATGGAACAGCGCCTGATGGCGCGTGCCAATCTGCTTGAGATCGCCAACGAAGTCGGCGTCTACGACAACGCCGGGCGCCGCCCGTTCCCGGACGAGATCGTCGTGAAGATGCGCGGCGCCACGACATTCCGCGCCTCGCGCGGACGCAACGCGGCGCCGATCTTCAACATCGGCTTTTCCGCGGACAACCCGCAAAAGACAGCGCAGGTCGTCAGCGCGTACATCACCAAGATCCTTGAGGATAACACCGAACTTCGCGTCGACGCGGCCCGCGAACAGGTCGCGTTCTTCGAAGATCAGGTCGAGCGTCTTTCGGTCGACCTCGCCCGCAAAAGCGCCGAGATCCTGGAATTCAAGAACGCAAATCTCGATGCCCTGCCCGAGAACCTGCAATACCAACTTGACCGTCAGGCCGACCTGCGCGACCGCCTTTCCGGCATTTCGCGCGAGATCTCGTCGCTCGACCAGCAGCGCGAGCGTCTGATCCTCGTGGTCAACGCGACCGGCGGCACCGGCGGGCAAGACCTTCGGTCGCCCGAACAGCGCCAGCTCGACGAAAAGAAGAACCAGTTGACCGCCGCCCTTACCACGCTGTCCGAACAGCATCCGACCGTCAGAATTCTGCGTAACGAGATCGCAAACCTCGAAGCGCAGGTGGCTGGCCAATCGCCCGCCGACACGGGCGAGCAGGATCGCCAGCGTGCGTCACTTCTCGACATCCAGCTGTCCGAGATCGATTCCCGCGTCGAGGCGCTGGAGAACGAGCGCAAGACCATCCAGGTCGAGCTTGAGGACCTGCGCCGCAATATTGAGGCAACACCCTCGAACTCGGTCGCGCTTGAGGGGCTGCAGCGCGACTACGCCAACCTGCAAACGCAGTATAATACAGCAGAACAGCGCGCCCATGCCGCCGTTACAGGCGCGCTGATTGAAGACGGCGCAAAGGGGGAGCGGATCACCGTGATTAGCCAGCCCGTCGCCCCGCGCGAACCCTCCAGCCCGAACCGCCCGCTCATCGCCGCAGGCTCCATCGGTTTTGGCATGTTCGCCGGTCTCGCCCTCGTGGTGCTTCTGGAGCTGATCAACCGCTCTATCCGCCGCCCCGCCGACCTTGTGCGCGGCCTCGGCATCACGCCCCTGGCAACCCTGCCGATGATCCGCACGCCCGGCGAAATCGCGCGGCGTCGGGGGATCGTGTTCACCCTGATCCTCGCGGCCTCCATCGGGATGGTCGGCCTGATCTATATTGTTCATACCGAAGTGATGCCCATCGACCTGATCGCCGACCGCGCCATCAGCAAGATCGGCCTGTAATGACCGCGGGAGAGATCTGATGGAAAAGCTTCAAGCCGCTATCGAAAAAGCCCGCGAACGCCGCGCCGCCATCGCCGCTGCCGCGCCACCCAAGGCCAAGGGCAAACTGAACGACGACGGCGTCGAAACCGAAGCCGATGTCATCGAGACGACGCCGAGCACGTGGGACGCCATCGCAATGCACGAGGTGCCGGTCCGCACCGCGCGCCGCAACCGCCTCTACTTCCAAAGCAACTCGCTGGAGGCGGGATACTACGACCGCCTGCGCACCAAGGTGCTACAGCAATGCCGCGACAACGGCTGGAAGCGCATCGCCGTAACCTCGGCCACCAAGGGCTGCGGCAAAACCACGACCTGCGCCAACCTTGCCGCCAGCTTTACCCGACAGCGCGACCGCAGCATGATCCTGTTCGATATGGACATGCGCCGCCCCGAGCTTGCTCGCACCCTGGGCTTCAAGGCCGAGGCTGGCTTCGCCGAGGTTCTGGAGGGAAAGGCCCGCTTTGAAGAGGCCGCGCTGCGCCTGTCGGCAAACGTCGCCTGCTCCCCCAACGCCCGTGCCAATCCGAACCCGGCGCTCTTGATGTTGCAGGACCGCACCCCCGAACTTCTGAACGAAATCGAGGCGCGGTATCAGCCCGATCTGATGGTTTTCGACACGCCCCCGATCCTGTCGACGGACGACACGGTCGCAATGCTGAAGTATGTCGACTGCGCCATCATCATTGCAGCCGCCGAGACGACGACGACCAAGCACGTGGACGAGTGCGAGAAGGAACTGGCCGAGCAGACCAACATCCTCGGCGTCATTCTCAACAAATGCAAATACTTCGACGAAGCGCAGAGCTACTATTACTAGACAGGTGCAAAGCGCCCCGGAGGTTAGTACACCGGGCGCATGCAAGTTGAGATCACGCTCACCTCGGCCGACCCGGCCGATTATTCCGCCCGCGATCTGGGGTTCCTGCTGCACAAGCACCCGGAGCATTTTCACACCCGCGAGACCGGGCAGGGGGAGGTGTCGATCTTCTACCCCGAGGTCGGCAAGGCGCGGACGCGGGTCGTTATCCATCTGTCCGTCGATCCGGTGGCGCTGGTCCGGGGGAAGTCGCCGCAGACCAGCGGGATGCTGGCGCAGTATGTGAACGACCGGCCTTACGTGGTGAACTCGCTTCTGTCGGTGGCGATGGGGCGGGCGATCGGGCAGACGCTGTCGGGGAAGTCCAAGGAACGTCAGGCGCTTGCGGATCGCGCGCTGCCCTATGAGGTGCGAATTGCGCCCGTTGCGGTCTCGGGTGGGACGGAGGTGATCGAAAAGCTGTTCGCGCCGCTGGGGTATCAGATCGACGCAAAGGTGATCGACTACACCGGGCGCCGTGCTATCTTCGATCTGCGGTTGTCGGCGGAGCAGCGCTTGGCGGAGATTCTGAACCACATCTACGTGCTGGTGCCGGTGTTGGACAACGCCAAGCACTATTGGATCGACGCGGCGGAGATCGAGAAACTGCTGGCCAAGGGCGGCGACTGGCTGCCGCAGCATCCGGCGAAGGATCTGATTGCGAAGCGGTCGCTTAAGCACCGGCGCGGGCTGGTGATGGAGGCGCTGGATCGTCTGAGCGAGACGGTCGAAGAGGAAGAGGAAGACGAGGCGCCGCAGGACGCCCCCGAAGAGGCTTTGGAAAAGCCGATCCGCCTGCACGACCTACGGCTTGATGCGGTGCGCGATGCCGTCTTGGCGGCGGGGGCGCGGACGGTGCTGGATCTCGGCTGCGGCGAGGGGCGGCTGATCCGGCGGCTGATGAAAGAGCGGGCGATTGACCGCATTCTCGGCGTGGACCCCTCGGTGCGGTCGCTGGAGAAGGCGTCGCGACGGCTGTACCTGAACGACGCGGGCGAGGCGATGCGCGAGCGGATCCAGCTGTCGATGGGCAGTCTCACCTACGGGGATCGGCGCTGGAAGGGGTACGACGCGGCGACGCTGGTGGAGGTGATCGAGCATATCGACCCGCCGCGCCTGTCGGCGCTGGAGCTGTCGCTGTTCGGCGATGCGCGGCCCGCGACGGTGATCGTGACGACGCCCAACCGCGAGTACAACGCGCTGTTTGAGGGGATGGAACCGGGCGCGCTGCGCCACGGCGACCACCGGTTTGAGTGGACGCGGGCGGAGTTCGCCGACTGGGCAAACGGGGTCGCCAAAGCGCATGGCTATACACCCGTGATCAGTGGGTTGGGGCCAGCGGATGAAACGCACGGCACGCCGTCACAGATGTGTGTCTTCTCGCGCGGCGTTTGACGCCAAAGCGAGGCGAGCACGTCAGAGCTCGATGAGCGGCGCCTCTGGCCAATCGGCCCTGCGGGGCGAGTATTTTCCCGCCAGGTGAAGACAGGGGGTCAGAGCCGGGGGTCGACCGGTTCGCTTTCGAGGGCGAGGACGCCCAGCGCGCATTCGTGCACGTATCGCAGCGGGCGCTTTTCGACAAAGCGGTGCAGGCCTTCGAGGCCGAGGCGAAACTCGCGGTCGGCGAGCGAGAATTTGCGGCCCAGCCCGCGCTTGCGCAGGCGGTCGATGTTGCCGGGGAGGTCGTATTCGGGGCCGTAGATGATCCGCAGGTAATCCTGCCCGCGCACCTTCATGGCCGGTTGGATCAGGCCCTTTTCGCCTTTGACGAAGAACGGGTCGGTCTTGACCACCATCCCCTCGCCGCCCTTGGACGTGTGGTCGAGCCACCAGTCGATGACCTCTTGCCGTTGGCCCGCATCCGACGGGTCGATGCGGCGCCAGCCGGTGGCGCGCAGGATGGGGTCGGCCTCGGACAAGGGGGCGAGGGTTTCCATGTGCCAGGTGTTGGTTTTGTCGTCGTGGACCTGGCCCTCGCTCGCCAGCAGGTGGAACGGAGCGATGCGGTAGTCGTCGATGCTGGGCGCGTCCCAGCAATAGCCGTCGATGGTGCGGCCCATCGCATCGGCTTTCTCTCGCAGCGCAGTGGCGGTGGCGTGGAGGGTATCGGTGCCCTCGATCTGCGTGCCCTCCAGCGCGTCGAGGAGGAACGTTGCCGACGCCCGCGCCGCCGCGACGGTGGGATTGTATTGCTTCTGCAGCAGCTCTTGCGCCTTGGCGGACCACGGCATGAGCTCGGTATCCAGAAGGAGCCAATCGGTCGACAGGCTGTCCCACAGTCCTGACGTCGTCGCGGCCTTCGCGAGGCGGGCTATGACCTCGGCCTCCCGTGCGTCATCGTTGAAGAAGGGGCGCCCGGTGCGGGTGTAGATCACCCCGGCCTTACCATCTTCCACTCCAAAGCGCGCCTGCGCGGCCCCCGCGTCGCGGCATACGACGGAAAGGGCGCGAGAGCCCATGTGCTTTTCTTCGACCACCACCTGGTCCACGCCGCGCTCGCGATAGAAGTCGAGCGCCTGATCCGGGTGTTCAAGAAACGGCCCCTCGGCCGCCGTGGGGCAAGCGGCCATGGTCGGCGGAAGGTAGATCAGCCAGCGCGGGTCGGCGGCAAACCGGCTCATGACCTCTAGCGCGGCGAGGGCGCTTTCCTCGGGGATCGTCACGACGCCACCCAAACGCGTCTCGATCCGCTGCTTCTTGGCGTAGTCGTCGAAGTACAGCAGCCGGTCGTGATCCTGCTGCGCGCTGCGCGACCGGTCGTGATCCAACGGGCGGGCGGGCTCAGAATACTGCTTTTCCGCTGGAATAGACACTGTTTCGCGCTCGGGCCAGCGCAATGCGGTCAGCTTGCCGCCGAAGACGCAGCCAGTGTCGATGCAGAGGGTGGAGTTCAGCCACTCTGCCTCCAGCACCGGGGTGTGGCCGTAGATGACGTCAGCTTTACCTTGGTACTCGCGCGCCCAATCGAGGCGGACGGGGAGGCCGAACTCATCCACTTCGCCCGTCGTCTCGCCGTACATCGCAAAGGAGCGCACCGCGCCAGAGCCGCGCCCGTGCATGTCTTCCTTCAGGCCCGCATGGGCGATGACAAGGTCGCCCCCGGCCAGCCATGCGTGCGAGCGGAGGTTGTCGAGGAAATCGTGCGCCTCTTTGCGGAAGGCGTCGGGTACCTGCTCCATCTCGGCGACGGTGGTTTCCAGCCCATGGTTCACCGTGACCTTGCGGCCCTTGAGCCAGCGGGCGAGCTTCTGGTCGTGGTTCCCCATGACACAGTGACCCGAGCCTTCGGCGCACATCCCCATCACAAGGCGCAGGCAGTCGATGTTGCGCGGGCCGCGGTCCGTGATGTCGCCGACGAAGAACGCCCGGCGCCCCTCAGGGTGGCGAGCCGAGAAAAGGCCGGTTTCTGATGGAATAGGGTCTATTTCGTAGCCCAACTCAGTTAGCAGCGCCGTGAGTTCGTCAAAGCAGCCGTGGATGTCGCCGATGATGTCGAACGGCCCGTGGTCGTGGCGTTGGTCCGTCCAAAGGGGCTCGCGCTGGATGGTCACGGCCTCCACCTGCTCGGGCGAGCGCATGATGTGGATCTGGCGGAACCCCTCCTTTTGGAGGCTCTTGAGCGAGCGGCGCAGGGCGCGGGAGTGGTTGCGGGCGACATGGGGGCCGAAGTCGCGGTTTGGGCGCGACTGGTTGCGCTCGTGGCAAAGCTCCGGGTCGATGTCCAACACCAGTGCGACAGGCAGGGCGTGGTACTTGCGGGCGAGCGCCACCAGTTCGGCCCGGTCGGGGCGTTGCACAGAGGTTGCGTCGATCACCGTCAGCCGCCGCCGCTTCAGGCGGATGCCTGCAGTGTAGCGGACCAGATCAAACGCATCGCCCGAGGCCGCCTGGCTGGTTTCGTCGTCGCTGACGATGGCGCGGCAAGCGTCGGACGACACGATTTCGCTTTCGAGGAAGTGCTTGCGCGCGAAGCTCGACTTGCCGGACCCGGTGGGGCCGATCAGGACGACGAGCGAAAAGTCAGGGATCGAGACGTTCATGGCCCTAGCAGGTGTAGTTCAGACCCAGCCGACCACCGTCCGCATAGATCGTTTCGCCGGTGATATAGCTCGCCTTGTCGCTGGCGAGAAAGGCCACGACGTTGGCAATTTCATCCGCCGTCCCGATGCGGCGCAGGGGGGTGCGGGACAGGGCGCGTTCCAGCGCGTTGGGGTCGGCATTGATGCCGGCCATCATCTCGGTCTCGATGGAGCCGGGGCCGACGGCGTTCACACGGATCCCGTGGGGGGCCAGCGCCAAGGCGGCGGCCTTGGTGATCTGCATGAGCCCGCCTTTGGAGGCGCAATAGGCCGGGATCGTCGGGATCGCGACCTGGGCGTTGATTGACGACATGTTCACGATCGACCCCGTGATGCCATGCGCGACCATGCCCTTGCCCGCCCGCTGCAGCGCAAGGAAGGCGCCGGTCAGGTTGATGGCGATGACGCGCTGGAACGCGGCGACGTCGTAGTCGAGGAAGTCCCCCGGCAACGCGATCCCGGCGTTGTTCACAAGCACACTGACCGGCCCGTGGTCGGCTTCGATGCGGTCGAAGAGGGCGGTCACCTGTTCGGGCTCGCCGATGTCGTAGGTCAGGCCCACCGCGCCCAGCTGGTCGGCGGCCTCGGTGACGTCCGCCTTGATGTCGGCCAGCACGATGGAGCAGCCGTCGGCCCTCAGCGCCTTGGCGCAGGCCAGCCCGATGCCCTGGGCGCCGCCCGTCACCAATGCGATCCGTTGTGCCATGCCGCGCGTCCTCCTTGTCGCTTCCCTCGCGTCTACGTAAACCGGGGTGGTACCGAAAGGGGGCATGCGCATGGCGAAGCTGAAAAAGACCGCCGCCGAGATGGTGGCCGAGGCGCGGGCCCGGATCAGAGAGTTGGAGACGGCGGATCTGATCGCCCGCCATGGCGACCCGGATCTGGTGATCGTCGACATCCGCGACGTGCGCGAACGTCAGAGAACAGGCGTGATCCCCGGCAGCGTTCACGCGCCGCGGGGCATGGTGGAGTTCTGGGTCGATCCGGACAGCCCGTACTTCAAGCCGGTGTTTGGCGAGGACAAGACCTATGTTTTCCATTGCGCCAGTGGCTGGCGCTCGGCCCTGACGGTGGCGACGCTGCAGGACATGGGCTTTGAGGCCGCCCACCTTCGCGAAGGGTTTACAGGGTGGGTCGAAGCGGGTGGTTCGGTCGAAACCCTCCCTACGCCTTGATCGCCGACGCGACTTCGTGATCGGTCGCGCGGTGCCGTGATCTTTCCTCATGCGTGGTTTCTGGCTAGCGTTTGGCCAGACCACAGGGATGACCACATGACCCCGGATTACGACCTCGACACGGCCTATGACATCAACGGGCCGGCGGATGCCAAGAAGCTTTATGATGACTGGGCGTCGACCTATGACGCGAGTTTTGCCGACGGGTGGGGGTATGTCGCCCCGCGAGAGATTGCGCGGATCATGCTGGCCGAGGGCGGCGATCCGACGCCGATCCTTGATGTCGGCGCCGGGACCGGGCGCGTGGCGGAGCATTTGGAGGGGCGGGTTGTCGACGGGTTCGACATCTCGTCCGAGATGCTGGCGGAGGCAAAGAAAAAGGGCCTGTATCGCAATCTGATCACGGGGGATCTGACGCAACCGCTTGATCTGCCGGACGGGGCCTATGGCGGTGTGATTTCGAGCGGAACCTTCACACATGGGCATGTGGGGCCGGGCTGTTTCCCCGAGTTGTTGCGCATCACGCGACCGGGCGCGCTGTTCTGCTGCGGGGCGATTGCGCCGGTGCTGGACGGGATGGGGTTCGGGTCGACGCTCGCGATGCTGGTGGCAGAGGGGCGAATATCGCCGGTTCGCTTTAAGGTCATCGACATTTACGAGGGCGCCGACCATCCGCACGCGAAGGATCGCGGGCTGGTTATGGTGTTCGAGCGGCTGTAGTGCGCAACCCCAGCAGGTCGGGAAGCTGGCGCAACGGGTCGGCGCTGGACTGCGCGCGGCAGAGGACCCAGGCGCCCTGGATGCCGATCATGACGAGGCGCGCGCGGCGTTCGGCTTCGTCGGCTGACAGGCCCCGCGCCATGCCGAGCGCGGCGGCGTGTTGGACCCAGGTTTCCAGGTAGTCTGCCAGCGCGTCGCGGAAGGCCAGGTCGCCAGAGCCGTCCAGCAGGATCGACGAGACGGGGCATCCGTCCCATCCACCGGATATGTCAAAGAACTTTGCGATCTTGTGGCAAAGCGTCGTGGCACCTTCGTCAAAGGTCTGTGCGTCAGCGAACGCCTCGTCAATGATCCGCAGCATCCCGTTTGACGCCCATTTGGCCGAGGCCAGGGCGAGGTCGGACTTTCCGTTAGGAAAATGGTGGTAGAGGGAGCCCTTGGGGGCCTTCGCGGCTGCAAGGATCTCGGCCAGGCCCACGCCGTCATAGCCCTTCTGACGAAACAGGAGGGCGGCTGCTTCGATCAGGCGCTCTTTCGTGGGCGGTTCCATGAGACGGACATAAGGGCTCTGGACCGATTGGTCTAGATGAGCTATTAGACCAATCGGTCTAGTCAGGAGATCCCCCGATGAACGCCCCACTCACCGGTTTGCACCCGTCCTTGGACATCACGTTCGTCGCCGATGTCGCGACGCTGCACGGTCGGGTGTTCCTTCCGCTGGGCACGCCCAAGGCCGCGATTGTGCTGCATGGGGCGACAGCCGTTCCGGCGCGGTATTACCATGCCTTTGCGGCGTGGCTGTCGACGCAGGGTTATGCCTGTCTGACCTATGACTACCGGGGTTTTGGCAGCTCTGCGATCGGTCATGTGCGCGCGTCCGACGCGTCGTTAGTTACGTGGGGCATTGCGGATCAGCCCGCCGCGCAGGCCGAGATGGAGTGTCGGTTTCCCGGCGTGCCGCTGTGGGTCATCGGGCATTCCATCGGCGGTCTGATGGTGCCGTTTCATCCCGGCGCCGCGCGGATCAAGCGGTTGATCACCGTGGCGAGCGGGCCGGTTCATACATCGGATCACCCGGGGCTGTGGCAGCTCTACGCGCGGATATTCTGGTGGGGGCCACCGGCCTGGGCTGCGGCGGCAATGGGGTATCTTCCCGGGAGGGCGATGCGGCTTGGGGATAACGTGCCGCGCGATGTGTACTGGCAGTGGCGGCGGTGGTGCACGACGCCGGGGTTCTATCTGACCGACGTGGGGCGCCTGCTGCCGGTGCCGGACTGGCATGCGTTTCAGGGGGATCTGCGGGTCGTTGCGGTGGAAGATGACGGGATGGTGCCGCCGCCGGCCGCGTGGCGGCTGATGCAGCACTATCCGGAGGCGTGGAAACGCCAGACCGTCTTGCGCCCGGCGCATGGGCCGATTGGCCATATCACCGCTTTTGCGGAACGGAACCGGGCCCTTTGGCCCCAAATCCTCGGTTAGCTCGGCGTGCGTTCGGCCCAACCGGCGAAGATCTTTTCCAGCGCAACGACGACGTAGTAGAGCACGATCCCCAGCACCGCGAGCGCGATGAGGACGGCGAACATCAGCGGGTAGTCAGAGTTAGTTTTGCCCGAGTCGAACAGGGCGCCGAGGCCGCGACCGTGAGGGGACACGATCTCCATCAGATTGGTGCCAATGAATGCTAGGGTGACGGCGACTTTGAGGGCGCCGAAGAACTCGGGCAGCGTCTTGGGGAGGGCGATCTTCCAGAAGATCTGCGTCTTGGAGGCGCCGAGGGAGGCGAGGATGTCGCGGTATTCGGGCTCCAGCGTGGACAGGCCGATGGAGACGGAGACGGCGATCGGGAAGAACGAGATCAGGAATGCCAGGAGCACGGTGTTGAAGTCGTGCTGACCGACGAACAGCAGGGCGACGATGGGCACGATGGTCGCCTTCGGGACGGCGTTGAAGCCGACCAGAAGGGGGTAAAGCGCGTCGCGCATGACCTTTGAAAAGCCCATGACCATGCCGATGCCAACGCCCACGATCACCGCGATCAGAAGGCCAAGCACCGTGCGCCACAGGGTTTGCCAGCCCATGATCAGGAACAGCTCCCAAAACCGCGCATAGGCTGCCGGGAGGTCCGACGGGGAGGCCATGACATAGTTCGGCCAGCCCATGGCCAGCACCAGCAGCTCCCACAGCACGATGAACACGATGATCGCCGCAATCGGCGCCAGCACGGCGCGGCTCAGCAGGATGCCGGAGAGGCCCCGGCCTTTGGGTGGCGCTTCAACCGGGCTGGTTTCGGGAACGTAGGTCATGCAGCGGCGCGTCCCTGGGCGACTTCGATCTGGTGGCGAAGGATGTTGAGCCGTTCAGACGCTTCGGGCGTGTAGAGGTCGTCGAGCGTGCGTTTGCCGGTGCTCGGGACCTCCAGCCGGAACTGCGTGCGGGCGGGGCGACCGGAGAGAACGAACACCTCATCGGCAAGGAATATGGCCTCGCGCAGGTCGTGGGTGATGAGGACGCCGGTGAACGGCTCTTCCTCTTTGACGCGGTGCATGACCTGCCACAGGTCCTCACGCGTGAAGGCATCGAGGGCGCCGAAGGGTTCGTCGAGGATCAGGACCTCTGGCTGGTGGATCAGCGCACGGCACAGGGAGGCGCGTTGGCGCATGCCGCCGGAAAGCTCGGACGGGCGCTTGTCCTCGAATCCCTCCAGCCCAACGAGCGCCAGAAGTTGGCGCGCGCGTTCCTCTTGCGCACGTTTTGACAGGCGGGAGGGGACGATTTCCAGCGGGAGGAGGACGTTCTTGAGGATCGAGCGCCACTCCAACAGCACCGGGTTCTGGAAGGCCATCCCGACGGTGGAGCGAGGGCCTTTCACCAGCTCGCCATGGAGCGACACGGTGCCATCGTCCGGCTTCATGAGGCCCGCAATCAGCTTGGTTAGGGTCGATTTCCCGCATCCCGACGGGCCAACAACAGCGGCGAACCCGCCTTCGGGGACGGACACGTCGAGGCCGTCCAGGACGGGCAGCGGACCGGACTGGGTCTGGTAGGCATGTACAACGTTCGAGATCTGGATCAGCGGCGTGTCAGTCACGGGCGGCCTTCAGAGATTTCGTGCCTCCGGCGGGAGTATTTGTCCCCAAGATGGAGGGGCCGCCGGAGGCTGGTTTGGTTACTTCAGCATGAAGGCGCCGCCCTCGGGGAGGTAGGCGTCGGTGAAGTAGGCATCGATGGTGGGCGCGTTCTGGAACTCGTAGGTCAAAGCGATCTGCTCCACCGCGTTCGCGAACCGCGCCGCGTCGATCCCGCCCATGCCGTTGGCCGAGGTGTAGTCGGTGACCACGTTTGCCTCGATGGCCAGTTGCAGGCGCCGCTCTTCCAGGGCCGCATCGGCGGCGGGGTTGCGCTGCATGAGGCTTTCAATAGCCTTGGCCGGGTCGGCGATGGCATCGGTCCAGCCCGCGGCGACGGCGGTGAGGAAGCCCTTGATGATCTCGGGGTTCTCTGCCGCGAACGCGGTGTTCACGATGATCGCGTTGCCGTAGAGGTCGACCCCGTGGTCCGCCATCAGGATCGTCGAGATGTCATCTTCCGGCACGCCGAGGCGCACGAGGTTCAGGAACGACGAGAACGAGAACCCGGTGACCGCAGCGACATTGCCTTCGGCGAGCATTGGTTCGCGGGTCGGAAAGCCGACGGGTTCCACCGTGATGGCGTCGACGTCGATGCCGGTCTCGGCGGCGAAGATCGGGAATTGCGCCCAAGCGCCGTCCGGCGGCGGCGCGCCGAGGATCTTGCCTTCGAGGTCGGCGGGGGCCTCAACGCCCAGCGACTTGCGCCCGACGATGGCGAAGGGCGGCTTGTCGTAGACCATCATGACCGCCGTGACTGGCGCGCCGGGGTTCTGGTCGAGGAACTTGATCAGCGAGTTGATGTCGGCGAAGCCCACCGGGAACGCGCCCGTGGCGACCTTCGGGATCGCGTCGAGCGAGCCCTGGCCTGCCGAGATTTCGACACTCAGCCCGGCGGCGTCGAAGTGGCCGTTGTCGATGGCGGCGAAGTAGGGGGCCGAGGGCCCTTCGAATTTCCAGTCGAGCGCGAACGGCACATCGGTCTGCGCCGATGCGGCGGCAGCCGAAAACAGCGCGGCTGCGGTAAATGCACGTAGAAACACGTGAGTTGTCTCCCTGTTGATGGCGATTTCTTGACCGCCCGATTATTTTGCGCCGACGGCGCTGAGCAACGTGGATCGGTGCCGCTGGCGTCGGACTCCTACCATCGCCTGAAAATTGAGCAAGCATTTCCGATATTGCCGTTTTCCGTGGCATTTCGGCCCCCACGAAGGCGTGTCTCGACAAGGGCATGGGTGCGGGCTAGCACGAGGCAAAGACGGCAAAGGGCAGTGGTCAGCATGGTCAGATGGGTTCGGGCGTTGGTGGCGCTTCTGGCGCTTGGGGTCCTTGCGGCTTGTGGTGCGGCGCCCGACACGCGGGCACCGGCGACGCGGGATGATGTGACCGCGTTGACGCTGGCGATCCTGGCGCTGAGCCCCGAGGTCGACCCGGAGGAGGCGGCGCGGGCGGCGCAGATCTCCTACGACTATTCGCGCACGCTGGCGATCCAGTACCAGATCACCGATCCGCCGCTGGTGCATAATGCGAAGGTGAACTCCGGTCGGAAGCCCAGGGGGCTGTGCTGGCACTGGGCGGAGGATATGGAGGCGCGGCTGAAGGCCGAGGATTTCCAGACGCTCGACATCCACCGGGCCATTGCGAATTGGGACAACTGGCGGATTGAGCACTCCACGGCGCTGATCAGCCCGGCGGGCCACGACATGTTCAACGCGATTGTCGTGGATCCGTGGCGGAAGGGTGGCGTTCTGACCTGGGTGCCGACGCTGGAGGATGCGCGCTATGAGTGGACGCCCCAGCTTGAGGTGCTGCGCAAGACGGGGCGGCTGTTGAACGCGAATGGAGAGCCGGTGCCGGGGTGACCCATCGCGGACGGTGGGCAGATTGCCCACCCTACGCTTCCGGCGACGGCGGTTCTGCTATGGGTAGGGTGGGCAATTTGCCCACCGCAATACGTCGCTCCTTACAGATCAATGCGGAACCGGGCGAAACCGTCCGGGCCTTCGCCTGCTGGGGCGATGGTGACGCCGGGCACGTCGTCGGCGTAGGCGCTGGCGGCCGGGCCGGTGTCGAAGAGGACGGAGGTTCCGGGCATTGGCGCGAAGGTCCAATTGGCGTCGGCTTTGGGGTCGATGGTGCCCTGTTCGACGATGTAGCGGACGATCACGTCGCGGTTGGTGTCGGGGGCTTCGAGGATGATCGTCTCGGGGCTCGCGCCTGGGAAGCTGCCGCCGCCGCCGGCGCGGTAGTTGTTGGTGGCGATGACGAACTCCATGTCGTCGGTCACCGGTTCGCCGTTGAACATCAGGTTCTTGATGCGGTTGGCCTCGGGGTTCACCAGCTCGCCCTTTGGCTCGAACTTGGAGGGCTCGGACAGGTCGATCTGATAGGTCACCCCGTCGATGACGTCGAAGTTGTAGGACGGGAAGGCCGGGTTCAGTAGCACCTGATCGGCTTTGCCGGGCTCAACCTGGTTGAACATCCCGGCGGAGCGTTCAAGCCAGTCTTTGACCTCTTTCCCGGTCACCTTCACCGCGCGGACGGTGTTGGGGTAGAGATACAGGTCGGCCACGTTCTTGATCGCGACATCGCCTGCGGGGACGTCGGTGAAGTATTCGGGCCCGCCCCGGCCCCCGGCCTTGAACGGTGCGGCGGCAGAGAGGACGGGGAGGCCTGCGTATTCAGTGCCTTCCAGCAGTTGTTCGACGTACCAGAGCTGCGCCTGGCTGACGATTTGAACCGACGGGTCATCGGCGACGAGCGCAAAGTAGCTGTGCAGCGGCGCTGCCGTTTTGCCGACCGCACGGCGGACGTAGGCGAGGGTTTCGTCGTGGACCTGTGCCACGGAGTCGAGCACCGTCTGGTCGCTTTCCACCAGCGCCGTGACCGAGCGATCCTCGTTGCGCTGCGAGATCGGGCGCGTCTCGACTGCGTGCGTCACGACCTGCCATTCGTTGCCCGAGCGTTCGAGCATCAGGTCGATCACCCCGAGGTGCGAGCCCCAGAACCCGCCCATCACGGCGGGTGTCCCGTGCAGGGTGCCATTCGGCAGGTCCACACCCGCGAAACCATCATAGTTTGGCGACGGGAAGACGAGGTGCGAGTGCCCCGTGACAATGGCGTCGATGCCGTCGACCATGCCGAGGGGAGTTGAGGCGTTTTCCATCATATCTGCTGCGTCCGGCGCGCCGATGCCCGAGTGGGAGAGCGCGATGATGATCTCGGCCCCCTCTTCGCGCATCTGGGGGACATAGGCCTCGGCGGTCTTGATGATGTCGCGGGCGGTGACGTTGCCGGTAAGGTGGCGCTGGTCCCACTGCATGATTTGCGGAGGGACGAAGCCGATGAGGCCGATCTTGATCGGGTGCGTCTCGCCCGCGCCGTCCGTCAGCTCGCGTTCGAGGATCACGTAAGGGGCGATGAGGGTTTCATCTTTCGTGGGATCGGCGCCCTCGGACTTGACGACGTTGGCCGAGACGACCGGGAACTCTGCCCCGGCGAGCGATTTCATCAGGAAGTCGAGGCCGTAGTTGAATTCGTGGTTCCCCAGCGTCGACGCATCGAAGCCGACGGCGTTCATGGCGGCGATGACAGGGTGCATGTCGCCCTCTTTCATGCCGCGCTCGTAGGCGATGTAGTCGCCCATCGGGTTGCCTTGCAGGAAGTCCCCGTTGTCGACCAACAGCGTGTTCGTCGCCTCGGCGCGGATGTTGGCGATATGCGCGGCGGTGCGGGCGAGGCCCACGGTATCGACCGGGCGGTCTCCGTAGTAGTCATAGGGGAAGACGTGCACGTGCAAATCCGTCGTCTCCATGATCCGCAGGTGGGCCTGGTTGGCCTGCGCGCGGGCAGAGAACGGATGCATCACGGTCAGCGCCGCGGTTCCGGCAAGGAAGGTGCGGCGGCTCATGGGCAGGACGGGCGGGTTCGACATGGCAGGCTCCTGAAGGACTCGGGGTCATGGCCATGGCAGATCGCGGCAAAGGTTCTGTGACATTCGACTGTCATGGCGTGTTCTCGCATAACTTGCAGGACGAGTTAATGCGCAACCTAAAATTGTTGCGAGGTTGGCAGGCACGGTCAGATTGCGCCCAGTGAATGCGCGTGGCAGGTAGCAGTCAAGGGGCAGGATAGACCGGAATGAAGAACGCAGAGCAGGTGACCTTCGGCGGCTCGGCCCTCGACCGCGCGGCAGAGGTGCGGATCGACGCAAGTGCGTTGTCAGGGGCCAGATCAGACCCTACTGCACGAATTTTGCCCGTTTGGCGGGGAAAACCGTTGCTGAGCGAAAGTGGCAAATGCCTTAACTGGCTCCCCTTAGGACATGAGGCGCTTCAACAGGCGGGTGACGAGGTCTTTCTGGGCCGCGACGACGGCGGGCCCCGCTTTGCCTGCGACCTGTCCGCGTGGGTGCCGGACGAGGTGCCCGATACGCTCGGCGGCTTTTTCGACACGTCCGAACAGCGGCACCCGGGCCTGCCCGACACCCGCTTTGCCGAGCTACGCGGGGCGATGACGGCCCTGTCGGCGCGGGATGCTGAACTGGCGGCAACGGCGCGGTCTGTTTTGAGCTGGCACAGCACCCACCGCTTCTGCGCGAAATGCGGCGCGGCGTCTGAGGTGACCCATGGCGGCTGGCAGCGCACCTGCCCGGCATGCGGTGCGCATCACTTCCCTCGCACCGATCCCGTTGTGATCATGCTGATTTTGCGGAGCAACAGCGTGCTTGTTGGCCGCTCCCCCGGGTGGCCGGAGGCGATGTACTCGCTGCTTGCAGGCTTCATAGAGCCCGGCGAAACCATGGAAGCCGCCGTCCGGCGAGAGGTCTTCGAGGAATCCGGGATACGGGTGGGAGAGGTGGGGTACCTCGCCTCGCAACCCTGGCCGTTCCCGTCGTCGCTGATGCTGGGCTGCGTCGGCCATGCGACCAGCGACGAGATCACCATCGACCCGGCAGAGATCGAGGACGCCCGCTGGGTTTCGCGAGAGCAGATGGCCGAGGTTGTCGCCGGCCGCGACCCGACGATGTCGGCGGCGCGACCGGGGTCAATCGCGCGGTTTCTGATTGTGCGGTGGCTGGAGGACAGGCTGGGTTAAAGCCGCGCCCGCTGGCTGTATCAGGCGGCTTCCATCTCGGGCGCGCCCTTCAGAACGTCGCTGAGACGGTTGGAAAGAAGACCAGTGCGGGCATAGCATTCCAGGTCATTCTCAAGGGTGACGATCTCAAAATCATCCATCCGGGCAAGCTTGCAACGCAGGGCAAACTGCCGAGGATCGTTCTCTACAAAAGTTCTGATTGGGTGGTTCTGTGTCATCTCACACACTCCCTTACTCTAGAACAGCGACATCCTCAGTTATGTCGAACAAAGTGGCAAGATTGTGGCGAATCTGGCGAAACCGACAAATTTGTTAGGGGTCAGCCCCGGTCCTGCCTCAATGCCGCCGCTCCTTCGCTTCGGGATACGCGCCGAGAATCCGAAGCTCTGACGTGAAGTAGTCAAGCTCTTCGAGGGCGAGTTGCACGTTTGTGTCGTCGGGATGGCCAGAGATATCGGCATAGAACTGAGTGGCCGAGAACGACCCGTCGACCATATAGCTTTCGAGCTTCGTCATGTTGACGCCATTGGTCGCAAAGCCGCCCATCGCCTTGTAAAGCGCCGCGGGGATATTGCGAACGCGGAAGACGAAGGTGGTCATCATCCGGTCAGAGCGGCGGGTCAGATCGGGCTCACGCGCCATGATCAGGAAACGGGTTGTGTTGTGTTCGCTGTCTTCGATGCCCTCGGCAAGGATATCGAGGCCATAGACCTCGGCGGCGAGCCTTGAGGCCAGCGCGGCATCGCTGCGATCTTTGGCTTCGGACACTTCGCGGGCGGCACGGGCATTGTCGGGGCTGACGACGCCCTTGATCCCGTGCGTGCGCAGGAACGCGCCGCATTGCGGCAGCAGAACGAGGTGGCTATGCGCCCGCTTGATGTCGCCCAGCGAGGCGCCGGGAACGCCCAAAAGGTTGATCCGCACGCGCACGAAGGCCTCATCGATGATGTGCAGCCCGCTTTCGGGCAAAAGCCGGTGAATATCGGCCACGCGCCCGTATGTCGTGTTCTCAACCGGCAGCATCGCAAGGTCCGCCGCGCCGGTCCGAACCGTCTCAATGGCGTCTTCGAAGGTGCGGCAAGGAAGCGCCTCCATCTCGGGGTGCGTCTCGTGGCAGGCTTGGTGAGAGTAAGCGCCGGGCTCTCCCTGAAATGCAATTTTCATACTGTGGTCCCCCGCTGTCTCCGGTCAAGCACTATGGGCAAATGGTCGCGCCTCATATCCCTTGTGGGCAATGAGTGGAAGCGCGTACAGAATTACCAGCTATTCGAAGGACGATCGCCATGCTTGACACGATGACCTGGACCAAAGCGGCAGGGGGATTTTTACTCGCATTCCTCGTTCTTATGCTTGGTGGCTGGCTCGCAGAGAGCATCTATCACGTCGGTGCCGATTCCGAGGCAGCCTATGTTGTTGAGGTAGAGGAAGACGCGCCGGTCGAAGACGACACGCCTGCGGTTCCTTTTGCCGAGGTTTTCGCCGCGGCCGACGCGGGCAAGGGCGAACGGCTGTGGCGCCAATGTTCGGCCTGTCACCGGTTGGAGGATGGCGCAAACGGAACCGGACCGCACCTGTATGCCGTTGTCGGGCGGGACATCGGGTCGATCCCGGGGTTCGGCTATTCCGAGATCCTGACAACCCTCGAAGGCGATTGGACGCCCGAAGCGCTGTCCGGGTTCCTCGAAGATCCGCGCGGCTACGCCAGCGGCACCAAGATGAGCTACGCCGGGATGGACGATGTCGAAGACCGGGCGAACCTGATTGCCTATCTTCAGTCGTTTGGCGGGTAAGCACCGCGCTCAAGGCGTGATCTTTTGGTTAACAGACCTCACCAATAGTTCAGTGTTATTGGCTTGAAGTGTCGACTTTGCGGCACCAGACTTAAATGCTGAGAAAGCAGGCCAAACAACACTGGGATACGTCCATGCATCGCGAACCGCCCCGCGCCAAGGTCATCGTTAACACGACGCCGCTGTGGCAGGGACTGACAGGGGGGCTGGTCTTGGGCGCGGCAGCGGCCACGCTCGCCTGGGGCGAGGAGAACGTCACGATCAGCCATGGTTTCACCAACTTCGGCGAGGTCAAGCACGGCCCGGATATCCCGCACCTGCCCTACGTGAACCCTGACGCGCCAAAGGGTGGCGAGATCGCGATCTGGTCGCAGGGCAACTTTGACAGCTTCAACAACTTCACCCGGAAAGGCGTGCCCGCCGCACTCAGCGGTTTGGGGCAAGAGCGCTTGCTGGTCGGGACGGCAGACGATCCGTACGGCATCTACTGCTTCTTGTGTGAGACGATGGAGTATCCCGACAGTCTGGACTGGGTGATCTTCAACCTTCGCAACGATGTCGTGTTCGCCGATGGGCGCCCAATGACGGCTGAGGATGTGAAATTCACGTTCGAGCTGTTTCTGGAACAGGGCATCACCGAATATCGCAACGTGGTCGAGGGCTTTGTCGACAGTGTCGAGGTCCTGGACCCGTATCGCATCAAGTTCACCTTTACCGAAGAGGCGCCGCGGCGCGACGTCATCAGCTTGGCCGGTGGCACAAACGTCTTCTCGAAGTCCTGGTTCGAAGAAACCGGCGCGCGCCTTGATGACAGCACGCTGGAGCCCTTCATGGGCACTGGCCCCTACATGCTGCAAAGCACCGATATCGGTCGCCAGATCGTTTATGGGCGCAATCCGAACTACTGGGGCGCCGATCACCCCCTGCAGATCGGCCAGAACAACTTCGATACCATCCGGGTGGAGTACTTCGCCGACAGCTCTGCCGCGCTGGAGGCGTTCAAGGCGGGGGAATACACGTTCCGGATCGAAAACTCGTCCAAGGATTGGGCGACGGCCTATGACTTCCCGGCGATAGACAACGGCGATGTCATCAAGACAGAGCTGCCCGACGGTTCGATTGGTTCGGGCCAGTCGTTTGTCTTCAACCTGCGCCGCGAGAAGTGGCAGGATCCCAAGGTGCGCGAGGCAGTGCGCCTGATGTTCAACTTCGAATGGTCGAACGAAACGTTGTTCTTCGGCTTGTACGAGCGGGTGAACTCGTTCTGGGAGAACTCCGAACTTGAGGCGACGGGGGCCCCGTCCGAGGGCGAGATCGCGCTGCTTCAGCCGCTTGTCGATGACGGGCTGATCGATGCCTCGATCCTGACGGAAGAGGCGATCTTGGCGCCGACCTCAGGCACACGCTCCCTCGACCGACGCAATTTGCGCGCGGCGTCCGAACTTCTGGACGAGGCCGGGTGGGAGGTTGGCGCCGATGGCGTCCGCACGAAGAACGGGGAGCGGCTGACAGCCCTGATCCTTCAGGTCAGCCCGGCGTGGGACCGGATTGTGAACCCTTACGTCGAAAACCTGTCGCGGCTGGGCGTTGAGGCCAAGCTCGAACGTGTTGACCCCTCGCAATATATCGACCGGCGCCGCTCTGGCGACTACGATCTGACGAACCACACCTTCTCGATGAGCTTTGAGCCCGGCATCGGCCTGCGGCAGTGGTACGATTCATCCACGGCCGACGACAGCTCGCGCAACCTCATGGGGCTGGAGGATCCGGCGATTGATCGCCTTGTGACCCATGTCATCGAGGCAAAGTCGCTGGAAGACATGCAGACCGCCACGCGGGCGTTGGACCGGGCCCTGCGCAAGACCGGGTTCTGGGTGCCGCAGTGGTTCAAGGACACCCATACGATCGCCTATTACAACAAGTTCCGCCATCCCGACCCGATTGCGCCGTTCTCGCTCGGCCATCTGAGCTATTGGTGGTACGATCAGGAAGCGGCGGACGCGCTTAAAGCTTCCGGCGCGCTGGACTAAAGGGGGCCGCCGCGATGGGCGCCTATATCCTTCGGCGGCTCTTGCTGATCATCCCCACGCTTCTGGGGATCATGGTCATCAACTTCGCGCTGGTGCAATTCGTGCCCGGCGGACCCATCGAACAGATCATCGCCCAGATCGAAGGACAGGGAAACGTCTTTGGAAACATCGACGGCAGCGCGTCCGAGACAATCGAAAACACATCAAGCGACGAGGGGTACGTCGGCGCCCGCGGCCTTCCGGCGGAGTTCATCGAGGAGTTGGAAAGGGAGTTCGGCTTCGACAAACCGCCGCTTGAGCGGTTCCTCGACATGATGTGGCGATATATCCGGTTCGATTTCGGCGAAAGCTACTTCCGCTCGATCTCTGTCGTCGATCTGGTGATCGAGAAGATGCCGGTGTCCATCACCCTTGGCCTCTGGTCGACGCTGATCGCCTATCTCGTCTCGATCCCGCTGGGCATTCGCAAGGCGATCCGGGACGGATCCAGCTTTGATACATGGACCAGCGGGCTGATCATCGTGGCCTATGCCATCCCCGGCTTCCTGTTCGCGATCCTGCTCTTGGTGTTGTTTGCGGGCGGCTCGTACCTGCAATGGTTCCCGCTCCGGGGGCTGACATCCGAGAATTTTGATGACCTGTCGGCCTTTGGCAAGGCGGTCGACTACCTCTGGCACATCACGTTGCCGGTGTTGGCCTCGTCGATCTCGGGCTTTGCGACGCTCACTTTGCTGACGAAGAACAGCTTTCTCGACGAGATCAAGAAGCAATACGTGGTCACCGCAAAGGCGAAGGGCCTGAGGGAAAGCCGTATTCTGTACGGCCACGTCTTCCGCAACGCGATGCTGATCGTGATTGCAGGCTTCCCGGCGGTGTTCATCGGCGTCTTCTTCGGCGGCAGCCTGATTATCGAGACGATCTTTTCGCTCGACGGCCTCGGGCGCCTCGGGTTTGAGGCGGCGGTCGCGCGAGATTATCCGGTGGTGTTCGGGACGCTGTTCTTCTTCGGCCTAATTGGCTTGCTCGTCGGCATCCTGTCCGACCTCATGTATGTATTCGTCGATCCCCGCATCGACTTTGAATCGAGGGAGACCTAGCGATGGCCATCGCAGAACCGCTCCCCCCCGAACAGCCGCCCAAGACGGCGCCCGTTGCGCCCGAGCGCAAGCGCAGCTTCCTGTCGCCGATCAACCAGCGTCGCTGGCGCCACTTCCGCCGCAACAGCCGGGCGTTCTGGTCGCTGATCATCTTCTCGATCCTCTTCGGCCTGTCGCTGTTTGCCGAGTTCATCGCCAACGACAAACCCATCGTCGTCCAGTACCGGGGCGAGCTCTACATGCCGATCTTCAACTTCTACGCCGAAACCGAATTCGGCGGGGAATTTCGGACCGAGGCGATCTATCGCGATGTCGAGGTGGAGTGTCTGATTGTCTCTGGCGGATTGCTGGATGCCTGCTTCGACGCCCCGGAAGAGACGATTGACGACGCCCAGGACGGGGTTGTGAACGGCGAGGCGATTGAGAAGGGGTGGATGCTGTGGCCGCTGATCCCCTACAGCTATGACACGCCAAACGATCTG
Organism: Pseudomonadota bacterium; assembly: GCA_039190895.1. GTDB lineage: Bacteria > Pseudomonadota > Alphaproteobacteria > Rhodobacterales > Rhodobacteraceae > Ovoidimarina. The sequence goes on along the minus strand of JBCCXY010000004.1, from coordinate 35,017 downwards.
GACAGCCCTGCGCCTTCGGCCCCCGACGGCAAGCACTGGCTGGGCACGGATGATACCTCGCGCGATGTGCTGGCGCGGGTGATCTATGGGTTCCGCCTGTCGATCCTGTTCACCATCATCGTCACAGTCGCCGCCAGTATTGTCGGCATAATCGCCGGGGCGCTTCAGGGGTATTTCGGCGGGTGGCTCGACCTCATCTTCCAGCGGATACTGGAGATTTGGGCCTCCACCCCGTCGATCTACGTGATCATCATCCTGTTTGCGATATTGGGGCGAAGTTTCTGGCTCCTTGTCGGGGTGACCATCCTGTTCGGGTGGCCCGCCCTTGTGGGCGTGGTCCGGGCAGAATTCCTGCGCGCCCGCAATTTCGAATACGTGCGCGCCGCGCGGGCGCTCGGCGTGTCGAGCTGGACGATCATGTTCCGCCACATGCTGCCTAACGCGATGGTGGCCACCGTGACGCTGCTGCCGTTTATCATCACCGGCACCATCGCCGTGCTGGCAAGCCTCGACTTCCTCGGCTTCGGCCTGCCGTCCTCGGCGCCGTCGCTGGGCGAACTGACGCTTCAGGCCAAGCAGAACCTGCAGGCCCCATGGCTGGCCTTCACCGCCTTCTTTACCTTTGCCATAATGCTGTCCCTCCTTGTCTTTATCTTCGAAGGCGTCCGTGACGCCTTTGACCCACGAAAGACATTCCAATGACAGACATCGCCAACACCCCGCCCCGTAAATCCGCCCTCGGCATGGCTTACCGCCTCGCCGTTGCTGTCTGCGCCATGTGCCTCGCCCTGTTCTCGTGGCGCTTCGGCGTCGACATGATCATCGACACGCCCGACGCGGGCCCGATGATACGCAATGCTGCGATCACCCTGCTGGGCCCGCTGGGCCCCGCCACCTTCGGCACCTTCGGGGCGCTCGCGCTGAGACTGATGAACCGAACCCCCAGCCGCTTCTTCCAGATCGCCGTGATTGTCTTCGCGGTGTGGAGCGCTGGCATGATATGGCTCCTGAACAGCGGATGACGACGACAGACAACATCCTTGAGGTCCGCGACCTCACCGTCTCCTTCCGGCAAGACGGCAAGACGTCCAAGGCCGTCAAGGGGGTGTCCTTCGACCTCGCGCGCGGCGAAACGGTCGCGCTGGTGGGGGAATCCGGGTCGGGCAAGTCGGTCACCGCGCTGTCCACCGTGTCGCTCCTGCCCGACAGCGCGCAAATCGACGGATCGGTCCGCTACAACGGGGAAGAGATGGTGCGCGCGTCCGAGACACGCTTGCGCGCCGTCCGCGGCAACGACGTCAGCTTCATATTTCAAGAGCCGATGACATCGCTGAACCCCCTCCACACGCTGGAAAAACAGTTGGCCGAAAGCCTGACGCTGCACCAGGGCCTAACCGGGGATGCGGCGCGGGCGAAGATCCTTGAACTGCTCAACCAGGTTGGCATCCACAACCCGGAAAGCCGCCTCGGCGCCTATCCGCACCAGTTATCGGGCGGGCAGCGGCAGCGTGTTATGATCGCGATGGCACTGGCCAATGGTCCGGAGTTGCTGATCGCCGATGAGCCGACCACTGCCCTCGACGTCACCATTCAGGCGCAGATCCTGACGCTGCTGGGGGAGCTTAAGCGCGACCTCGGCATGTCCATGCTGTTCATCACCCACGACCTGACCATCGTCCGTCAGATCGCCGACCGGGTGTGCGTGATGAAGGATGGTGAGATCGTTGAAGCCGGTCCGACAGGGGAAATCTTCGGCAACCCGCAACACCCCTACACGCAAAAGCTGCTGTCTGCCGAGGCGACGGGTGAACCTGCCCCTGTCCCCGCCGACGCGGAGGTCGTGGCCGAGACGCAGGACCTGCGCATCTGGTTCCCGATCCAGGCCGGACTGCTGAAGCGCACCGTTGGCTTCGTGAAGGCCGTCAACGCCGCCACATTCTCAGTCCGCGCCGGGGAGACGGTGGGGATCGTCGGCGAATCCGGGTCAGGCAAGACGACGCTCGCGCTCGCAGTGATGCGGCTGATTTCGTCCGACGGGCCGGTGGTGTTTCTTGGCCGTGACATCCAAGGCCTCCGCAACCGCCAGATGCGCCCCCTGCGGCGCGATATGCAGATTGTGTTTCAGGACCCGTACGGCTCACTGTCGCCGCGCATGAGCGTGGTAGAGATCATCGCCGAAGGCCTCACCATCCACGGCACCGACGCGGGCCGGTCGCAAAGTGAGATGGTGGCCGAGATCATGGTGGAGGTTGGCCTCGACCCCGCCACCATGCACCGCTACCCGCACGAGTTCTCTGGCGGCCAGCGCCAGCGCATCGCTATCGCCCGTGCCATGATTCTGCGGCCCCGGCTGGTGGTGCTGGATGAGCCGACATCGGCCCTCGACATGACCGTTCAGGTCCAGATCGTGGAGCTTCTGCGCAAGCTGCAGGCGGACAACCGGCTGGCGTACATCTTCATCAGCCACGACCTGAAGGTCGTCCGCGCGCTCAGCCACAAGGTCATGGTCATGCAGCAGGGCGACGTGGTTGAAGCGGCTTCGACCGCCGAGATTTTTGACGCGCCGAAGCATCCCTATACGAAAGAACTCATGGCCGCCGCCCTCAACCCCGCCGGTCAGGTCGCGTAATCGTCACAGGTCCTTGTAGCTGATCAGCTCGATCCCAAGCCGCTCGATCTGTCGCTGGAGGTCCGGGCTTGTGAGTGTTTCCAAACAACTCACCCGATCCGCCGCCACATCCTCGTACCCGGCATGCCCCGTGGCACGAAGCTCTGCCGAGTCCACGGCCGGGTGGTCTATGAAGATATGGGTGCCTTCGGGCAAATCGGCGATTTGCTGGATGAATGCAGACGTCCGCGCCGCGGTATCCCGTGGGACCTTCGGGTACCCCTCAATCCTCGGCAGCCCATGCCCGAAGGCATCGTCGGCCAGCCCGAACTCTGCGCATAACTCAGTGATCACGTCGCCAATCCTGGGATCGAGCGCCTTGAAATGCGCGACCATGTGCGAACTGATATGCGACACGCCCTGAAACATGCGCACCCCCAGCGCGATCTGCGCCCTCAGCTCTGCGGCGATCTCATCAATCGACCAATCCGCTTCGGCCAGACTGCGCCGCGGGTCGCCGTCGCGTTGCATGACCAACGGCAGGAAGTTTCCGGCGTCGTCTGTCAGGCTGGGCGCCGCGGTCAGCGGGCGCCATTTCACAGCGTCCCACTCGCTGGTCAGCGTCAGATGAATGCCCACGTCGATCTCGGGATGCGCGTTCAAGATCGTTGCCGCATGTGCCACCCAGGGACACGGCACCATCACCTCGACGCTTCGCGCGATCCCATGGGTGCAGGCGCGCAGACATCCCATGTTCGAAGACCAACTGGATCCCGCGTCGTCCGCGCGGACAAGAAGACGAACGTTTCCCATCTCAAACCCCTGGTTGGGCATACACGCCAAGAGTCCGCGATTCCTGCCATGAAACGTCGCGGTCAGCCGCCTTTCGCGCCCTTAAAGGAAATCAATCGCAAATATTCACAGTTTTGTTAACCTGCTCTCAGCCATAACGGTGAACGAAAGGGAGGTTCACTTATGCCGACATCGTATCAGGCCCCAATGGTCGGGGACAAAGCCAAGCGTTCCAGCTCAAGCCAGTCGGTCTCGACGAACACCAAGGCGGACGTGGGAACGATCGGGGACGTTCTGGGCAACAAGGGCCGTGACATCATCACGATAACCGAAAGCGACACGATTGCTTCCGCCGTCGGGGTGCTGCGCGACAAGCGGATCGGCGCGCTGGTGGTGCTTGGCGCGGACGGGGGGCTGGCCGGCATCCTGTCCGAGCGCGACATCGTGCGGAAACTGGCCGAGACGCCGGGGCAAACCCTGCCGCAGACAGTGGCCGAGAACATGACGCGAGAGGTCGTCACCTGCAGTTTGCAAGATAGCCTGATCGACGTCCTGCGCCGCATGTCCGAAGGCCGCTTCCGCCACATGCCCGTGGTCGAGGGCAGCAAGGTCATCGGCATGGTGACCATAGGCGACGTCATCAACCACCGCCTGAACGAGCTGGAACACGAAGCCCTCCAACTCAAACAACTCATCGTCGGTTGAAACTGCCGTAGGCCGGGCTTTAGCCCGGCGTTCGCGTCCAAAAAACGAAAGGCCGGAAGCAAATCCCCCGGCCCACGTAGGATGCGCTTTTAGCGCACCATCACGCCAAATCGTTCAACGACTTCCGCGCCGAGCCCAAGGCCACAACCGCCTCCGGACGCGCCTGAAAGGCGGCGTTCAAACCGTCGCGGAACGCACCGGCCTCGGCCTCCAGCAAACCGCGAACACGGTCCCGGAGCGCTTCGGCCTCGGCCGCCGTGATCGGCTCGTCGTCCGACCGACGCTCATCGACCGCCACAATGGCCTCACGCAGCGGCTTCAGCCACGCGAACGCGCTGTCTTTCGTGGCCCGGTCGAACAATTGCAGCGGGCTGCCGCTGAAGCGAACCGCATCGGCTTGGAACCCCAGCAACTGCTGGTGCAGCGCCTGCAGGGCCTTAGAAACCTCGCCCAGCCCGGCGGTGTGCATGATGTGAGTGCTCATGGCGTGTACCTCCATTCAGGGTGATCGCAGAGATCTGCGCTTGGAGGGTCACATGGGGTCACAGGCGCGCCGGCACCACTGCGCCAAGCGCAAGGCTCCTATTCCCCAGCGTCACGGCAAGGGTAGGCCGGGCTTCAGCCCGGCACACGCTCACCCAGGGCCGAAGGCCGAACAGTCCACGTTCCGCGCGACCAGCCGGCGGCAGGCGACATCCGCCTGTTCTTGCGACATGCCGACGAAGTTCGCGTCGAACCCACCGGGCCGCTCCACCACCTTGCGGAGCGCTTCGTCGAGCGTCCCAAGCTCCAGCAGGGCTGTCTGCAACAGCACCCTTTCGGCCTGATGCCGCGTGGTATAGCGCCCGACCGTGATGCCCCAGTGCCGCCCGCCAGAGGTGGAGAGCCGCGTTACCACCTGCTCTCCAGCCTGCACGGTGTTGGCCGGGGCCACCGCCCGCGACACGTCCACGGCAGCAGGCCGAGAGCGCGGCACGAGCGACTGCACCAGTGCCCCCGCCTTTTGGTCGAGGTCGACAACGGGTTTCTGTGCCTGCGCGACCGTCGCGGCGATGGATTTCTGCAGTTCCGCCGTCAGCGGCTGAGGTGGCGCGACGGGGCCCGGCTTGGGGTTGGGTCGGATGCTCGTCGCCACGGCGCGCACCGCCGGGGCCTTCGCCGTCCGCGTGTTGCCATAGCCCAACGGGGCCGGGCGCCGCACAGTTACCCGCGATGGGGCGCGTTTGAAGCCCATGTCCAACAGCTCTGCCACCCGGGCGTTCCGCGAGGCCGTCGACCGCCCGCCAAAGACCGTCGCGATGATCCGTTCCTGCCCGCGCTCCGCCGAGGCCACAAGGTTGAAGCCAGCCGCGCGGGTGTAGCCCGTCTTGATCCCGTCCGCCCCGCGATATGCGTTCAGCAAACGGTTGTTCGTGTTCGACACGCTGCGCATGCCCGCATGCGTCGATTGGCGGGAGAAGATGTTGTAATACTGCGGATAATCATAGAACACCCGCCGCCCCAGAAGCGTCATGTCGCGCGCCGTCGACATGTGCCCCGTCTCGGTCAACCCATGCGCATTGCGGAACGTCGTCCGCGTCATGCCCATCTGCTTGGCCGTCCGGTTCATCCGCCGGGCAAATGCCGCTTCCGAGCCCTCGATGGCCTCGGCAATCGCTGTCGCCGCGTCGTTCGCCGACTTCACCGCCGCCGCCCGGATCAGATAGCGCAGCGCGATCCGCTGCCCCGACTTGAGCCCCAGCTTCGACGGCGGCTCGGACGCCGCCTTGGCCGAGATCGTGACCCGGTCGTCAAGCGAGATCTCGCCGCGTTCGACCGCCTGAAACGCGATGTAGAGCGTCATCATCTTGGTCAGCGATGCCGGATGCAGGCGCGTGTCCGCGTTCCGCGAATGAAGCACCTCACCCGTGCGCGCATCCATGACCATCGCCGCGTAAGGCGCGGCGATCACAACGGTCGAAGAAAGAATGAAAATAACGAATAGTACCAGCCCTTTGAGGGCTGCCAGTCCCTGCGTTCGTACCACGACGCTGCCCTTTTCTGCCTCGGCCCGCCAGGTCTGTCGCCCGGTCCGGCTCACTGTGACGAAAGTAACATAGCCGGAAACACCCAAAAAGACCTTAATTTAATGCTGCTTGTGCGTGGCCAGCGCGCAACTACTGGATGTTGCGTCGAAAAAACCTTGAGACACGAGATAACGCCTACTCCAGCGACGCCACCAGGCGCGGAATTTCGCCCAGGTCGTTAACCTTTCGAAACCGTGGATGGGCGCTTGGCGTCTCGGCATGCTCTAGCGCCCATGCCAGTTCATGCGGTACATGCGCGGCCCAGGCCCCGGCCTCCAGCGCGGGCACCACGTCAGAGCGCATGGAGTTCCCGATCATCAGCGCGCTTTCGGCCCCCGTGCCATGGCGGCCGAAGGCGTGCACATAGGTGTCGGGGGTCTTTTCACTGACGATCTCGACCCCGTGGAAGAAATCGCCCAGCCCGGATTGCGCCAGCTTGCGCTCCTGATCCAGAAGATCGCCCTTGGTGATCAGCACCAGGGTAAAGTCCGACGACAGCGCCCGCACTGTTTCGCCCACATGGGGCAACAGCTCAATCGGGTGGGCCAGCATGTCCTGCCCTGCTGCGATCAACTCGCGGATCACCGAGGCGGGCACTTTGCCGTCGGTCACGTCGATGGCCGTCTCGATCATCGACAGCGTGAAGCCTTTGATGCCGTAGCCGTAGCGCCCGATATTCGCCTTCTCGGCCTCGAACAACCGGTCGTCGAGATGATCAGGCTCTGCATAGTCGGCGAGAAGCGACGCGAACCGCTCTTGCGTGAGGCGATAGAACCGTTCGTTGTGCCACAGCGTATCATCCGCATCGAAGCCGATTGTCTTCAATCCGGTGTGATTCTTCGTCGCCATCCGGAGGTTCCCCCTTTTCACACAGCCCTTAGTGGCTATATTCCCATCCCGGACCCAAGAGTGACAGCGCTACGTGACCTCGTTCGATTTCATTTTGATGGCTGACCCCGAAAAACCCTCCAAGGATGGTGATACCGGTGTTCTGCTTGAGACGCGCACCAAGACTCAGCGGCCGCCGCTGTATAAGGTGATGCTGCTGAACGATGACTTCACGCCGATGGAATTCGTTGTGCATGTGCTGGAACGGTTCTTTGGCATGACCCACGCGCAGTCGTTTGAACTGATGCTGACGGTGCACAAGAAGGGCGTTGCCGTGGTGGGGGTCTTCAGCCACGAGGTTGCCGAAACGAAGGTCAGCCAGGTGATGGATTTCGCCCGCCGCCATCAACACCCCCTCCAATGCACGATGGAGAAGGAGTAGGCGCGTCAGGCCGCCACTCCGCCCATGTCCATTCGCCTCTCGCTCGCCATCGACGCCGGCGCTGTCGATCCAACCGTGCCGACTGTTGCGTTTGGCGCCGCGGGCAACACCGATCTGTCGCCGTTCCCTGACCTGACCGTCATTCAGACCTTCCGTCCCGACTACGACGTTTGGGCCTCTCGGGGCGTGACAGTGGCGACCGAGCCGACGGATGGGGCTTTGGCGCTGGTGTTCCTCCCCCGCTCAAAGGCCGCTGCACGGGCGCGGGTTGCGGATGCCGTTCGCGCGACGAACGGGCTGGTGGTCATTGACGGGCAGAAGACCGACGGGATTGAGAGCCTGCTGAAAGACCTCAAATCACGGGCCGAGGTGCCGCATGTGCTGTCAAAGGCCCACGGCAAGCTCGCGGTCATTGGTCCGGGCGCGGATGTCGCCGACTGGGCAGATCCCGGTCCGACCCGGACCGACAGGTTCTGGACGCAGCCTGGCGTGTTCTCTGCCGATGGCCCGGACCCCGGCTCTCGCCTGCTGGCCGAACACCTGCCGCCGAAGCTTGGTCCTGTGGTGGCGGACCTTGGGGCGGGTTGGGGATACCTCGCGCAGGCGATTCTGTCGCGGGAGACAGCGACAGCCCTGCATCTGGTTGAGGCGGAGAAGCGCGCACTGGATTGTGCGCGGCTCAATGTCCGTGACGCCCGGGCGGAGTTTCATTGGGCCGACGCGCGAAAATGGGGAAAAACAGGCGGAATAGACACTGTTTTGATGAACCCACCGTTCCATGAAGGCCGGAAAGGGGACCCCGGTTTAGGCGTCGCTTTTATCCAACGCGCGGCAGAGCTGTTGCAGCCAAAGGGCCAGCTTTTCCTTGTCGCGAACCGCCATCTTCCCTACGAACCGCATCTTGAGAGCTCTTTTCGGGATCTGACAGGCCTCGGGGGGGACCGTTCGTACAAGGTGTTTCGCGCCAGTCGACCGAGGCAGCCAAAGGTCTGATCACATGAGCTTTTCCATCGCGGGCAAGACCGCCGTCGTCACCGGCGCGGCGAATGGGGTTGGGCTCGCCATCGCGCGGCATTTCGCGGATAGCGGGGCGAACGTCGTCTTTGCCGACATGGATGAAGAGCGGTTGACCGAAGAACTTGGCGATATCGCCGAGGACGGCAATGCGCGGATGTTCGTGGGCGATGTGCGCCAGAAGCTGGCGATTGCGAACCTTCTGTCGGCCACGATCGACGCGTTTGACCGGGTGGATATCCTCGTGAACGCCAGCCGCCAGATGATCGCGTCCGATCCGCTGAACCCGGACGATGACGCGGTGAACACGCTTTTGAATCAGAACCTGATCACGTCGCTGCGGCTGAGCCAGTTGTTCGCCAAGCGGATGATCAAGCAAGCCGATGCGCAGGAACTGACGACAGGCCCGGTCGGGTCGATCATCAACCTGTCCTCCATCGCAGCGCAGCGCACGCAGCCGGAGTTGCTGGCCTATTCCGTCAGCTCCGCCGCGCTGGATCAGTTGACCAAATCGCTGGCGTTGGCGCTCGCCCCCAAGCGTATCCGGGTCAACGCGGTCGCGTTCGGCAGCGTGATGAGCGCGTCCCTGCAAGGCGCGCTGAAGGAGGATGACACCATCCGCGACGCCATCATCGAACACACGCCACTAAGCCGCATCGCGAGCGCCAACGAACTCGCCGATGTCGCGCAATTCCTTGCCTCGGACGCGTCCGCGTTCATGACCGGGCAGATCCTGACCGTCGACGGGGGCCGTACGCTGGTGGATGCCGTAACGACCCCGGCACACTGACGCTAACCCGCCGCAAGCTCCATGGCGAGGTCGTGGAGCTTCCCGAAACGTGCAAACCGCCTGGCGTGCCAATCGCGCATATGCTCCGCCGGCGGGTACGCTGCAGAGACGGCGGACATCGCCGGCATGGCCACGATCGCGCTGGAAAAGTATCCGGCGGCCAAGGCCCCAAGGATGGCAGAGCCAAGCAGGACGGGCTCGTCCGTCTTGGGAATCTCCACCGTTACCCCGGACGCATCCGCCAACAGCTGCCGTACAAGATCCTGCCGCCCGGCCCCACCGCTGAGAACGATGGACCGGACCGGCGCCCCCGCCGTATCCTGCGCCGTTAGGATTTCACGCAAACCGTACCCGATACCAAGAATGCCCGCGATATACAGATCGATCAGCGCCGCCTCGCCGTTGTCCATGCCAAGACCCGCGATCACTGCCCGGGTGTGCGGGTTCGCGTACGGCGCCCGATTGCCTAAAAACTCGGGAATAACGAACATCCCCTTGGCCCGACGCGCAACCTCCGACGCGTCCGCCGTTGCAGCAGCCGCGTCGGCCAGGTAATCCGGCACGGACTGGCCCCTGGCGTTTGCCGCCTCTGCCGCCGCCGGATAGGCCGGGTGATGGCGCAAAAGCTGCGCGATCCCGGCGCCTGCCGTGGACTGCCCGCCCTCGTTCAGCCACAGCCCCGGCACCATCGCTGCGTGGTACGGGCCCCAGACGCCCGGCACATAGACTGGCGCTTGCGTGCTGGTCATCGTGCAGGACGACGTACCAAACACATAGGCCATCCGATCCGTTGGCCGCGCACCCGCCGCGCCGACCGTACCAAGCCCGCCTGCATGGGCGTCGATCAAACCGGCGCCCACTGACGTGCCCGGCCGTAACCCCAAGTCCTTCGCAGCCTCGTCCGTCAGCCCACTCCCAAGCGGCGCCCCCGCCTCGACCACCTCCGTCCCGATCCGGCGAAACCCGTCCTCCGCCATGTCGCCGAGACCAATCGCCCGGAAATACCCGGCGTCCCAGCCGCCGTTCCCCTGCGCATACGTCCACTTGCAGGTCACCGTGCAGATCGACCGCGACAGCGACCCCGTCGCCCGCCACGTTAGATAATCGGACAGGTCAAAGAACTGCCACGCCGCCCCGTAGGTCTCCGGGTGGGTCTCCTTCAACCACAACAGCTTCGGCGTCTGCATCTCGGGCGAGATAATCCCGCCCACATATTTCAGCACCTCATGCTCGCCCGCATTGATCCGGGCCGCCTGATCGAGCGCGCGGTGATCCATCCAGACGATCACGTCCCGCTCTGCCGGCCCTCCGGGCGTCACCGGCAGCGGCGCGCCACCCTCACCGACGACAACAAGCGAACAGGTCGCATCAAACCCGATCCCCGCAACGTCCCCCGGATCAATGCCCGCGGCGGCCACAGCGTCCTTCGTTGCGGCACATACGGACTGCCAGATCTCGGCAGAGCTATGCTCCGCCCAGTCCCCGTCCTGAAACACCGTGATGTCCCGCTTGCCCGTGCCGAGAAGGGTGCCGGTGGCATCGAACACGCCCGCCCTCGCGCTGCCGGTACCTACGTCGATGCCGATGAAAACCATGCGCTTGGTCCTTACAAATCGCAGCCGTGGGGCAGGATGGTCAGGTCGCGCACCACGACGCCGTCGGCCCGGGTGACCATGAACAGCACCGCATCCGCCACCTCGCGCGCCTCCATCAGGCTGCGGGATGCGATGGCCTCGTCCATCTTCGCCTTCGGCCAGTCATCCAGAAGCGGCGTGATCACCGGGCCGGGCAGAACGGCGCCGACGCGCACATTGTCGGGGATCAACTGCCGCCGCGTCGTGTGCACAAACGCCTGCACGGCGAATTTGGAGGCGGTATAGACCGGCTCCCACACCACTGGCACGACGCCCGCGATGGACGAGGTGAACACCACATCCCCGCTCTTGCGCTGGGCCATATGCGGGATGACCGACCGAACGGATCGGAAGGCGGCGTTGATGTTCAGATCCAGCACCCGGTCCCACTGCGCCGTGTCCGCCTCCAGCACCGAGCCGCCGACATAGGCCCCAGCATTGGCGTGAAAAATGTCCAGACGGTCGGTGAGCTTCAGGATTTCAGGCAGCAAATCGGCCCCCCGGTCCAGCAGATCGAAGTCCAGCGCATGCGCGCCGCCCCCGATCCCGGCCACCGCCTCGGCCATCCCGGCAGAGTCCCGATCCACAAGGATCACCTCCGCCCCCGCCCCGTGCAGCGCCTTCGCGCAGGCGAGGCCGATGCCCGAGGCGCCCCCGGTGATGGCGGCGGTCTTGCCGCTTAGCTGGCCCATGCCGTCCCCTCCTTCAGATGCTGGAATACCCGCCCTCGATCATCATGACCTCCCCGTTCACGAGGTCCGAGGCCGAAGAGGCGAGGTACAGCGCCATGTCCGCGATCTCCACCGGCTCCCCAAAGCGCCCGAGCGGAGTCTTGGCGATCATCGGATCGCGCTTCTCCGGGGCGGACCAGATCTTCGTCCCCATCTTCGTCAGCACGACCGTCGGACAGATCGCATTCACCTGCACGTTGTGCGGCGCCGCCTCGACCATCAGCCCCTTCGTCAGCGCGTTCAGCCCTCCTTTGGACGCCGTGTAGGCCGCGTGCTCCGGTATCGCGATGACACCCGACTGCGACGAGATGTTGATGATCTTGCCCCGCTTCCGCGCCATCATCCCCGGCAGCACGGCCTGCGACAGGATGAAGGGCGCGGTCAGGTTCACTGCGATGGTCTCGTGCCAGTCGTCCAGCGCATACTCCGTCGTCGGCCCCGTCAGCGCGATCCCGGCGGAGTTCACAAGGATGTCGATCTGAGGGTACGCCTCCAGCGCCTTGGCGGCAATCGCCTGCGCCTCGGACGGGTCAGCCAGATTGCCCGCAATCGCGGTGAACCCCCGGCCCGATGCGCGCACCGTTTCGCCCAGCGCCTCCAACGCGTCGGCATTCCGGCCCTGCCCGATGATGTAGGCCCCCGCCTCTGCGAAAACCTCGGCAATCGCGGTGCCGATCCCTGACGACGCCCCTGTGACGAGCGCCGTCCGCCCGCCTAGGCCGAAACGTTCGGTCCACGTTGTCATACGCCCCTCCTATGCCGCCTCCAGCAGCGCTTTAGCCGTGTTCTCGTCCGTCACCAGCGTGTCCACGAACCCGGCCCGCAGGCTCGCCAGAATGATCGGCACCTTGTTCAATCCACCGGCGGCGAGGATCGTGTTGGCCATCGCCCTTACATCCTCCAGCGACGCGCCGATCAGACGCTCATTCAGCGGGTGATCGATCAACTCGCCGTTCGCATCCAGAATGTGCCCGATGATGTCCCCGACACCCCCCGCCGCGATCAGATCGGCGGCGTCGATATCTTTCGGCAAGGCATCCCGCACCAACAGCGAGCTCTTCAGGTCTCCCGCCGCAAGGGCGATGGCATCGCAGGACTGGATGCTACGGATGCCCTGCGCGATCCCGTCCTGCTCCATCAGGATCTTCCGGCTCTTCGGCGTGTCGGCATAGACCGGCGCCACGAAAAAGCTGTGCTCGGCATTGCAGAGGTCGGCCAGGCGCGTCGTAATCTCGTACCCGTTCACGTCCGAGCCGCGCACCACCCCGCCCATGACCGACACGATCTCCAGATCCGGGCGGTCAATCGGCTGCATGTGCCGGGTCGACAGGTTCAGCGTGTTGCCCCACGACATCCCGAACCGGCGCAAAGCCGGGTCAACCAGCAACTCCTGCAGCAACCCGCCCAGGCCGGCGGCCACCAGGGGCGTCAGCGAGGATGGGCTCTCCGGGCTCGGCACCACCACCGCGCGTGTCAGGTCAAACCGTTCTCGCAGGGCCCATTCCATCTCCGCCGCAGCAGTATAGACACTGTCGATGCTCACGCGCAGGATGCCACGCTGGCGCAGCTCGCTCAGCCCCTTGTTCACCCGCAACCGCGTCAGGCCCAGCCGCTCTGCCGCCTCCTGCTGCGTCAGCCCTTCGATTTCGCAGGCATAGGCGATCCGAACAAGGAGCTGCTCCTCGTGATCAAGCTGCTCTGTCTTGATCCGTCGCGACACTTACTTCACGGCGCCCATGGTCAGCCCGCGCACCAACTGCTTCGAGGCGATAAGCGCGAAGATCAGCACCGGAATGACGATCAGAGTCGAGGTCGCCATAATCTTCCCATAGGGCAGGTTGTACCCCTCCATGAAGCTCACCGCCATCGCAGGCGCCGTCTTCGCGTCAGTCCGCGTCAGGATCAGGCCAAACATCAGCTCGTTCCACGAGAAGATGAACGAAAAGATCGCCGACACCGCCACGCCCGGCATCGCCAGCGGCAGGCAGATCTTCCGCATTATCGTGAACTGCGACGCGCCCTCCAGCCGGGCCGCCTCGTCCAGATCATAGGGGATGCCCCGGAACTGGTCCGTCACGATCCAGATCACGATCGGCAGATTGAACGTCAGATAAATCAGGATCAGCGTGATATGCTTGTCGAGGAGCCCCAGGTTCTTCGCGATCAGAAAGAACGGCAGCGCCAGCACAATCGGCGACACCATCCGGTTGGTGATGAACCAGAACCACAGATCCTTCTTGCCCCGGAACTCAAACCGCGCGAGCGCAAACGCCGCCGGCACCCCCAGCACCAGCGCCAGCGCCGTTGTGCAGATGGCCACGATCAGCGAATTGATCAGCGTCCGCAGCACCCCGTCCTCAAACAGCGCCTCGCGATAGTTCGCCAGCGTCGGCTCAAACAGCCACACCGGCGGGGCCTCCAACGCCACGATTTGCGTCTTCAGCGACGTCGTTACCATCCAGTAGAACGGAAACACGCACACCAGCATGATCGCGAACAACAGCAGGATCTGCCCGTACAACGGCGCCGGGCGCCGCTCTGCCCCCGCGCGGATCGCAGGCGCCGCTGTGTCGGCAGGGGACGTGACAGCCATCAGTTCACCTCCCGATAGAACACGCGGATATAGATCTGGGCGAGGATGATCGTGATGATCAGCAGAATGATCGCCTGCGCCGACGCCAGCCCCTGATCAAACCCCCGGAAGCCCACGCGCTGGATCATCAGCGAAATGAACTCCGTCGACGACCCCGGCCCGCCCCGGGTCAGGGTGAACACCATGTCAAACAGCTTCAGCGTATCCGCCGTCCGAAGGATCAGCACCGCCACAAGCCCCGGGATCAGGAACGGCAACTGCACATAGCGCAACACGGTCCACTTCGATTTCGTCTCCAGCCGCGCGGCCTCTTCCACCTCTCCTGGAACCATCGTCAGCCCGGCCAGCAGAACCAGCGCCACGAACGGGGTCCACTGCCAAACGTCCCAGAAGATGATCATAATAAACGCATTCGTCGGGTCGCCGATCCAGTTGATATCCGCGCCCCCCATCAACTGGTTCACCACACCGAACTTCTGGTTGAACATCACCTGCCCCAGCAGCCCCACCACCGCATAGGTGGTCGCCATCGGCAGCACGAGGCTCAGCCGCGCGAGCGTCTTCAGCAGCGACAGGCCCGGCTGATGCAGCACCAATGCAATCCCGAGCCCCAGCGCAATCTGCAGCGGCAGCGCGGTGCACAGCAGGAAGAACGTCCGCCCCATCGCCTGCCAGAACACCTCATCCGTCAGCACGGTCCAGTAGTTCTCAAGCCCGATGAACTCGACCCGCCGCAGTTTGGTGAGGTTGTAAAAATGCAGGGACGTCCAGATCGCGTACAGCAAGGGCGCGATGCCCACGGCAGCAAGGCCGATCACGGCAGGCCCGATGAAACCGAACAGCGTCTTGCGCGAGACCTTCGCGGTCATGGCGACCTCCCCAAAAGCCAGGGGCGCTGCGTGGCGCCCCCGGTCAGTTTGCTCGACAGGCGCTTATTGCGCCAGCGGCTTGTCGCCTGAATAGTACCCGGCGTCTTCCAGCACTTCTTCCATGCGGGTGCCGATCTCTTCCGCACCTTCCTCGGTGGTCACCTCACCCAGCATGATCTTCGTGCCCCATTCCTGCACGATCTCGGTGATCTCGGGCCATTCGGCGAAACGCGGGCGGAACTCCGGCACACCGTCCTGCCAGGATTCGACAAGGGCGGGGACGAATTTGAAGTCCTCCAGACCGTCTTCCTGATAGACCGACTGACGCGCCGGGACGCCGCCACGCTCCAGATACTCGCGCGCGTTCTCCTTGGACGTCGCCCACTGGATGAAGAGATAGGCCGCCGCCTGCTCCGCCTCATCCGCCTGCGATGCCACGGCTAGGGAGAAGCCACCAAGCGCAGGCTTCCGGCCAGCGGGGCCCATCGGCTCGGGCGCGATCTCAACGCAGTCCGCAATGCTCGACGTCTCGGGCGAAACGACGGTGGAGTAGAACGCCGACCATTCG
Source organism: Pseudomonadota bacterium (assembly GCA_039190895.1). Taxonomy (GTDB): domain Bacteria; phylum Pseudomonadota; class Alphaproteobacteria; order Rhodobacterales; family Rhodobacteraceae; genus Ovoidimarina. The sequence continues at coordinate 19,377 of JBCCXY010000004.1, read as the reverse complement.
GTGATCATCGCCACATCGCCCTGCGCGAAGGCGTTGACCGTCTCGGCGTGGTCATAGGCCACGATCCCGTCGGGCATGTACTGCATCAGATCCTGACGGAACTTCAGACCGGCCTGGCTTTCCTCGCTCAACAGGTTCGACCGGAACTCATCGTTCAGGAACGACCCGCCAAAGGGCCACAGCACGCGGGCAAAACTGTCCGCCGACTGCGTCTCGTTCCGCTTCGACTGCAGCGCGAAGGCGTATTTGCCATCGCCCGTCAGCGCCGGGCCGTACTCGTCCTTCAACTGCGTCCAGGTCTCGGGCGGGCCATCGAAGCCAGCCTCTTCCAGCATGCAGCGATTATAGAACATCAGGCCCGAATAGTTGTCGAACGGCAGGCCATAGATCGTGTCGTTCCAGCCGCCAAACGCGTTCAGCACCAGCGGGAAGAAGTCGTCGATATCCAGGTTCGGGTCCACGATATCCGGAAACTTCGCCTGCACATCAGCCAATGGCAGGATCCAATCGTTTTCGGCAAAGTTGCCGATCCAGACAAGGTCGATCAGCGCGATATCAAGGTCGCCACCGGCCACGAAGTCGCGAACCTGTTCGCCCAGCGCGTTCTCATAGGGGTGCTTGATGATGTTGATGTCGATCCCGGTCTCTTCCTCAAAGGCCGGAAGCATCGCCTCGATGGCCTCATAGCCTGGGCGCAGCAGGAAAACCACGTCAACGGTCGTGCCCGCGTATGGCGCTGCGGCGTCTTTCAGGCTCCAGTCCTGAGCCACCGCGCCGGTCGCAAGCGTCGCGGCGGCCACAGTGGACGCCAGCATCTGTCTTATTCTCATGGTGTTCCTCCCTTAGAAACGGTTGACAAACATTCGCTTTGATCCGCATACAAATGCAAAACAAATGTATATGTCAACATTCAAAAGTATGGATGACGACGTAAACACACCGGGAGAAGACACGCGTGGCCACCGTCAAACTGACCAATATCAACAAGTATTACGGCAGGCTGCAGGCCCTGACAGACGTGTCGCTCGACATCAACGACGGGGCGTTCGTCGTTTTTGTCGGCCCTTCGGGCTGCGGGAAGTCCACGCTCCTGCGCTCCATCGCTGGGTTGGAGCCCATCGACAACGGCAGTATCGAGATCGACGGGCGCGATGTGACCGCGCTGGAACCGGCGGACCGCGACCTGTCGATGGTGTTCCAGTCCTACGCGCTCTACCCCCATATGTCCGTGCGGGCGAATATGGAATTCGGCATGAAGGTCGCCGGGATTTCCGCCGACGAACGCGACCGCCGCGTGCAGGAGGCTGCGCGCATCCTGCAACTCTCTGAACTGCTGGAGCGTAAGCCGGGCCAGCTTTCCGGCGGTCAGCGCCAGCGCGTCGCCATCGGGCGCTCCATCGTGAAAAGCCCCAAGGTCTTCCTGTTCGACGAACCGCTCTCAAACCTTGACGCCAAGCTGCGCGTTCAGATGCGGGTGGAGCTAGAGGCCCTGCACAAAGAACTTGGCGCCACGATGATCTACGTCACCCACGATCAGGTCGAAGCCATGACCATGGCCGACCAGATCGTCGTCCTGAACAACGGCCTGCTCGAACAGGTCGGCCCCCCGATGGACCTCTACAACGCTCCCCGCACCCGCTTCGTGGCCGAATTCATCGGCTCCCCCGCCATGAACGTCTTCGACCGCGCGCTGGTCCCCGGCCTGCCCCTTCAGGACGCGGCGGCGTTCGTCGGTTGCCGACCGGAGCATTTCGACATGGTCACCCCCGACACCGGTGCCGTCAAAGGCACCGTAAAAGTGCGGGAGCAACTGGGCGGCGAAACCCTCCTCTACGTTGCAACGTCGGGCGAGCACACCATCGTCGTCAAAACCAGCGGCGATGACACCACCGCCTCGGGCACCGAGGTCGGCCTCGCTATCCCAGACGCCCGCCTTCACCAGTTTGACGCCAATGGAATGGCGCTGCGCTGAACCCATGAAGGACGCGCCCGCCAAATCACGCGAGACCCGGCAGTCGGCGTTGCCCGGCCTGGTGATCTTCGATTTCGACGGCGTGCTGGTCGACAGTGAGCCGCTGTCCCTCGAAACCCTGTCCAAAACCTTCGCCGATTTCGGCGTGATCCTTAGTCCGGACGAGGTCGGCGCCCGCCTCCTCGGCAAGTCCATCAAACAAACGGCAGCAGAGATTTCGCAACTCACCGGCAACCCCGTCACCGTCGACCTCGTCGCCCAGCGCTGGTACGGGCGCCTGTTCGACCGCTTCCGGCAAGAGCTGAAGCCCGTCGCCGGGATGGAAGCGCTGCTGGACCATCTCACGACCCTCGGCATCCCCTTCTGCATCGCCTCCGGCGCGTCCATGGAACGTCTGCAGGTCGCCCTCGACGTCACGGGTCTTGCCTCCCGCTTCACCGGCAAAGTCTTCAGCGCCGACAGCGTTGCCAACGGCAAACCCGCGCCCGACATCTTCCTGAAGGCCGCCCGCGACTTGTCCGTCCCGCCCGCCGACTGCCTCGTGATCGAAGACGCCCCTGCCGGAACCCAGGGTGCCATCGCCGCCGGCATGCGCGTCCTCGGCTTCGTCGGGGGCTCCCACCTAGAAGGCCAGCGGACCGAACACGGCAAGCACCTGTCCGCCCTAAAAGCCGAAGCCGTCTTCGAAACCGCCGAAGCCCTCACCGACTACTTGAAAGCCTAACCACAATGGTAGGCCGGGGTTCACCCCGGCACTCTCCAAAAAGCCTTATCAAAATATTGATAATTAATTCAATTACTTACAGACGGTCCCACTGTGGGACCGCCCCAGAGACACTCGCAGCAATACCCTTACAGATCCCCAGCAAGTTCTCTTCCACATGAATCTCAGCCTCCCAGGCCGAGCCCAGCATCTCCCGAAACACCGCATTCCCCGAGAACGGCCCCGACAGCACAATCGGCCCCCGCGCCCCAATTGCCCGCAACCCATGCAACGCCTGCCGCCCCAGCAGCCGCGACACCACCTCCGCCCCCGCGTCCCGATCCCATCCACTCAGATCAACCGGCTCACCCGTGTCCTGCGCCACAACCCGCGCCGTCGCCGCCGTATCAAACCCCTCCAGCCGAAGCTCCTCCACCGCATCCGGAGCATCCCGCCCCTGCATCTGCCCCAACAGATCCGCGTAAATCGCCCCTCCTGGAAACCGATAGCTCGGCGTCACCCGCCCCTCGCAATCCATACTCACCGTCAGCCCCGGCTCTTCCACCACATCCGGCTCCTCCAACCCCAACGCAAAGATCGTCACCCACGTCCCGGTCGACAGCACCGTGCAAGGCCCCGGATACTCCCGCCCCACCGACACCAGCGACAGACTGGAATCATGCCCCCCACAATAAACCTCCGTCGCCGCATCCAACCCCGTCGCCTCGGCAATCTCAGCCCGAACCGGACCCAGCACATCAGAACACCACCGCATCGGCGGATACCCCAGCCCGCCCGGCACCCCGTACCGCGACAGCGGCAGAAACGCCCCATCCGTCAAATCCCAAAGATCCGTATGGCACCCGGCATAGGCGACCTCCGAGGCGGCCATCCCCGAAAACCAATGCGCCCAATACTGCGGCCAGAACAGCAGCGTGTCCGCCCGCCCCATCTCCTCCGGAAACCGCCGCGCCAGCCAATAAAGCTGCGCGCCAAGGTTCAGCCCGCCCCCCATCCGCGGCGTGCCAGTCCGCTCAAACAGGGGCCGCACCGCGTCATACTCCGCGGCGAACTCATCCGGACCCCCGAACTCGTAATCCAGCACCGGCAGTGCCAGCTCGCCCTCCGCAATGACCGCCGCCGCCGCGCCATGGGTCGAGACAAAGACCGACGCGATCTCGTGCTCCGCAGCCAACTGCTTCAGCGACGATGTCACAAACGCCTTGAGCGCCGGTATGTCGAAATGTGGATACGGCGGCCCGAGCAACACCGTGTTCTTCAGCTGAAGCACCGCGATTTCTTCCAACCGTTCCGGATCGAAGAGGATGACCTTCGCATGGGTCTTCCCCAGGTCAAAAACCGCGATGTTCCCCGACGCGGCCACGGGCGCTATTGCGGCAACTCGATCTGCATCTTCACATCCGCCGGGGGCGCCGAAGCGGCGATCTGGAACGCCTCCACGCTGTCCTCAAATGCGAACTTGCGCGTGATCAGTGGTTTCACATCGATGGCGCCCGAGGCCAGCATCCCCACACAGCGCGGAAACACGTGGGCATAGCGAAAGATGTTCTCCACCCGCGCCTCGCGTACCATCGCCGCGCCGGCGTCATAGGCGATGGGGTCGGGCTGCCCGCCGATCATCACCACGCAACCGCCGGCGCAGAGCGGCTCAAACACCTGCGCCGCCGCCTGGGGGGACCCGGTCGCCTCAAACACCACGTCCACGCCCCAGCCATCCGTCGCCGCTTTGACAACATCGACCAGGCTCTCGGACGAGACATTCAAAGGTGTGATGGCCGGGCTCAGCGCCCCCGCGATCTCCAACTTCTTCTCGGCCAGATCGGTCACGAACACCCGCGCACAGCCCGCCGCAAGCGCGGAGAGTGCCGTCACCAACCCAATCGGCCCCGCCCCCATGACGACGGCGTTGTCGCCCGGTTTCACCCGCGCCTTGGTCGCCGCATGCACGCCCACCGCCAGCGGCTCCACCATCGCGGCTTCGGCGAAAGTCACGTTGTCTGGCAGCTTGAAGGTGAACGCCTCGGGATGCACGCAGGTCGGGCGCAGGATGCCGTGATAGGGCGGCGTCGCCCAGAATTTCACTGCAGGATCAACGTTGTACATCCCAAGTTGCGTGGCTTTGGAGTTTGGATCGGGGATCCCCGGCTCCATACACACCCGGTCGCCCACGGCGAGCGAGGTCACTTCCGCCCCCGCCTCAATCACCGTCCCCGACGCCTCGTGTCCAAGGATCATCGGCGCGTTGACCACGAACGGCCCAATGCGCCCGTGCGTGTAGTAATGCACGTCAGACCCGCAAATCCCGACGGTGTGCAGCTTGATGCGCACGTCTCGGGGGCCCAGCGTCTCTTCCACCCGACTGATTTCGGGGAAATCGCGCAGCGACAGCTCGTCAATCTTCTCCAGAACCAGCGACTTCATGGCGTGCCCTTTCGTGCTCCCTCGTCGGAGTTAAATACGCGAGCTACGTCTTGGGCAAACGGAATTTTCCAAAAGTGTCGTCGTGCATACAGTTGTATTTCGCCACCGGCCTTGACGTTATACAATAACATGTCCAGTTACCGGAGAAGGCAAAATTGGTGGAATGACATGCCAGCAATCCCACAGACCTACGCTGACTGGGAGCACTGCATCACTGTGGAGTGCGGCATCCCGCTGACCCTTGATTACGTGGCCGAACGCATTCAGTCGCTTGAGAATGCCGACGATTTTAACACCCAGCGGTTCATCGAACGCTGGGGCTCGGCGCATCATGCGAAGACTCTCACGTGGTTTCGGGAGGCGGAAGCCAAGCTTTCCTCGTGACCCCACTCACGATTCTGAACGGGTTTCTCGGGGCGGGCAAAACCACGCTTCTGCAAAGCCTGCTTTTTCAGGCGCGCGAGGCGCCCGACATCCGCCTTGGCGTGATCGTCAATGAGATGAGCGAGCTCGACGTCGACGGCCGGATCCTAGATACGACCGAAGTACTCTCGCGCCACGACGCCCGCTTTGCCTCGATCCCCGCAGGCAGCATCAGCGGGCCGGACGGGCTTCGCCAGTTCGCGGCGGCGGTTGAGAAGCTCCAAACCGGCGGTGCCACGCATATCCTGATCGAGACCTCGGGCAGCACGCATCCCTGGCCCCTGCTTGAAGCGATCCGGGCCCATGACACCGCGCGGCTCCACGGATTCCTGTCGGTCGTCGATACCGTGACGCTCGCGCAGGACCACGACCTCGGGCGTTCCATCGTCCCTGCTGCCTCCCGCAACCTCGCCGCCAACCGGCGCGGGATCGAGAACCTGCTGGCCGAGCAAATCATGTTCGCTAACCGCATCCTGCTCAGCAAGATCGACCGCCTGCCGATGGAGCGTGTGCGCACCGTCGCCGAGGCGATCCACCCGATCAATCCGGGGGCCGAGATCGCCGGCATGCAATGGGGCAACGTGAAACTCTCCACCGTCCTTGCCATGCCGCCTTACGACCACCACCGCGTGGCGCAGCTTGGCGCCGAACTGGTGGAGTGGGACGCGACCCACTGTACCACGTCGATGTCCAGCGCAGCGGACTACCGAATCGACAGCATCGTCATCGAAGACCCCCGCCCGTTCCATCCGCAACGACTTTGGGACGTTTACAACACGTTTCTGGGTGAAGGGATTTATCGGTCCAAAGGGTTCTTTTGGCTGCCCACCCGCGACCGGTTGCAGCTTTTGTGGAACCAGACGGCGGGGAGCGTGGGGCTTGAGATCCTGAACTACTGGAAGATTGCCACGTTGGAGGACGAAAGCCTCAACCTTACCGAGGAAGAGCGGGCCGAGATGCTGCGCCGTCTTCGCGGCGCGTCGCCGGACTTCGGCGACCGGCACTGCCGCCTTACGGTGATCGGCGACCGTGATGGGCTGCAGACCTTTGTCGATGCCTTGCGCGACTGTCTGTGCAGGGACGAAGAGGTGGCGCTGTGGAAGGCTGGCCACGTGTTCGACGACCCATGGCCCACGGCGACGGCCCAACTCTGACGATCCGGAACATATCTCACCACTGCGTGACCTCACGCGGCGGTGAATTGTCTTTGCCCGACGCATGGAAAGACTCGTTGGCAAAAGGAGATCCGCCATGCCCCTGTCGCTTCGCACGCTGAAACCCATCGCTCTGGCCGTCGCCATAATCGTCAGCTTCTTCGCCCAATCGCACGACGCGGGGGCCCAAGACACCGCCGTGGCCACCCTCGCCGGTGGGTGCTTCTGGTGCGTGGAGTCGGATTTTGAGCGTGTCAAAGGCGTCAGCGAAGTCGTGTCTGGATACACGGGCGGTTCGGCGTCGGACCCGAGCTATCGTCAGGTCACGAGCGGCGGCACCGGGCACTATGAGGCAGTGCAGATCATGTATGACCCGACACAGATCTCATATGAGCAGTTGCTGCACATGTTCTTGCGCTCCATCGACCCGACGGACGCGGGCGGACAGTTCTGCGACCGTGGTGAAAGCTATCGAACGGCGATATTCGTGCAGGATGCCTCCGAGAAGGCGGCTGCAGAGGCTGCTTTGGCGCAAGCGATGGCTGATCTGGGTCAGCCCCTGGTCACCCCGATCCTTGACACGAGCGCGTTCTATGTCGCCGAGGACTATCACCAAGATTACTATAAGAAATCTGAACTGGTGATCACCCGCCGTGGCCCCAAGAAAAAGAGCGAAGCGTACAAGTTCTATCGCTCCGCCTGCGGCCGCGATGCACGCGTCGAAGAGCTTTGGGGTGCTGCAGCGCCGTTCACTGGATAACCGACGCAAGACCTGAGGAACGCCACTCGCGTTGTCACAGGTCGATGGCGACGGGTTCATATCCGTCGGGATCGCCGACACGGCGATACCGGTTCTTTTGCTGACCATCCTTTCCGCAAGTCAGGACCGGCATCGCTGGACGAATGATGCCGACATGCCATATCCAGCAGACGAAATGACACGGGAGGGAGACGGATGGCTCACACGGTTTCAGAGCTGCTGGAGGCCCATGACGCCCAAGCCCCGGCGCTGGGCGCGCTGGATCGGGATTGGATGACATACGGGCAACTGCGGGAGCTGTCGGCCTCGGTTGGGTCACAGCTTCACGAGGCAGGCATCGGGTCGGGGGATCGGGTGGCGATTGTGCTGCCGAATGGGCCGGAGATGGCGGCCTGTTTCATCACGGTGGCGCAGTGGGCGGTGACGGCACCGCTAAACCCGGCGTATCGGGAGGAGGAGTTTGCCTTTTACCTTGAGGACCTTGGCGCGAAGTCGATTGCGTTGCCTGAGGGTTATGATGGCCCTGCGTTTGATGCGGCGACGAAGTTGGGGTTGACGATCCTGCGGGTTGCAAGCCCCGAGGGGGCGCCAGCCGGGTGCATCTCTTTGACGGTGGAGGGCGCAAGCGGGTCGGCCAATGCCGTGGCGCCGGGGGCGGATGATGTGGCTCTGATCCTGCACACGTCGGGCACGACGTCGCGGCCGAAGATCGTGCCGCTGACGCAGGCCAATGTGGCCGCGTCTGCCGGGAACATCGCGATGTCGCTGTCACTGACGGGCGAGGATCGTTGTCTGAATGTGATGCCGCTGTTTCACATCCATGGGCTGCTGGCGGCGGTTTCCGCGTCGCTGTCAGTGGGGGCGTCGGTCTGGTGTTCGCCCGGATTTGATGCGCTGAGGTTCTTTGGGTGGATGCGGGACGTGGCGCCGACGTGGTACACCGCCGTGCCGACGATGCATCAGGCGCTGCTGAGCCGGGCGGGCCGCAATGCCGACGCGATTGCCGAGGCGCCGTTGCGGTTCTTGCGGTCCTCGTCCGCCTCGCTTCCGGGCCCGGTGATGGAGAGCTTGGCCGAGACCTTTGGTGTGCCGGTGATCGAAGGATACGGGATGACCGAGGCGGCGCATCAGATGTGTTCGAACCCGTTGACGCCGGGCAAGCAGAAGCCCGGACTTGTGGGCCTGCCCGCCGGGCCGGAGGTGCGGATTGCCGACGAGGTGGAGGATCACCTGAAGGACGGCACGGGCGAGGTGGTGATCTCGGGGCCGAATGTGACCCCGGGCTATGAGGGCAATCCGGAGGCGAATGCGAAGAGCTTTTTCATGGCCGAGGGCAAGCGCTGGTTCCGGACGGGGGATCAGGGGGCCTTTGACGGCGACGGGTTCCTGCAGCTTACCGGTCGGTTGAAGGAGATTATAAACCGTGGCGGCGAAAAGGTGAGCCCGCTGGAGGTCGATGGGATCCTCAGCGCCCACGAGGCTGTGGCGCAATGCGTGACGTTTGCGTTGCCTCATCCCAAGCTGGGGGAGGACGTGGCAGCGGCGGTCGTTCTGAAGGAGGGCGCCGAGGCCGATGAGAAGGGTCTGCGCGATTTCCTGGGCGAGCGTCTGGCAGCGTTCAAGGTGCCGCGGAAGGTGCTGATACTTGATGAAATCCCGAAGGGCGCGACGGGAAAGCTGCAGCGGATTGGGCTGGCCGAGAAGCTGGGCCTTGTGGAACCGCAGTCATGAAGATCTGTATCTTCGGCGCCGGGGCCATCGGCGGTTATATGGGCGCGAAGCTGGCGCAGGCGGGCGCGGATGTGAGCCTTGTGGCGCGGGGTCCGCATCTGGCGGCGATGCAGGAGAAGGGGCTGACGCTGATCGAAGAGGGCGCGGACCCGGTGACGGTGCCGGTCACAGCGTCGGAAGACCCGAATGATCTGGGCCCGCAGGATTACGTGATCGTCACGCTGAAGGCGCATTCGGTGCCGCCGGTGGTGGAGAAGATGCAGCCGCTATTGGGCGAGGGCTCGACGGTGGTGTCGGGGGTGAACGGGGTGCCGTGGTGGTACTTCCACAAGATCGGCGGCCCGCTGGAGGGGACGCGGCTGGCGTCGGTTGATCCCGGCGACGCGCAGTGGAACGGGTTCGGGCCGGACCGGGTGCTGGGCTGCGTGGTGTATCCGGCGGCGGAGGTATCGGAGCCGGGGACGATCAAACATCTCGAGGGCAACCGCTTTTCGCTGGGGGAGCCGGATGGCTCGAAGTCGGAGCGGGCGCTGGCACTGTCGAAGGCGCTGAGCGCGGCGGGGCTGAAGGCGCCGGTGAGGCCGAAGCTGCGGGATGAGATCTGGGTGAAACTGTGGGGGAACCTGTCGTTCAACCCAATCTCGGCGCTGACCCATGCGACGCTGGATGTGTTGTGTACCGATCCGGGCACGCGGGCGCTGGCCCGGGCGATGATGGTAGAGGCGCAGGAGATCGCGGAGAGTCTCGGCGTGAAGTTTCCCATCGACGTGGATCGAAGGATCGACGGCGGTGCCGCCGTTGGCGCGCATCGGACATCGATGCTGCAGGACCTTGATGCGGGACGGCCGATGGAGATCGATGCCTTGGTTGGGTCGGTTCAGGAACTGGGACGGGTGACCGGGGTGGCGACGCCGGCGATTGACGCGGTGCTGGCTTTGGTGGCCTTGCGGGGGCGCGTGGCAGGGCTCTACTGAATTGCATTCATAGGTCCGTAAGGCCCTGTTTTGCCGCGCCAAGGGGCGTGCCTTTCCTGAAAGGCTTCCCGCATCGACGCCGCTTGCCATCGGGTTTGATCTGTGGATTGCTGATGGCTCAAATTCGGAGACGGGAATGTTCGAACCGGGTCTGCTGCTTGCGTATTCGCTTATCGTTCTGGGCTTTGTGTTCATTCCCGGACCGGCAACGCTTTTGACCGTTGCACGTGCCACAACTTCGGGGACCAAAGTTGGGATCGCCACTGGGGCTGGGATCACCGCAGGGGATGTCTTGCACACAATGATGGCCGTTGTCGGCTTATCCGCGATCATCGCGGCATCGGCCACGTTGTTTACGATCGTGAAGTACCTCGGCGCGGCCTATCTGGTGTATCTTGGGCTGCGGGCGATCTTCGAGAAGGCACCCGCTGACCTCGGGCAGGGGCGCGTGCCGATCACAGCGACGCAAGCCTTTCGGCAGGCCATTCTGGCCGAGGTGCTGAACCCGAAAACGGCGCTGTTCTTCCTTGCGTTTCTGCCCCAGTTCGTCACGCCCGAAAACGGGTTCGTGGTTTTGCAACTGACCATTCTGGGTGTAATCTTTGCGCTCATCGGCTTTCTCAGCACAATCGTCTATTCCGTTGCCGCCGGGGGACTTGGCGCGTTCCTGCGTCGCAATCCGTTGGTGTTGAGATGGCAGGCCAAGGTCGTTGGCGGCATTTACTGTGCTTTGGGTGTGCGGCTCGCGCTGCAAGAGCGCTAAGCCGGACCCCTGAAACGGAACACGGCGCGCCGCATGGGCGCGCCGCTTACTACTCGGACACTCGTTACTGCGTCGCCTGGGCGGCGGCGTGGTTTGCGAGGGCTTCGTTCATGACGTGGAACACGGCGGTGTTGTCCACGTAGTCGCCGTCCCAGTCGTACTGGTCGCCCCAGAGGCGCGCGGCGCCGAGGTCGGTTTGGGTGAAGTGGGCAAAGCGCTCTGCCCCCGCGCCAAGTGCCCAAAGCGGCACCAGTTCGTTGGTGTGGTTGCGGGACGAGAACATGTAGCCAGGCATGTTGCCTGCGCCCTTGTCCTGCACGGCGAGGTATTCGTTGAACACATCCTCGGTCGGGTCGAAGCGCGCGGCGAGGATGGCCTCGTCGCTGCGGTCAGCGGCCACGGGTCCTCCGGTGCCGTTGGTCCAGGTGCCTTCGCCCCAGATGCCGCCGCATTCGTGATCAGAGGTCACGATGAGCAGCGTTTCGTCCCAGCTGGAGTTCTCTTCCACCCAGGCAATCACCGCGTCCACGGCGAGGTTGAAGTCCACCTGCTCTTCAATGAAGCGGGGCATGTCGTTGCGGTGGCCCATCCAATCGACGGCGCCACCTTCGATCATCACGAAGAAGCCGTCGGGATCCTGATTGAGGACGTTGAGTGCCCCAACGCTCATCGTCGCGAGGTCGGGGGTCAGCGGGTTGAAGGCCATGCCGGACGGGGTGTCGCCCGCAGGCAGGTCCTCGCGGCTGGCCTGCAGGGTGGACCCGGCCTGTGCCACACCGACAACGCGCTCAGGCAGAGTGCCGCCGTCGGCCAGCGCCTCGAAGTCTGCTTTGGCGTCGATGAAGGTAAAGCGGTTGACGCCCGTGTCGCTGGTCAGGGCCGTCAGAGTTTCAGAGCCGCCGACAAATCGGTAGGCGTCCTCGTCTTCGGGTTCTACCGGATTGCCGCTGTCGTCGAACAACGGGTGACCCGCGCCCATGATGACGTCAAGGTCGCTGGCCAGCATTTCGTTGAAGATCTCGACATAGTTGTTGCGCGAGGTGTTGTGGGCGATGGTCGCGGCCCCGGTGGCGTGCGAGATCATGACGGAGATGACCGACCCGGTGGCCTTACCCTGATCCGAGGCGATCTCGGCAATGGTCTTGAACCGCTCGGTGCCGGTCCAGTCCATGTTGATGCGTCCGTTCGACGTCTTGCGGCCCGCCATGAGTGCGGTGCCCGCCGCCGCGCTGTCGGTGTAGGATGTGTAGCGTTCGCCGACAGGGGCAAAGTCATTGCGGATGGTGGCTTCGAAATTCATCCAGCGCGTGCTGGGGTCATATCCTTGCGCTATGGCGCCAGCTGCTTCGGAGACGTCGGCGCCGCTGGGCAGGACGTTGCCCTGCGCGTCGATTAGGTTCAACGCGTGGTGGTCGAGGCCGAGCACGATGGGCGCGGTGCCATCGGGGCGCACGATCTGGTAGGATTGCTGGTTGGCGAGACCCTGATAGTAATCCCCGGCCAGCCAGCCGTTGAAGCCGATACCGTCGGATACCATCAAGATTACGTTCTTGGCGCCGTCCGCCATTGCGGAGGTTGCCATTGCCCCTGTGAGCGCCGTTGCGAGGAGCAGTTTGGACGTTTGCATGTCATCACCCTTGGACTGGAATAGATCCCCGGCTCATCCAATGAGCGGGTAACAAGGGCGCGACGGAAATATGAAGTTGCTGTAACGACGGGGCGCGGCGCCGACACGTAGTGCGCTAGGTCACAGGGACGTCCTGGTCTTCGCCTTTTGCACCGAGGCGTCGGACCGCGCCGACGATCACGAGAGCGGCGGCGATGAGCGCAAGGCTCAACATTGGGCGGACGGCGAACCATGCGACGGCGATGGTGCAGATCGCGATCATGGCGCCTACGCCGAAGGCCATCGCGCCACCCAGGCTGCGGATCAGGGGGCCGATAAGTGGGACGAAGCCGACGATGGTCGTCAGCGGCGACACGAAGATCGCGCAGCCGATGCCAGCCAGAATGACGCCGCCGAAGCGATACAGCCATGTCGTGATCAGGTTCTCACGGTGGGCCTGCTCAAAGAGCTCATCCGACGATCGGATCCCGATTTCGATCAGGGCGATGGGACCCCAGTCGGTTTGATAGCTTAGAAGCGCGTTTTGTTCGAACAGGCCAACGGCGCTTGCCGGGCCTTCGGGGACGATTTCGAAGCGGATGCGCGTGTCGCCGATCTGCGGTTCGCCGTCGACGGTGGATAGCCATTCCCCCTGCGGCGTGTAGCCTGAGACGGCGGAGGTTTCGGGCAGTGGCATGGGTTCGAAGAAGTCGATCTCGGCACGCATGCTTTCGCCGAGGGGGACTGCGCCCAGGTCGATTTCGTCGGCGAGCCAGGTTTGGTCGGGGTATGGGAACTCCGGGGGGTTCGCGTAGTCGCGTGACCGGTGGAAGCCGCTGGATTCGATGTGTCGGGACTTCCATTCCTTCGAATAGGTGTAGGTCGTTGTGTCATCCGTCGTGCGCCGGGTTTCGACCCATTGGTACATCCATACGTCGCGACGCAGGGCGACGGCATCTGTTTCAACGCCGAAAACGTCATCCGATACCGGCTCGATCCCGACGAGGTTACCGGTGAAATGAACAAGCGCGCCGTCCAGCGCCGAGAACGGGGCCTCGGCGTTTCCGGCGACGACGATCTTTTGCCCGTGTTTGAGGGCCTGGGTGCGTTCGAAGGCGCGATGTTCGTTCCACGACAGAAGCCAGATCGACGCGAACACCAAAATTGGTCCGAGTATCAGGCCAGCGAATGCGTTCTTGATCCGACCTCCGGCGCCGCGCCTTACGGTGTAACTGTGTGCCATAGCCGCGTCTCCCGTTTCGTCGGTGCAGATGGCTAACGAGGGAATTGGGCGACAATAGGGTCTGAGATGACTTGGGTTGGAACGCGCGCTACGTTCCCGGAAAGACGAGGGAGGGACGCGATGTTGAGGAGGATCTTGGTGCCTGTGCGGGGGCAGGGCATGGGTGAGGTCGTGCTGTCGCATGCGGCAATGCTGGCGCATCGGCACGGGGCGCATATCGTGGTGGCGCATTGCCGCCCCAGCCCGGAAGAGATGGTTCCCTATGGGATCCCGTTGCCGAAGTTTGCGAGAGACACGATTGTGAGCCAGGCGGCGGAACTGTCCAATCAAGAAGAAACGGCGCTGCGGGAGAAGCTGCACGAGGTGGCGAGCGCGCTGGATCTGACGGAGACGGATCAGCCCAACGGGTCGCGGGCTTCGGTGGAGTTCATCGAAGAGACCGGGCGGATGATGGATGTTGTCCGGCATTGGGGGCGGCTGGCGGATCTGATCGTCGTGGCAAAGCCGGATCGGGATCGGAACCTAGGTACAAATACGCTGAAGGCGGGCTTGTTTCAGACCGGGCGTCCGGTGCTGATGTGTCCTGAGGTGACCTCGCCTGCGGATTTCGCGGCGCATGTGGCGGTGGCGTGGAACGGGTCGCTGGAGGCGGCGCGGATGGTGGCCTTGACGCTGGATCTTGTGGAAGCGGCGGATGAGGTGACGGTACTTTGTGGGGGCAAAGGTGTGCCGCACGGGGCCTCGACGGACGAGCTCGTCGCCTATTACGCGCTGCGTCAGATCAAGGCGTCGGTGCGTCGCTTTGAGGCCCAGAACCCCGGTGCGGTTCTGTTGGAGGAAGCGGCGGGTGCGGGTGCGGAGTTGCTGCTGATGGGCGCCTACAGCGTGAGCCATGAGCGGGAAACGTTGTTCGGCGGAAACACGCAGGCTGTTGTGGATCGCGCCGAGATGGCGGTTGTGATGGCGCACTAGGGCCGGGCTGCGCTAAAGCGCGCCCTACAGGTGGCTTGGCCCTGCAATGGCGGGGGTGTCTCAAAGAACCCCACGGAATCGATAGACTTTTCTGTGTTGGCGCAAGGCCATAGCGGAGCGGACTTCGTTCTGCCCAAGTGCGGCAAACCGTCGGATTGTATACTTTTGCACGCAATAAAATTTTTCTTGAAATTGGAGTTACGAAAGATAGTTACCCGCTGGTTAAACGGCGACTCGGGTGCGCCCGTCGCTCGGTGGATCGCTGAACAAGGAGGACCAAATGTCGCTTACCAAACGCACTTTCATTTCCATGGCCTGCGCCACGGCTCTTGCAGCCCTACCGGTGGCTGCTGTGGCCGCGGATTGGACGCCGCGCAAGCCTATTGATTTCGTCATCATGGCCGGGCCCGGCGGTGGCGCCGACCAGATTGCCCGTTTCGTCCAGTCAGTGGCCGAGAAGGGCGACATGACCACGCGCCCGCTGGTGCCGAACAACAAGGGCGGCGGCTCGGGCGCCGAGGCGCTGATCCATGTCAGCGGCGCGAGCGACCCGGATCACACAATTCTGGTGACGCTGAACTCGTTCTTCACGACGCCCTTGCGTCAGGACAACCTCGGCATCGACATCCAGACCTTCACGCCAGTGGCGATGATGGGCGTCGACCCGTTCGTGCTGTGGGTCCACAAGGACAGTGGCATCACCACGTTCGACGAGTATGTCGAGAAGGTGAAGTCGATGAACGGTGAGTTCGTCATGGGCGGCACCGGGGCCGGTCAGGAAGACAGCATTGTGATCGCGTACATGTCGGGCGCCTATGGGCTCGACATCAAGTACATTCCCTATGACGGCGGTGGTGCTGTGGCCAAGGACCTGGCTGGTCAGCAGATCATGGCGACGGTGAACAACCCGGCGGAAGCGAAGGGTTTCTATGAGGCGGGCGATTTCGTGCCGCTCGTCGCGTTCTCGGATGAGCGTCTGCCAGCCTATCCGGACGTTCCCACGATGAAGGAGCGGGGGCACGACTTCTCGTACTACAACCAGCGGGCCGTTGTGGGCGCGCCGGGCATGTCGGACGAGGCAGCGGCCTATTATCAGGACCTGTTCACCAAGATCTATGAGAGCGAGGAGTGGCAGGGCTATCTGACGTCCGAAAGCCTGTCGCCGCTTTGGATGGATGCTGACGCGCAGCGCGATTACTGGGCGACGCAGGTTGAGAACCACAAGAAGCTTCTCGAGTCGCTCGACGGCTAAATCTGCGGCCCCGTTTGCGGGCAAATGACTTTGGGGAAGGGCCAAGATGCGCAAGGGCGAGATCATCACCGCGGGCATTCTGGCCCTTCTCTCGATTTACTTCATGTGGAAAAGCGCCGAACTGCCCATCGGCTATGTGGCCGATGAGGGCCCCGGCGGGGGCGCGTGGCCGTTCTGGCTGTCGGCGATCATGCTGCTGTCCTGCGGGATGATCGCGCTGAACTGGTGGCGCGGGACGAGCCCGCCATCTCAATCGGACGAACCCGTGCTGGATGAATACGGATGGCGGATGCTGCTGCTGGTGGGCGGCGGCATTATCGTGTTCGTGGCGCTGGTGAACATCATCTCGATGTACGGCGCGATGATGGTGTTCCTGCTGTATTACATACGGTATCTCGGACGCCATTCGTGGTTCACCACGCTGGCCATCGCGATCCCCGTGCCCATCGGGTTCTTTTTCTTTTTCGAGGGCGCGATGCGCATCACCATGCCGAGCGGCCTGCCCTTCACCGACCCTGTCTTCAACATCCTGTACGAGATCATCTACTGATCGCGTCCCAGACCCGAGACCCAGACCATGGAAGTCCTGTCCCTTCTCGCTGATGGCATGGTGCTGTCGCTGCAGCCCCTGAACTTGATGCTCATTCTGGTGGGCGTGACGCTGGGACTGTTCATCGGGGCGATGCCGGGTTTGGGGTCGGTCAACGGTGTGGCGATTTTGCTGCCGATCACGTTCCTCGTGCCGCCGAGCGGGGCGATCATCTTTCTGGCCGCGATTTATTACGGGGCGATGTACGGGGGGGCGATTTCGTCAATCACGCTGGGGATTCCGGGTGCGTCGACAGCGGTGGCCACGACGTTTGACGGCAAGCCGTTGGCGACACAGGGGCGCGCAAGCCTGGCGCTGGTGACCGCCGCGCTGGCGTCGTTTGTGGGGGGCACGGTCGCGAATATTCTGTTCACGCTGTTTGCGCCGGTTCTGGCCAATCTGGCGTTGTCGTTTGGGCCGCCCGAGGTCTTTGCGCTGATGCTGTTGGCGTTTGCCACATTCGTGGGCTTGGGCGGCGACGACATCCCCAAGACGATCTTCTCGATCTGCTTTGGGCTGGTGCTGGGGGCGATCGGGTTCGATCAGATCTCGGGCGCGCCGCGGCTGGTGCTGTTTGACATGAACGGGTTCCTGCAGGGGATCGGGTTTCTCGTGCTGGCCATCGGGGTGTACGGCATCGGCGAGATGCTGTGGACCATCGAGCAGACGCGGGGGGAGGTGACGACGACCAACCCGAAGATGACCGTCAAGGGCATGGCGCGCGATGCCAAGGAGGCGACAAAGCGGGGCTGGAAGGGGACGACGATTGGGTCGCTGTTGGGGTTCTTCGTGGGGATCCTGCCGGCGGCGGGGGCGACGCCGGGGTCGCTGATGTCGTACGGCGTGGCGAAGATAGTGTCGCGGAAGCCCGAGAGTTTTGGCGCCGGGAACCCGGACGGCGTGGCGGCGCCGGAGTCGGCGAATAACTCGGCATCCACGGGGTCGATGTTGCCGATGCTGACGCTGGGGATACCGGGATCTCCGACGACGGCGATCCTGCTGGGCGGGATGGTGATCTGGGGGCTGGTGCCGGGGCCGCGTCTGTTCGTGGACGAGACGGAGTTCGTGTGGGGGCTGATCGGGTCCTTCTATATCTCGAACGTGGCGGCTGTGCTGATCAATCTGGCGTTCATTCCGCTGTTCATCTGGATGCTGCGGATGCCGTTCACGATCCTCGCGCCGATGATCTTCGTGCTGTCGATTGCGGGCGGCTATGCGGCGACGCGGGATATGTTTGATATCTGGCTGATGGTGATCTTCGGGATCGGGGCGTTCTTTTTGCGAAAGTTCGATTATCCGCTGGCGCCGGCGGTTCTGGCGATTGTGCTGGGGCCGATTGCGGAGCCGACGTTGCGGCAGTCGCTGCTGTTGTCGTCGGGCGATCCGTCGATCTTTTTCACGCGGCCGATTGCGGGGCCGATCACGGTGATCGCGCTGATCCTGATCGCGCTTCCGGCGCTGAAGTTGCTGCGCCGGGGGGGTCGGGCGGAGCGGTCGGCTCAGTAGGGTCGCTCGTCGCGCCCTTGCGGGCGCGCCTCGCTTAGGCGCCCAGCAGATCGACGTTGCCCCCGGCGGCGGTGATGTCGATGCAGGTGGCGGTTTCCAGAAACAAGAGGGGCGCGGCGGTGTCGCGGGTGCGTACCTGGACGATGGGGCCGTCGCGGTTGGCGAGCGCCCGGCGGAGGGGGGCGAGGTCGGGGCCGCTGCCGATGACGAGGTCGAGCTGTGCGCGGTCGGCCAGGTCTGTTGCGTCGCCGGTGTGGATCTCGGCGGTGATGCCGAGCGACTTGGCCCAGGCGACGTCTTCGGCGGCGTCGGGGCCGTGGCAGAGGACGTGGCGTTTGGGGGTGACGGTGTAGCGGTTGGATTCCCCGGTCGGGCCGGGGAGTTGTTGGGACGACGCCTGCGCCGGGCCGCGTTGGAATTGCGGGAGGTAGAGGGGGCCGCCCGCCTTGGGCCCCGTGCCGGACAGGCCGTGACCGCCGAAGGGTTGCGAGCCGACGATGGCGCCGATCTGGTTGCGGTTGACGTAGTGGTTGCCGACATGGACGTCGCGGATGACCTCTTGCACGCGCTCGTCGATGCGGGAGTGGATGCCGAAGGTCAGCCCGTACCCGGTGGCGTTGATGCCGCGGATGACGGCGTCGAAGTCCTCCGCGCGGTAGGTGGCGAGGTGGAGGACGGGGCCGAAGATTTCTTCGGTCAGGGCCTCAATGCCGGGGATGGAGAGGACCGTCGGGGGCACGAACTGGCCCGGTCGGGCGGGGGTTTGGTGGAGGATCGTGCCGCGCGCGATGTGGGCCGTGATGCGGTCATGGGCGGCCTGGTCGATGACGGGGCCGACATCGGTGGCGGGGGAGCCGGGGTCTCCGACGGTCAGGGCGTCCATGGCGCCGAAGAGCATTTCGGTGAAGGTGTCGGCGATGTCGTCCTGGACGTAGAGGCAGCGCAGGGCCGAGCAGCGTTGGCCGGCGGATTGGAAGGCGCTGGCGATGACGTCGCGGACCGCCTGTTCGGGCAGCGCGGTGCTGTCGACGATCATGGCGTTGAGGCCGCCTGTTTCGGCGATCAGCGGGGCGCCGGGGTCAAGGTGGGCGGCCATGGTGCGGTGGATGGATTGCGCGGTGGCGGTGGAGCCGGTGAAGCAGATGCCGGACACCTTGGGGTCAGAGCAGAGGATCGGGCCGACCGTGGCGCCAATGCCTGGGACGAGGATCAGGGACGTATCGGGCACGCCTGCCTTGTGCAGAAGGCCGACCGCGAAATGGGCGATGAGGCTGGTGCTTTCGGCGG